>DASRSH010000166.1:0-17342 GCA_035656575.1 Opitutaceae bacterium
CAAGATCGACGAAGCGCCGCGCGAGAATCGACCGAAACCGCCCGAGGTGGGCTCTCAGCCCATCGCTGGAAGGTTTCGGCCGGTTATCGCCCGGCGTCTTCCCTCGAGATTGAAGTGATTTTCATGAAAAATTGGGGCTAGCCCGCTAAAGGGCGCGCGCCCAGAGCACTTTCAGGTAGCGGCTCTCCAGGCAGTTGGAATAGACCGGATGATCGGGGCCGGCGCTCGTGCGCCGGAAAAACTGGAGGCGGCGCCCCAGCCGGTGGGCGGCGCGGATGACGTGGGCCTCGAAGTCCTCCAGGCTGAGCAGGCCCGAGCAGGAGCAGGTGACAAAATAGCCGCCCGGCCGCACCAGCGCGATCGCCAGCTGGTTCAGGTCCTCGTACTTGCCGCGCCCCTCGCGATTGCCGGGATCGTCCCGCGTGAAGATGAACTTGGGCGGATCGAGCACGACCACGTCCCAGCTCTCGCCATTCTGGCGCATCTGGCGCGCATAGGCGAACGCGTCGGCATGCACCAGCTTGAGCCGGGCCTGGTTCAGATTCGCGTTGCGCCGGGCCATCGCCAGCGCCTCCTCGTCGAGGTCGACGCCCGTCACCTCGTCCGCCGCCCCCGCCAGCTTGGCCGACAGCGAGAAACCGCCGCTGTAGCAGCACAGGTCGAGGACCCGGGCCCCGGACGTGAACCGCGCCAGCGCCGCCCGGTTTTCCCGCTGGTCGCAAAAGAAGCCCGTCTTGTGCCCGGCGGCGAAATCGACCTCGTAGCGGATGGCGTTCTCGCGGATCTTGACCGCCAGCGGGGCGGCGGCGTTGGTCTCGTTGAAGAGCGACGGCTTGATCCCTTCCAGGCTGCCCAGGTCGTGGTCGACCTGCACGCGGGCATAGCGGGTCCCGGCCAGTTCGTGCAGCAGCGGCAGCCAGCGCGGCAGCCGCTGCGCGACACCCAGGCTGGCGGGTTCGCAGAGCAGGACGTCGCCATACTTGTCGACGATCAGCCCGCTCAGCCCGTCCCCGTCGGAATTGACGAGGCGGTAGGCGTCCGACTCGCCGTCGAGCTTGAGCGCGTCCCGCCGCAGGGCCACGGCCCGGCGCAGGGCGTCGGCAAAATAGTCCTCGGTCAGCGGGCCGGTCCCGTGCGACACCACCCGCAAAGGGATCTTGGCGCGGGGATTGTAGAGGCCGGCGCCCAGCCGCTGGCCGTTCTTGTCATAGACGGCGACGAGGTCGCCGGGCTTCGCGCCCCGCGACACGTCCTTCAGCAGCCGGGGAAAGATCGCGGGCTGGAAGGTGATGTACTTCAGCTGCGCCCAGGGCTCCTCGCGAAGCGCCGGCGCCGGCGCTTCCCCCTGTTCCTCGCCTTGCTCGGCCATGGGCCGCGGGCCGTTCGAATGCCCGCGCGCCTCAGGCCACGCGCTCCACCACCAGGGGCGGCGGGGTCGGACGCTTGGGGGCGAGGCGGTAGGCGTTCTTGAAGTACTCCAGCGCCTGCTCGAGCTTCGCCTCGTCGTTGTAATGGATCATCATCAGGGGCTCGCCCTGCTTGACCTGCGTGCCGACCTTGCGGACCTCGGACACGCCGACCGAATAATCGACCTTGTCGTGCCCGGCCTCCTTGCCGGCGCCCAGCAGGTGGACGCCGCGCGCGATCATGGCGGCGTTGATGGTGTGCACGTAGCCGCGCTTGGGGGCGGGCAGCTTGCGGATGTGCCGGGCCTGGGGGAATTTTTCCGGATGATCGAGGAAGGACACGTCGCCGCCCTGGGCCTTCACCAGCTCCTTGAACTTCGCCAGCGCGGACCCGTCGGAAAGGTGGCGCTGCACGGTCTGCTTCGCCGAAAGGGTTGAGCCGGCCACGCCCGCCAGCCGCACGATCTCCATCCCGAGCTTGAGCACCAATTCCTTCATGTCCTCCGGGCCCTCGCCCTTCAGCAGCTGGATCGCTTCCTTGACTTCCAGCGAAGTGCCGACCGCGTCGCCCAGCGGCTGGTTCATGTCCGTCACGAGCGCGACGCAGCGCCGCTTCATCGAGCGGCCGACCCGGGTCATCGAACGGGCCAATTGCTTGGCCTGCTCGAGGTCCTTGATGAACGAACCGTTGCCCCACTTGACATCGATCACCAGGCCCTCGGCGCCGGCGGCCAGCTTGCGCGACAGGACGCTGCCCGTGATCAGCGGCAGGCTCGGGATCGTGCCCGTCTCCTTGCGCAGTTCGTAGATCTTGGCATCGGCGGGCGCCAGGTCCTGATTCTGCGCCACGATCGCGCCGCCGATCCGGCTGAGCTGGGAGGCGAACTGGTCGTTGGAATGGTTGCCCTTGAAGCCCGGAATCGACGCCAGCTTGTCCAACGTGTTGATCACGTAGTCGTGCTCGACGCCGCACATCATCGGGACGACGACGCCGGAAGCCATGGCGAAGGGGACCAGCACCAGGGCGGTCTTGTCGCCCACTCCGCCCGTCGAGTACTTGTCGATCTTGGGCTTGGCGATGTTGGACAGGTCGATCACCTCGCCCGAAAGCATCATCTCCTCGGTCAGGTCCGCGGTCTCCTGGGCCGACATGCCGGAGAAGTAGATCGCCATTGCCAGGGCGGCGAGCTGGTGCTGCGGCATCTCCCCATCCAGCGTGCTGTCGATGATATACCGAATTTCCTCCTGGGAGAACTCGGCGCCGTCGCGCTTCTTTTCGATCAGGGATTCGAAGGACGGCTTGATAAAACGGCGGGCTGGAATGCTGCGTTTACTGGTCATGTGGGAAAGAGGCGGGAGGGAGGTCTCCGTCGGGTAAAGTTTACGAGCCAACCCGCTTCTGGAACAATGTCGAGCCAAAACGGGCTCGCCGCGCCTGGCCGGATGCTATAGGCTGAACGGTCTTTCATGCCTTTTTCGCTCAACATTGCCAACGACTTGGATGCGGCGTTGCGCGCGGCCGGCGCGTCGGCCGGCCTCGATCCGGCGACCTTCGCGCCGGAGGTCAGGACCGCGGATTTGGCCCATGGCGACTTCCAGGCCAACGGGGCGCTGGCGTACGCCAAGCGGCAGAAATCCAACCCCCGGGCGCTGGCCGAAACGCTCGCCGGTCTTCTGCCGGCGGACCTGAAGGAGCAGGTGGAGGTGTCCATCGCGGGGCCTGGCTTCATCAACCTGAGCCTGCGACCCGGGGCGCTGGCCTCATGGCTGAATGCGTTTCTCGCCGAACCGGCTTTGCAGCAGGCGGCAGCCCAGCGCCTGGCTGGCCGGCGTTACGTCGTCGACTATAGCGCGCCCAATACCGCAAAGCAGATGCATGTCGGTCACCTACGGTCCGCGGTGATCGGGGAATCGCTCTGCCGGCTGCTGGCCTTCAACGGGGCGGCGGTGATTCGCGACAATCATATCGGCGACTGGGGCACGCAGTTCGGAAAGCTCATCTATGCCTATAAGCGCTGGGCCGATCCCGCGGCCCTGGACAAGGATCCCATCGAGGAGCTCGAGCGCCTATATAAACTGGGCAATGCGGCCACCCCGGACGGTTCGCCTGAATTGGCCGAAGCCCGCCAGGAACTGGTCCGCCTGCAGGCCCACGAGCCCGCGAGCCTCGCCCTCTGGCGGATGTTCAGCGACATCAGCCTCAAAGCCTACCAGCCGATATATGATCGGCTGGGCATCCGCTTCGATCACTGCCTGGGCGAAAGCTTTTACAACGACAAGCTCGAGCCCGTCTTCGCGGAACTGACCCGCACCGGCATCGCGCAGCCGAGCGAGGGCGCGCTGGTCGTGTTTCACCCCGAACACCCGCGGTTCAAGACGCAGCCGCTCATCATCCGCAAATCCGACGGCGCGGCCAATTATGCCAGCACTGACCTGGCCACCATCCTCTACCGCGTGGAGCATTTTCGCGCGGACGCCGTGCTCTACGTGGTCGACAAGCGCCAAAGCGACCATTTCGAGCAGCTGTTCCTCACCGCCCGGAAATGGTTCGAGCGGACCGGCCGGCCGCTCCCGGAACTCGACCACGTGGATTTTGGCACGGTCCTGGACGAAAACGGCCGCCCCCTCAAGACCCGCAGCGGCGAAAATGTCCGCCTGAAGGACCTCCTTGACGAAGCGGAAGAGCGGGCCTACGCGCTCGTCTCCGACAAGAGCCCGGACCTGCCGGAGGCCGAGCGCCGCGCCATCGCGGGAATCGTCGGCGTCGGCTCGGTCCAGTACGCGGATCTGTGCCAGAACCGGAGCACCGACTACATCTTTTCCTGGGACAAGATGATTTCCCTGGAGGGCAACACCGCCGCCTACCTGCTGTACGCCGTGGCGCGCATCCATTCGATCGTGCGCCGCGCCGGGGGCGCAACCGCCGCGCCGGCGCCGGCCGCGGCCCCGCAAAGCGCGGGTGAACTGCGCCTCGCCCGCCGGCTGATCCGCTTTCCGGACGCGCTGCGCCTGGCCACGGACACGCTGCGTCCCCACCACCTGGCGCTCTACCTTTATGAACTCGCCGGCGAGTTCAGCGCGTTCTATACCACGGACAAGGTCCTGGCCGACGAACCCGAAGTGCGGGCGCGGCGCCTGGCGCTATGTCGACAAACGGCACTGATACTGGAAACCGGATTGAAGCTCCTCGGCCTGCGCACTCTCGACCGCATGTGAGCTTCCAGCAGGTGCTGGATGTTCTGCTGCGGACCGCGCGCAGTTTTCATCACACGCGCGCCTCGACGCGCGCCGCCGCCCTGAGTTTCAGCTCCCTGCTCGGGCTGGGCCCCCTCATCGCCCTGATCGTCATCATCGGCACCCCCATCCTGGGGCAGCGCGATCCCTTCCTCGCCGCCCGGGCCCTGGACCGCCTCGCCCATCTGGTGGCGCCGCAGCTGCACGAATACGAGCAGCTCAACAACGGGGGCGGCGGCACGGCCCACGCCTTCAATCCCAAGCTCAAGGAAATCATCGACGGGTTCGTCACCGGGGCCCACCGCGGAGCGATTGGAACGTTCGGCGCCGTGTCGCTGCTGGCGATCGTCTACCTGCTGTTCGCCACCATCGAAAACTCGTTCAACGAAATCTGGGGCGTGCGGAGCGGACGTCCCTTCCTGCGCGCCGTGGTCTTTCATGCGGCGTTCCTGCTGGCGGGCGGCGCCCTGTTCTTTCTGGCCGCCGCCCTGCTGTCGGTGGCGGCTTTCATCAACGTGTTCATCGCCCACCTGCCCGTCGCGGGCCCCCTTTTCCAATGGTTTCTCCCGATCGGTGGCTTTGCCCTGCTGGCGGGGGTCCTCACGCTGGGCTACCGCCTGATTCCCCATACCCGCGTGGGCTGGGGTCCCGCCCTGACCGGCGCCTCCGTCGTCACAGGGCTCCTGCTCCTCAATAACTTCCTGGCGTTCCTGTATCTGCGGCGCGTGATCCTCACCCGCAGCCTCTACGGCTCCCTCGGCGTCGTGCCGGTCCTGATGATCGGGCTGTATGTCTTTTGGCTGTTCGTTCTGATCGGGGGCCACATTAGTTTTGCCGTGCAAAACACTCCCGCGACCTCTAAGGTCGGACGTTTCACCTCATGATTTCCTGGATCCAGCGCACATTTCAGCACCACTTCCGGGCCGTGTTCGCGGTGCTGCTCGCCGTGACGATCATCTCCTTCATCGCCACGATCGGAGCCGCCCCCGGCATCGGCAACGGCGAACGGAAGGTCACGGAGGCTGACTTCTACGGCCATAACCTCGCCAACGGCATGGACGTGCGGAACATCATGATGGATGGCGACGTGAGCATCGAGCTGCAGGCTCCCCAGGAATACAACTACCTGGAAGAGGCGCAGCGGCGGGAGTACGCGTTCCAGCGGGTCGCCGCGCTCGCCTTGGCCGACCAGTGGCATTTGCCGCCGGCCGCCCCCAACTCGCCCCAGATGGTGGACTTCATCAAGCGCCTGCCCGTTTTCGCCGGCCCGGACGGCCAGTTCGACCCCGAGCGGTACGCGGCCTGGCGCGCGCGGGCCCGGGAGAGCGGCGAGAACAACGAGGAGGCCTACATGCGGATCATCAGCGATGACGAGCGCATCCAGCGGGTGGAAATGCTGCTGGGCGGCCCCGGCTATATCCTCCCGTCGGATGTGCGGGACGAGCTGACGATCGAAGACACCGCCTGGACCATCTCGACCGCGACCGTGGATTACGCCGCCTTCAAGGGTCCGACCGAACTTCCCCCGGCCGCCGTGGAGCGGTATTTTCAGGCGAACATTTCGCGTTACATGATTCCGGCCAAGGTCTCCGTCGGCTATATCGACTTTCCCGACTCCCGCTATCTGAGCCAGGTGCAGGTCACGGACGCCGAAGTGAGGGCCTACTACGACCGCAATCCCGCGCGTTTCCCCAAGCCCCTCCCCGCGAAGCTGGCGGGCCCCCTCAAGGCTCCGGCCGTCAAGTCCGACCCCAACGCCGATTATGCCGCGGTGCGGCCCGAAGTGGAAAAGGCGCTCAAGCTTGAGCGGGCTCACACCCTTGCGGTCAAGGACGCCTCCGATTTCTCCTACGCGCTGTATCAGGCCAAGGTTTCTCCGGGACCGGCGCTGCAGGCCTTTCTCGCCGCGCATCACGTGGAGGAGAAGAGCCTCCCGTCGTTCAGCGCGGATGCCGCTCCCGCCGAGCTGGGGGGCACCAGCGATGTCGCGACGGCGGCCTTCGCCCTCAACGAGGAGCACTTTTTCTCCGAGGCCACTCCGACGCCCGATGGGGCGGTCGTGATGCTCTGGAAAGGCAATGAGGCGCCGCGGCAGCCGCTGCTCGCCGAGGTGCGCAGCCGGGTCGACGCCGACTATCTCGCGGACCAGAAGCGGGCGGCGTTCATGACCGCCGGTGCCACGCTCAAGGCGGACATCGCCGCCCGGATGAAGCAGGGGCTGACCTTCGACAAGGCCGCGGCCGCGGCCGGCGCCGCCGAGGGGCTCAAAGTCGCGGTCAAGAACCTGCCGACCTTCAAGATGAGCGACCGCCCCAGCGACGTGGACCCCGCGCTGATGCAAATGATCGACAATCTTACGCCCGGAAAAATCTCGAACCTGACCTTCCTGGGATCCGAAGGAGTTCTGGTTTACGACCAGGCCCGGAAAGCGCCCAACCTGACCGCCTCCTCGGTCCGGTTTGCCTCCGTGCGCGCCCGGGAGGCGATGATGGCCTCGCACATGACCGCCAGCCAGGTCCTGGGCGAGCTGGTGGACGCCAAGCTCAAGGGCACTCCCCTCGACGAAAGGGAATAGTTGTAACTTTGCCCGCGGACGCGGGTATTATCGGCGATCACTCGCTCTCTTTCCATGCGTTTAATCGTCTGCGCCGCCGCCGCCGTCCTCGTGTCCCGCGCCCTGGCGCAGCCCCTCGCGGCGCCCCGGGTCTCCCTGGCCCTCGACCAATGCGTGGCCCAGGCGCTGGCCAAGAACTTCACCGTCCAGATCTCGACGCTGCAGAAGGACTCGGCCGAGGCGGGCGTGGTGATCGCCCAGTCGGTTTACGACCCGGTGCTGGGGGTCCAGTGGCAAAAGACCGTCAGCCGCAGCCCCGACCAGATCATCGACTTCGCGTTCATCAACAACGCGCCGGTCGAGCTGGTCGGCGTCTATCCCTACGATGACGCCGAAACGACCACGCTGTCGGCCACGGAAAACCTCATCACCGGCGGCCAGGTCAGCGCGCAGTACGTTCTCACCCGCGACGCCAGTTCGCCCGAGCGTTACTTCCTCAATCCCGCCTACCTGGGCAACGTCTCGCTCAGTGTTTCGCAGCCCCTGCTGCAGGGCGCGGGCACCGACTACACCCGGGCGGCAATCCAGATCCAGCGGCTGAACGCCCGCATCGCCGGCCTCAACCTGAAGAACTCGGTCCTGACGATGATCTACAACGTCGAGAACGCGTACTTCAACGTCATCGGATCGCAGCGCCAGTACGATGTGGCCCAGGATTCGCTCCGGCTGTCCCAGCAGCTGCTCGACGACAACAAGTTCAAGCGCAAGACGGGCGTCCTGACGGACCTGGATGTCGTGCAGGCCCAGGCGGGCGTCGCCACGTCGCGCAGCCAGCTGATCGGGTTCCGCCAGGCGATGGAGAACGCCGAAGACCTTCTGCTCGAAGCCATGGGCGAGCGCGAATTCAAGACCCAGATTGGCCCGATCCAGCTCCCGCCCGAGCCCGAGAACGCCGTGTCCTTCGACCAGTCCTACAAGATCGCCCGCGACAATGGCCCCAATCTGGCCATCGTCCAGGCCACGATCGAGCAGTACAAGCTGCAGGCGCTGCGCGCCAAGCGCACGGCGCTTCCCGCGCTGAGCGTGAATGGGGCCGGCGGCTACGCGGCGGAGGAAGACGCCTACGGCGCCGCGCTCTCGCACGTCTTCACCGGCCAGGGCTACAACTGGCAGGCCGGGGTCACGCTCAGTTTCCCCTGGGGCCTGCGGCAATCGCGCGCCGAGTACCGCCAGGCGATGGACAGCCTGCGCGGCGAGCAGGTGACCTGGGATCAGACGGACCAGGCGCTGGTCGTGAACCTGCGGTCCGCCGTCCGCGCCATCTTTGCCAACCGCCAGTCGGTGCTGGCGGCGCAGGAAGCCGCGACCCTGAGCGAAAAGCAGTACGAGCTGCAAAAGGCCAAGTTCGACGCCGGCCTGGCCACGAGCTACGACGTGCTGCAGGCCCAGGACCAGCTGGAGTCCAGCCGGCTCAGCCTGATCCAGGCGCAGGTCAGCCTGCGCATCGCGGTGGCGGAACTTCGGTTTCTCGAGGGAACGTCGTTCGACTACTACCACGTCGAGCTCAAGGACTGAGGCGCGACCGCGGCGTGCGGCGGGAGCTGGGTGCGAAACCACGTCCGCTGCTTCTTGACCAGCCGGCGGGTCGATTCCGCGATCGCGGCGGCGAGGTCGCGCTCGGGACGCCGGCCGGCGAGCACTTCGAGGCCCTCGCGGTAGCCGATGGCGCGGGCCGCGCTCGGATTGCGCTCCAGCCCCTCCCCGCGCAGGCGCTCGACCTCGCCGAGCAATCCCGATGCCACCATCAGGCGCGCGCGCTCGGCAATGCGCCGGTCCAATTCCTCCGGCGCCAGGACCAATTCGACGACCTCCTTGTGCCATCCCGCGCAAGGCTCGGGCTGCGCGGCGAACCGGCGGCCCAACTCCGCCAGCGTCAGCCCCGAAGCCCGGCACCGGGCGAGGGCTGCGGCCACGCGGCGCGGATTGGCCGCGTCCAGTTTGCCCAGGCCCTCCGGATTCAGCGCCCGCAGCGCCGCGACGGCCGCCGGCAGCCCCCCGGAGCCGAACAGTTCCTCCACCTCCCGCCGCACCTGCGGGGGCACCCGAACCTCGTCCGTCACCGGACGCAGGAACGATTGCAGGTAAAACCCGCTGCCGCCGACGACCAGCGCCGGCCGGCCGCGGCCGGCGATATCCTCGATCGCCCCCCGCGCCATCTCGGCATACCGGGCCACATCCATGGCCTCGGACACCGGCAAGATGTCGATCAGGTGATGGGGCACCCGGGCGCGGTCCAATGCGGACGGCTTCGCCGTGCCGATATCCATGCCCCGGTAAAAGAGCAGCGCGTCGCAGGAGACGATTTCCGCGCCGTTGCGCTCGGCCCAGGCGACGGCCGCCGCGGTCTTGCCCACCCCCGTGCACCCGGTCAAAAGGCGCAGGCGCCGCGGTTGCTCCGCCCCCGTCACGTTCCGGCCCGGATCACGCGGTTGCGGCCCGCCCGCTTGGCCGCGTACAAGGCTTGGTCGGCGGCGGCCATGAGATCGGCCCCCGCGGATCCGTGGTCGGGCAGGACCGCGACGCCCAGGCTGATCGTGATGGCGAGGTTCCGGCCCTGGGCGACGATGGGCAGACCGGCCACCGCCTCCCTTAGCCGCTCCGCCGCGCCGCAGGCGCTGGCGCCGTCGGCCTGCACGAGCAGAAAGCCGAACTCCTCGCCGCCCAGCCGGGCGGTCCAATCCACGCTGCGGACGCTCGCCCCCAGACGCACAGCCACTTCGCGCAGGACCTCGTCGCCGGCCTGATGCCCCCATTGATCGTTGACCGACTTGAAGTGATCGAGATCGGCCATGACCAGGCCCAGCGGCTGCGCGAAGCGGCGGGCGCGCTCGACCTCCTGCGCCAGCAGCCGGTCGAATTCGCGGCGGTTGAGCAGGCCGGTCAGCTCGTCGTGCGTGGCGAGCAGCCGCAAGGCTTCGAGGGTGTCGCCCAGCTTCAGCGCATAGCGCAGCGACCGCTCCAGGGCGGACGGGGTCAATTCCCCTTTGACCAGATAATCCAGGGCGCCGGCGTTCATCGCCTCGATGTCGACATGCGCGGAAGATTCGGCGGTCAGAAAGACGACCGGCGTGCGGCAGCCTTGGGCGACGGCCTCGCGCAAGAGCTGCAGACCGTCGCGCTCGCCAAGTTGAAAATCCAGCAGGCAGGCGGCGTAAGCACCGCCCAGCAGCTTGGTCAGCCCGTCAGCGTAGGTCGCGGCCCAGTCCAACTCGTAATGTTCGCCGCGGAAATTGCGAAACAGCGCTTCGGTCAGCCGAAACTGCAGCCGGTCATCATCGATCAGGAGAATCGTCCGCGGCATGGCGGGTGCTAGCCCCGGGCGGTGCCGGCGACCAGCTCCGCGGTGCGGGCGCGCAATTCCGGAGCGATCCGGTCCCGCTCGTGCGCATGGCGCTGTACCACGCCGACCAGGGCGCTGCCGACGACGACACCGTCGGCGGCGGCCGCCACCTCCGCCACATGTTCGCGGCGGGCGATGCCAAAGCCCACTGCCACGGGCAGCGCAGTGTGGCGGCGGATCCGGCCGACCGCCTCGCGCACGCCGGAAGCGACCTGGTCGCGGACTCCCGTCACGCCTTCGCGCGACACGTAATAGACAAAGCCGCTCGCGGCCGCGGCGATCGCCGGCAGGCGCGAGTCCGGCGTCGTCGGCGCGACCAGCGAAATCATCTCCAGGCCGGCGGCACGCGCCGACGCGTTGAGCTCGGCGGCCTCCTCCGGGGGGAGATCGAGGGTCAGCAGCCCGTCCACGCCGGCGGCCCGCGCCGCCCGCACAAACCGCTCGATGCCGTTCGCGAAAACGAGATTGTAATAGACGTACAGGACGATCGGGACGGCGGACACGGCCCGGACCCGCCGGACCAGCTCGAAGACCCGGGCCGTCGTCATTCCGCCTTCGAGGGCCCGCTGGGCCGCGAGCTGGTTGGCGATCCCGTCCGCCAGAGGGTCCGAGAAGGGCATCCCTAGCTCCAGGATATCCGCGCCGCCGTCGATCACCGCGCGGCACGCCGCCAGCGACGTGTCGAAATCCGGATCGCCGGCGCAGAGGTAGGCAATGAAGGCGGCGCGATCGGCGGTCCGGGCGCGGGCAAAGGCGTCGGCGAGACGGGACATGGGGAGGTGCAGCTTGGGGCGAATCCCCGGCGCGATCAAACGTCGAATTCGACGAGGACAGGGCAGTGGTCGGACAGCAGCGTGCGCAGGATCCGGCACTGGACGGCGCGGCATTCCGCGGGCAGGAAGATGAAATCCAGCCGCCGCCGCGGCAGCGGCGAGGGAAAAGTGGCCCCGTTCTGCGGGAACATGGTGTAGTCGCCGTAATCGCTCAAGTGGCTGTGCAGCGCCATCGTGGCGTCGTCGCGCGTGTGCTGGGTGTTGAAGTCCCCGCAGATGATCGGCGGCAGCGCGCCGCGGCGCCCCTCGCCGCGCTGCTTCTGGCGCAGCCAGCCGACCATGAGGTCGAGCTGGGTCAGGCGCTGCCGCCGCGAGCCGGGATGGAAATGCACGTTCAGGAACGAGAGCCGCTTGCCCCCGATCATGACCTCCGCGAAGAGAAACCCCTTTTCGCCCAGCCGGCGCTGCCCGAAGACGACCGTTTCGGTTTCGCCGATCGCATGCTGGGACAGCAGCGCGTTGCCGTAGCAGAGATTGATGAAGCCTTCCCGCCGGTTGTTGATGCCGAAGACCCCGTGCGGGAACTTGGCGTGGACGCGCAGGTAATCCAGGTGGTCGAAGCTCCCCGCCCAGCGGGAATTCTCGTCGATCTCCTGCAGGGCCACGATGTCCGGCTTGATCCGGCCCAGAAAGGTCGCGATCCGCCTCAGGTTGACCCGGATCTTGCGCGGGGAAGTCAGCCCCTGGATCGGCGTCAGCCCGCGTCCGTGGGCGATGTTGAAAGTGACCAGGCGCAACCGGGGCATCGGCGGCCGACAACAAACCCCTTGACGCCCAAAAGCGCAATGCCGACTAATGGCCCGCCGCTTTGACGCCGGAAAAATACCATTTCGGAACGCTTTCCACCCGGCTGGAGTTCTTCAGCTACCCGCGGACCGGCAGCCATTATCTGTGGACCTGCCTGACCGGCCTGCTCGACCTCGTCTATTTTCCCAACGAGTTCATCGCCCAGGCGGAGCCGCGCCAGCGGGCGGAGGAGCTGAACCCCCACGCGTTTTACGTGCTGGGCCTGCGCGACGCGAAGGTTCCCTTCACCCCCGTGTACATCGACCCCGAGCCGCGCGGCACGCACGCGCTGCCGGCCGCGGGCAAATGGCCCGTGATTCTCCTCATCCGCGATCCCTGGCCCACGGTCTACAGCCACTATCACACGGCCACCGATCGCTGGGGCCTCAAAGTCGACGATCGGGTGGCCTGGATCCGCCAGGCATTCGCCCACTACCGCGACTTCTACACCGCCGGATTCGCCCTCGCCCTGCAGCGCCCTGTCCCCGTGCATGTCGTCCGGTACGAGGAGCTGGTCGCCGGCCCCGAAGCGCTGATTGACCTCGTGGACTTCATCGGCGTGCGCCCCAAGCTCGATCCCAAGTTCGTGCACTGGTGGACCCAGTTCGACCGCATGACCCGGCCGGGACCCAAGACTTTCTTCCGCGCCGGCAACAACGAAGCCTGGCGGAAGGACGAGTCCTGGCTCCGCGACCTGCGGGCGGCCGACGTGGGCAGCTTCGATGTCTTCGGCTACCCCGCCCCGGCGCCCGGGTAGGGGCACGGCTGGAGGTGGAAGCGGCGTCCCGCCGCTTCGTTCGGCCCGGAACCAGGGGCGAGACGCCAAACCGCGCCCCCACCTGCGCCCGGGCAGTGTCCTAATTTGAAAGAAAAGCCTTCAATGACGGGTGGAACTATTCATCGCAAATGATCGACGTATTTGCCGGTCTTGGTGACTCTGGTGTAGTCATCCCACGCCTTTTTCGACTGCTTCGAGTAAGGAATGGGCAGGACGAAGAATACCCCGATACCTACGGCAACAGAAATGATCCAGTGATGCCACGCCAAGTGGGCGAAACAGGCCGAGAGGACAGCGAATGCTGGCTGAATCTCTTCAATTGCTTGCCATCGAGCGTCCGCAATCCTCGTCTGTATCTCGAGTTCCCTTTCATGTTCGCTCGGTTCGGGACGGAAACTGCCAGATTCATGGGGTGTGTTGTTCATGATTGCCGCATTCGGGGATTAGCCTTGCTTTGAAATCACTATCCCAAAAGAAGATCGTTCGCGCTCGGCAGAAGCCTGGAAACAAGGCTGACAGGATTTGCTTTAAGCCAATCAAGGCAGGCGTCGTCAACGAGCGTGGTCGGAAGGATAAGATCATCGCGTTCAATGGGCCAAAGCTGAACCATAGACCTATCGGGGCGATGGTGCTTGGCCACGGAAAGCAATATAGCGGCGCCACGCGTGCTAAGAGCCTGAAAAACCGCCGTCCCAGCGATAAAGGTAGTGATCTGCGTGTCGCCTATAGCCTTATCGACATAACCTCGTTCGGAGAGTGGTGCTGATCTACGTTGGGCAGCGACGTTGCGGTGGATGAAAGAATGGCCCCATTGGCCTCCCCCGTAGCGCCCCATCCAGATCATCCAAGTTGGGAGTGCCGTAAGGTCTTTTCTTAGACGGGTTCTTTCAGCTTGGGGAACGATAATCGGACGCCTGACATATTCCATCACCATAGCCGTCATCGTAGCCCAAGCCGCTAGCACTTTTTGTTGAGGGCGATTCAAGCTCAAGAGAGTGCCATTAAAGAATGGGACCAAGATAGGCTTTGCACCATCCTGGAAGTCTTTCATCCATCCATTGTTGCACTCCGCGCAAACGATCTTGGCTCGCCTTGAAATGGGGTCACCGCTACCTCTGGATTCCTCGGCAACATCTCGTATCAGCGAATTATTCGCGGTGAAGTCACGTCTGCGGATCGAATTAAAGGTATAGGGGTTTTGTTGTGGAAAAAGCTTTCCAATCCATTTCGCGGTGACGTGCTCCGCCGTCATCGTCCCGGTTTTTCCACAGAAGATGCATATTTGCGTTACAGGGTTCTTGAAGGGAGTGCTACGAACCGACGGCATGAATCAGCGTTTCGGAAATCCACTCTCTAAGTCCCTTTCCTGCTGCTCTCGCGGCCCGCTGAAATCCGGCCAATTCAGACCGGCTGAAGCGCAAAGGGAAAACCTGCTTTTTTTCTGACTTCGGCAGTTTGGGGCGACCAAGTTTTTTCATTTTTTTTACGGTAATACGTAAAAGATCGTTGACGCAAGTTAATATTTCGGTATTACCGTTAGTTAGTCCACTCCAATCATGGCCAACGTCCTTCCCCTTGAAAAGAAAGTCGCCGCAATCTCGATGCTTTGCGAAGGAAGTTCGATCCGTTCGGTCGAGCGTGTCACCGGCATTCACCGGGACACGATCATGCGCTTGGCGGTCCGGATTGGCCAGGGGTGCAAGCGGATCATGGACGAAAAGCTCCGCGGGCTCGCCTGCCGCCGGGTCGAAGTGGACGAAATCTGGGGCTTCATCGCCATGAAGGAGAAGACCGCAGCCCGGAAAGAAGAAAGCGACCGGACCAAGGGCGACGTTTGGACATGGGTAGCAATTGACCCGGACACCAAGCTCGTTCCGGCCTTCGCAATCGGGGAGCGGAGTCAGGTGATGGCGGATGCCTTCATTGAAGACCTCGCGGCCCGTCTAACCCATCGCGTTCAATTGTCGTCCGATGCCCTGAAAGTGTACCAAGGGGCAGTCGAGCGTGCCTTCGGGACCGATGTGGACTACGGGTCAGTCGTTAAGACATTCAGCAGCGCCGACGTTGAAGCGCAGCGCCGCTACTCGCCGCCCGAAGTCATCCGCATTGACCGGGAAGTGGTGAGCGGCAATCCCGATCCGAGGCACATCTCGACCTCCCACGTTGAGAAACAGAACCACACGCTCCGGATGCATTGCCGCCGCCTCGCCCGACTGACGAACGCCTTCTCCAAGAAGATCGAGAACTTCAAGGCGGCGGTCGCGCTCCACTACGCCTATTACAACTTCGTCAAGATGCACAAAACGATCCGCTGCACTCCCGCCATGGCGGCTGGTGTAGCCACTTCGCCATGGACCGTGGGGGACCTAATCACCATGGTGGAGGGGTGAGTCCGCGCATTAAGAAAATCCGGGACGCTGTGCAGGTCATGCACCATTGCACGGCGGCGCACGTCGCGTCCGTGCCGGTCCGCGACACCTTCCGGGGGCAAGTCGCCTGGGAGGGCGTCGTTGAGGTGTTTGACCTCACCGGGTACCCCGGAGCAAAACGCATCTATGCCTGGAGCTACCCTGATGGGAAGGAGACCCGCTTCACGACAGTGCTCGAAGTCCCCCCCGTAGATTCAGCAGTAGCCGCTGTTCGGGCATCCGTGATGGCACAAAGGGATGTCTAATGGGCGAGGTGACAAGCCTTCGCTGCCCCAACCGACATTGTAACAAATTGGCGATTAGGCGCATGAGGGATTGACGCCACCCTTGTTATACTGTTTTCCCGTATGACCCCATCCGCAGTTTTCCCGTTTTCCAGGAAAACCAGCTTGCCCGACCGTCCCCGGTCTTGCCTAAATCAACCTTCAGCCTGACCGATATACTATGGAAGCCACTATGACCCTCGAACGGTTCACCCAGCTATGGACCGCCCTGGTCACGGACCGTCAACCCGCGTCTGAGGACGCCTCATGCACACTCACGAACGGTGTCTCTGAAGACACCATTGACGCGCTCCTCAAGGCGGCGGACGACGATTTTTCCGATTTCGAAGAAATCCAGGCCAAGTTCGACAAACGCGACGCCGCCGTTAAATGAGCGCCGCTGGCGGGGGAGCGCCTCCCCCTGACCCCCGCCGATTGGCAAAATCGGCGTATGGCGCGTGGAAGCTATTCCTGAAGTGGGTGCCGAAGACCGTTACCCGGCTCAGGCCCGACCAGGAGGAGCAGGTTGTGATTCGGGCGTGTGCGCAGCATGGGAAGCATTTGGCAACCCACGGCATCCAGCAGACCTCCTTGGACGCGTTCAAACTGGTCTGCTGGCTGGGGGGCAGCTGGCTCGATATGCTGGATCGTGAAAAGGACGTGGAGGAATGCCGCCAGATCACTCAAGGGCTTCTTTCTACGTTGCGGCTCATTCTGGCCCGCGAAACCGAGTGGAATCTTGCCGTGCCGCCTTCAACGATGAAGCTCCTGGCGAGCTTCATCGAGCAGGAGTGGCGGGGAAATACGGAGCACGGAATCTGGATGAACGGCCTCTACGCGGCCTTCCACTTGGGTGCGACTTCTTGGTTTGAGGGTAAAGAGCTGAAAAAAGTGGTAATGTAGGGCTTGGTTGCCACGGTCAGATAGATGGCTAATGGAACCGCACCGGATAGCGAGCCGCGATCTTGACGATAGGGTTTTGACCATTGCGGCGTTTGGGCTGGGGAATCGGCCTTGGCACCGGATCAGGCTTATACACCCAGCCGGGCGCACGTTTGGAAATGTCCGTTTCCGGCGCATACCAGCCCTGCCGGAAGTTTGTCCGCTCGGACACCGGATCGGCCCGGCGAGGCTCGGCCACCGGGTACGGCAGGCCACCCTTGGCCTGGAACCGCTGACGAAGCAATTTCGCTCGCTCGGCCTTGTCCATCGGCGCAAAATCCGCGCCAGATTGAGCCCCGCGCAAGACTTGATTCAAATTAGGACACTACCTGCGCCCGAGCGCTCTTGACACCCCCCCGCCCCGTTTGGGACGCTCATCCCTCAGTCACTTTTTGCGGCGGCCATAGCTCAGTTGGTTAGAGCACAAGATTGTGGATCTTGGGGTCGCGGGTTCGAGTCCCGTTGGCCGCCCCACCTTTCGCAATGCGAAAGGTGCCCCGGCATAGCGCAACGCGCGAAGCCGGCCTCCCCGCCAAAGAGGATCGGATCTCAACCGTAGAGTGGGTGCCCTATCGCCAATTCCACGGCGCAAAGCGAATGACTGCCGCTCCCCCCCTCATTCCGCCGAAATAACCGAGATTTTCGGCAATCCCCGCCGAAAAACCCTTAGGCCATAGGCATGCGAACCTTCCCGTGCCTGAATTTGCGCCCATTCCC
>DASRSH010000167.1:0-6130 GCA_035656575.1 Opitutaceae bacterium
CCATCCAGCCGCTCGCCGCTTTCCTGGGCATCGATATCGTCGAGGCCGTCGATCTCTTCTTTGACGCGGACGGCGGCTTTCGCGACTTCGACTCCGGCTTTCCCACGACCCGCACGGGCGGAAAGCCCGAGATTCTGCGCCGCCTCAAGCGGCGGCTGGACCCCGCCGCGACCGCGGCGATAGGCGACGGCGTCAGCGACCTGGAGACCGCGCCGGAAGTCGATCTTTTCGTCGGCTTTGGCGGCTACGTGACGCGGCCGCGCGTCCAGTCCGAAAGCGCCGCCTTCATCCGCTCGTTGGCGGAACTCCCGCCGCTGCTCGCGGCCCTGTAGGCGCGCTCAGTTGTGCTCGGGCGAGTCCGGCTCGTCGGCCATCAGGCGCCACTCGTCGCCCTCGCGCGCGAGCGTGGTCCGCCATAGACGGAGGTCGCCGGGCTGCGCAAAGAGGTCCCGCGGCGCGTCCGTCACCAGCCAGGCGCTTTGCGTCAGCTCCTTCTTGAGCTGGCCTGGGGACCACCCGGCATACCCGAAATACGCCCGCACATGCGTGTCCGGTTCAGACGCCAGGGAGGCCGCCCGCTCCGGTTCGACCCCCAGATGGAGCTGAAATCCATGGGGCTGCGCCTGCCAGGCCGCCAGGATGAGCTGCTTGGTTTCCACCGGGCCCCCCGAGAACAGCGGCGTGTCGGCCAGCGGCCCGAGCGCGAAATCCCCACCCAGCGACCCGAGCGAACGACTCAGGGGGCGATTGAGCACCACCCCACGCGAGCCGCCCGCATTGTCCTCCGTCATGAGGATCACCGTGCGCCGGAAATTGGGATCGCGCAGCCCCGGATGCGCCAGCAGGAGGCTGCCCGCGAGTGAATTCTTGGACTGGGGTCGGCGTTCCCGCATGGCAGCAGGTTAGATGGCCGCGACTGTCCCAAGTTTCAGGATTTTCACCCCGGCCTCCTCCAGAAGAGTCTGGACGAGCGGATCGTTGCGATAATCCAGCCGAAACCGCACTTCGGTGATTCCCGCCGCCGCCAGGATCTTGGCGCAATGCAGGCAGGGATAATGCGTCAGGTAGGCCACGCAGCCCTCCACCGAGATGCCGCGGCGGGCCGCATCCGCCACCGCGTTCTGCTCGGCGTGGACCGTCGCCTGCTCGTGCCCGTCGCGCACCCGCGAGACGTGCGGGGTCCCCGGGAGGTACCCGTTGTACCCCGCGGCCACAAGCCGGTTGCGGCGGGAGCCGCTCGTGACCAGCACGCAGCCGACGTGGAGGCGCTCGCAATTGGAGCGGGTCGAGATCAAGGTCGCCATCGCCATGAAGTATTCGTCCCAGGAAGGCCGATGGGGGAAACTCTTTGCCGCCTGCGCGATCAAATCTACCGGATGGGCCTTTTTCTTCATGCCGAGGCTGTTTCCGACTCTGGACACCGGCGGAGCCTCGGGCAACCTTCCTCTCACATGCGGCGCCAACTCACGCCCGAATTGCTCGATTCGCTGAGTCCGGACGACCCCGCCGCGGCCCATAATCGGCGCGACCTGAGGATCATCAACCGCATCGCGGGGACCGCGCGCTGGTTCGCCGATGAGCTCGCCGCGCGCATCCGGCCGGGAGACCGCATCCTGGAGGTCGGCGCCGGCACCGGCGAACTCGGCCGCGAACTGCGCCGGAGAGGGTTCGTGGTCGACGGGCTGGACTTGTGGCCGCGCCCGGCGGACTGGCCCCGGGGCGCCCACTGGCATCAGACCGACCTGCGGGCGTTCGATGCCTATGCCGGCTACTCGGTGATCCTCGGGAGCCTGATCTTTCACCAGTTCGATGAGCCGGACCTGGCCGCGCTGGGGATGCGCCTTCGCCAGGCCCGCCTGCTGCTGGCTTCGGAGCCGGCGCGGCAGCGGCGCGCCAAGGTCCTGCTGGCCGTCGGAGGCGCGCTGCTGGGGGCGAACTACGTCACGCGGCACGACGCCCGCGTCAGCGTCGAGGCCGGATTCCTCGGCGATGAACTGCCGCGCTTCCTGCGGATGGACCGGACCGGATGGAGCTGGCAATCGGACCTTTGGCCCCTGGGCATGTATCGGCTGACGGCGGAGCGATTGTGACCCAGCCGCTGGAAATCGTCGGCGGTGGACTCGCCGGGCTGTCGCTGGGCCTTGCGCTTCGGGGGCAGGACGTGCCGGTCGCCCTTCATGAGGCGGGCGCCTATCCCCGCCACCGCGTTTGCGGGGAATTCATCGCCGGCCTGGACGACGCCACGATTCGGCGTCTCGGGCTGGCCCCGATCCTGGCGGACGCCGTTCCGCACGAGACGGTCACCTGGTATCGCGGCCGCGAGGCAGTCAGGCGCCAGCGTCTGCCCCGGCCGGCGCTCGGCCTCAGCCGGCACACGCTGGACGCGAGACTGGCCGATGCCTTCGCCGCCGCGAACGGCAGCCTCCGCTGCAACAGCCGGGTCACGCCGCTGACGCCCGCGCCGGGGCGCGTCTTGACGACCGGCCGGCGCCGGAGCAAGTCGCCCTGGATCGGACTCAAGGCGCACGTCGTCCCGCCGCGCGGCAGCCGCGGGTTTGCGTCGAACGGGCTGGAAGTCCACCTCGGCCGCGACGCATACGCGGGCCTCTCCGCAGTGGAAGGCGGCCGGTGGAACCTTTGCGGCTTTTTTCGGCGCCCCGCGGTGGAAGCGGCATCCCGCCCCTTCTCTCCCGGCCCGGAAGCGGCGGGACGCCGCTTCCCCTTTCCCCTGCTCGACTTCCTGCAGGCCGCCGGGCTCGACGCTCTCGCGGCGCGCGTCGCCCCTTATCTTGATCCCTCCTCCTTCACGGCGGTCGCCGCCCTTCAGGTGAACCGGTTCGTCTTCCGCGGCCCCGGCCTGGCGCTCGGCGACGCCTGCGCGATGATCCCGCCGTTCACGGGGGACGGCATGGCCATGGCCTTTCAAAGCGCGGCCCTCGCCCTCGCGCCCCTGGCCGGCTATGCCCGCGGCGAGACGAATTGGCCGGCCGCGGTGCGCTCCGTGCAGTCGGCCCTCCGCCGCCGTTTCGCGGTGCGTCTGGCCTCCGCCGCGGCGCTGCACCCTTTTCTGCTCCGGCCGGGACGGCAGCGCTGGCTGGCCGCCGCGGCGCAAGCCGGAGTCCTGCCCCTGCGCTCGCTTTACTCGCTGCTGCACTGACCCCGATGTACCTTCACGCCCTGGCCACCGCCGTTCCCCCGCAGCGCTACTCGCAGGCCGACTGCTGGGCGATCGTCGAAGGCTCGCCGGCCCGGGCGCGGCTGCACAAACGCTCGCGCCTGATCCTGCACAGCGTCCTGCGCGGCGACCACGGCGTCGCCCACCGCCACTTCGCCGTGCCGGACATCGGCCGCATCTTCGATCTCACGCCGGACGAATTGAATCTCGCCTTCCGCGCCGCCGCGCCCCCGCTCGCCGCCACGGCGCTGTCCCTCGCCCTCGAGCGGGCGCACCTGGCGGCGGCCGACATCGACACGCTTCTGATCTGCACGTGCACGGGCTATCTCTGCCCGGGCGTGACCAGCTACGTGGCGGAGCAGCTGGGCCTCAAACCCAGCACCTACCTGCAGGATCTGGTCGGCCTGGGCTGCGGCGCCGCCATCCCCGCGCTGCGCGCCGCCAGCCACGCCCTCGCCGCGCGGCCCGACTCGACCGTGGCCTGCGTCGCGGTCGAAATCTGCTCGGCGGCGTTTTACCTCGACGACGACCCCGGCGTTCTCATCAGCGCCTGCCTCTTCGCCGACGGCGCGGCGGCCACGATCTGGCGCGCCCGGCCGCCGGACCGCGACGGCTCCCCGCCGCTGCACGCCTGCGACTTCCAGACCGTCCACCGGCCGGCCGATCGGGACAAGCTCCGGTTTGAATTGAAGGACGGGAAACTGCGCAATCTGCTCGACCGCACCGTGCCGGAGCTGGCGGCCGGCGCCGTGCGCGAACTGTGGGATCGCCGCGGAGACCGCCCGGTGGCGCGCGTGGTCTCCCACTCCGGCGGCGTGGATGTTCTCGACGCGATCGCGGCCGCCCTCCCGGAGCACTCGCTGGCGGCCAGCCGCACGGTCCTGCGCGAGTACGGCAACATGAGCAGCCCCTCCGTCCTCTTTTCCCTCGAGGAGACGCTCCGTTCGCATCCTTCGGCCCCCGAAGAAGGCGACCTCTGGCTCGTCAGCTTCGGCGCCGGGTTCGCGGCCCACAGCTGCCGGCTGTCGCCCTTGACCCCGGCGTGAAAGGCCGACTACCGTTCGTCCGCGGGATGCCCCTTCGCCTCACATCCGCGGCAATCGCGCGTCGCGCGGGCGCGAGTTTCGCCCTCGCCTGCGCCCTGGCCGCGGCCCGGGCCCAGCCGCCGCCGATCGTCCTGCCGCCCTTCCTGGTCGAGTCGCGCAGCGCCCCGGACTGGCTCTATGGCCGAGAGCCCGGCTTCGAAGTGCTCTCGCGCTGCTCGGTCGATACCACCCGCCACGTGCTGAGCAGCGTCTGGCATGCCCGCGCCTTGTTCGACCGGATGCTGGACGGGCACTTCGAGGTCCGGCGCTCCCTGCCGGTCATCATCATTCTTTGCCCGCAGGAGTGGAAGCCCGCGCTGCCGCCCGGCGCCGCGGATCTGCTGCACCTGCCCGCCGGCCCCCGGCGCGGCTGGTTTGCCCCCGCGGTCCAGTTCTTTCCGAATTTGTACCTGGGCTCCTCCGACCTGCAGATCGTCTTCTTCGTCGAGCCCGGGCGCGTCACGCGCTACCCCGACGTGCTCACGCCGGTGGCGGCGGAACGGGAGCTGCAGGACCGGCTCCCGCCGCTGCCGCCCTGGTTCGTCGCGGGCTTTGCGGCCCATTACGGACGCGCCCAATGGGTGGCCGGCGACACGCCTCCGGACGCGGGTTTTCATCTGGCGCCCGACACCGACGATACGGCGCGCCGCCTGACCGCGAGGCCCGCCGAATGGGTCTCGCCCAGCGAGACCGACTCGTTCCGCCACGACGCCGACCGGCCGCGCTGGCTGCTGCCGCTCCCGGAACTGCTGGCCGGGGCCGCCCCCGCCGATCCCGCGCGCAGCCAGGTGTGGCGCTCCGAATCCGAGCTGTTCGTCCGCTGGCTATTGAGCCGGGTGCCGCACGGCCGCGACGTGCTCTGGCGCCTGGCCGACGCGGGCGCCCGGGCGCCCATGACCGAGGCGGCGTTCGAGCGCATCGTCGGCTACAACTATTCCGACGCTTTTGACGCCCTGTCCGACTTCCTGCCGGAAGCGGTATCGACGGACTTCGACTTTCCGACCGAAAATCTGCCCGAGCCGCCGGATTCCAGCCTGCGCTTTGCCAAGCCGGCGGAGATCACCCGGCTCAAAGGAGCCTGGGAGGAGGCGGAGGTGGAATTCATCCGCCAGCACTATCCGGTGCTGGTCAAGACCTATGCCGAACAGGCCGAAGCCACGCTGGACTGGGGCCGGCGGAGCGGTCCCGACAGCCCCGCGGCCCTCGCCTTGCGCGGGCTCCTGGCGCTGGACCAGGGCGATGCCACCGGCGCCCGCATTTACCTGGAGGCGGCCCTCCGCGCCCATGTGGTCCGTCCCCTGGCCTATTCCGAACTCGCCGCGCTGCGCCTGCAGGAAGCGCAGGCGCATCCCCTGGGACGCGGCGGCCGCCTGAGCGGCCCCCAGGCCCGCTTCGTGCTTGAGCCGCTGTGGGCCGGACGCGGCCAGGAGCCCCAGCCCCTCGCGGGGTTCCTCATCGCGGCCAAGGCGGCCGCCTTCTGCGCATCCGATCCGGGCGGACATTTCGCGGACTACCTGGCCCTGGGGCGCTCGCTCTATCCCCAAAGCGGCGAACGGGACCGCTACTCGCGCAAGTAGACGATGTGCTGGTGGTCGATCCCGCGGGACGAGGACACGTCCCGCTCGATCACGAGCGTCTCGCCGTGGTCGGCCAGCCGCCAGGTTTCGCGGGTCGTGATCGCCTCACCCGGATTGAACTGCCCAAGCGTGTCGATCTCGATGACGCCGTCGCGCGAGCGCCACCCGGTGCTGGTCCAGGGACGGCCCCGCCGGGACGCCTCGTCGGGCGAACCGTCGAGAAGGTAATTTACTTCGTTCGTGTCCGTGGTGCCGTACTCGGTCGCCACGGAGTTTCGCACCGCCAGCTCGCG
>DASRSH010000168.1:0-2644 GCA_035656575.1 Opitutaceae bacterium
GGTGCGCTATGTCATCCCCAGCCATTTCGGATTCTGCCTGGGGGTCAAGAACGCGATCGAGAAGGCCTATGAGACGCTGGCCGAGAATCCCGGCCGGCGGGTCTTCATGCTCTCCGAGCTGATCCACAATCCCTTCGTGAACGAGGACCTGCTCCGCCGCGGCCTGCAGTACCTGCAGACCGACAAGGGGGTTCCCTTCACGGTGGACGGCGTTCCGGCCGACGCGGCCCCCGGCGCCCCGCTGCGCTGGGACGACCTCCGCTCCGACGACATCGTCATCATCCCCGCCTTCGGCGCGACCGACGAGGACAAGAAGCGCCTGGTCCGCCGCGGCCTGCCCGTTTACGCCCACGACGCCACCTGCATGCTGGTCGAGAAGGTCTGGAAGGCGGCCCGTGCATATGGCCGCGCCGGATACACGGTCATCATCCACGGCAAGCACGAGCACGAGGAGACCAAGGCGACCTTCGCCAACACCCGGCGCTACGCCCCCGCCCTCATCGTGCGCAACCTGGACGAGGCCCGCCGCCTGGCCGAGATCGTCAGCAGCACGGACCCGGCGCGGGTCGAGCGCTTCGCCGCGCTCTTCGCCGGACGCTTCACCCCCGGCTTCGACGTCGAGCGGGACCTGGCCCGCGTCGCGGTCGTGAACCAGACCACCCTGCTGATGAACGAGACCCGCGAGATCATCTCCTTTCTGCGCGGGGCGTACGCCGCGCGCTTCGGCCCCGACGATCCCGCCGCGCCCCGCGTGGGCGGAGGGGGCCGCAACGACACGCTCTGCTATGCGACCCAGGTGAACCAGGACGCCCTGGGCCGGGCGCTGGAGGAAGACCTGGACGGCGCCATCGTCGTGGGCGGCCGCAATTCCTCGAACACCTACCAGCTGTACCGTCTGTGCGAGCAGCGCCTCGGCCAGCGCTCGTTCTTCATTCAAAGCGAAGCCAACATCCGCTCGCCGGCGGAAGTGGAGCATTTCGTCTTTCCCGCCAAGGGTGCGAACGGCCACGGCTCGCGCACGGAACTGCGCCGGCTGTGGACCGAGGGCCACCGCGAGCCGCTGCGCCTGCTGATCACCGGGGGCGCCTCCTGCCCCGACGGCATCATCCAGCACGTGATGAACCGCATCAACAGCTTCTTCCCGGCAGGCAGCCTGCGTTCGCCGGACCTGGTTCTGGCGGAGCTGGAGCGTCCCGCCTGAGGACGCCCGCCAGCCGCAGCCAGAAGCCCGCGCACACGACCAGGGCGACCGGCAAGGTGATCAGGATCGCATCGCGCAGGCTGCCGAACCGGTCGGACAGGGCGCCGACGATCAGCGGCGACCACAGGTCGCCGAACAGGTGGATCGCGAAAATCGAGCCGGCCATGGCGCTGGCCCGCAGGGCCGCCGGCGCCGTCTCCAGGATCATGGTGTTCAGTGGCCCGGTCGGCAGAAAAATGAAGAACATCGTGACGACGAGGGAGGCCTGGGCCCAGGCCTCCTCGCGCAGCAGGAAGGTCCCAAAGGCCGGGGGCACCGCCAGCACCGCCGATAGGGCGAGCAGCCGCCCGTAGCCCGCCCGGCTCTTCCGCTGCCACCACGTGCCCAGCGCGCCGCCGGCCAGGGTCGCCACCAGCCCCATCGCCACCAGCGACAATCCGAAGAAGCGATCGGCCGCGGCGAAGGTCATGTGATGGCGCCGCTCAAAAAAGGCGGCGGCGTACACTCCGAAGCCGCCGACCGTGAAGCTCTGGGCCACATAGCCCAGGACCACGAGCCGGTAGGTCCGGGTGCGGATGAGGCCCCAATAATTGGCGGCGGCGGCCCGCCACCCGCCGGAGATGCGGGCCGCCCGCGGCGCGGGGCGCGGCGGCTCCGGGCAGAAGAACAGCGGCACCGTCAGGGCCACGGCGGGCAGGCCCGCCACCACGAACGCCGCGCGCCAGCCCCAATGGGCGGCGATGGCCCCGCCGGCCACGAAGCCCAGCGCCGAGCCGACGGGCAGCGCGATGTAAAACAGCGACAGGGCGTTGTTGCGCTGGGCCGCCGGGTACGCGTCGGCGATCCAGGCCGGCCCGATGGTCCCGTAGCTGGCCTCCCCGAGGCCGACGAGAATTCGGAAGCAGAGCAAGGAGGCGAATCCTCCCGCCGCGCCGGAGAGCATCGTGCCGGCGCACCAGGCCAGTACTCCCGCCGCGATCAGCCATCGCCGCGGCAACCGATCGCCGAGGTAGCCGAACAGCGGCGCCGTGGCGAAGTACCCGATCATGAACGCGGTGACGATCAGGCTGAACTGCGTGTCCCGCAGCCGCAGGTCGTGCTCGACCGGAGAGATCAGGGCCGGCAGGAGGTACCGGTCCAGGTAATTGCAGAGATTGAGCCCCGCGAGCAGGGCCAGCGCGAGCGACCGCCGCTGGACCGCCGCGCTCAGAACTTGTACGACATCCCGGTGCGCATGCCTTCCTGGTTGTCGAAGTCGACCCGCGTCGTGAATACCCCGCCGATGCTGCTCGCACCCTGATCGTAGCCCGTCGAGACCTGATCGAAGCTGCCCAGGTAGAAGCCGGTCCGGTCCGTCATCGCATAGTTGAGGGACAAGTCGAGATAGGCGCCATAGAGGAGCTTGTTGGTCGTGCTCGTGACCCGGTCCACGATCTGAAATCC
>DASRSH010000169.1:0-17803 GCA_035656575.1 Opitutaceae bacterium
CGAGCTGATCCAAGCCCATCTCTGGGCCTTCGCCGCCCTCATCTTTATGTTCAGCATCGTGACGCCGCTGCTGAAGCTGTTCGCGCTGGCGTGGTGCGGGCTGTCGATCCACCGGCGGTCCTCCCGGCGGCTGCGGCTCAAGACCAAGCTCTATCGGCTGGTCGACGCCATCGGCCGCTGGTCGCACGTGGACGTCTTCACCGTGTCCGTATTCCTCCCGCTCATGAGCCTGCCGCATTTTCTGGGGGTGGTGGTGGGCTGGGCGCTGCCGGCCTTTCTGGCCGTGGTGGTGCTCACGATGCTCGCCTCCTCCGAATTCGATCCGCGGGCGCTCTGGAGCCCGGCGGCCGCCGCGTCATGAGCGCCGCCCGCGAGCATCGCCCGAGTGAAGGCGGCAGCCGCCCCGCTCCCGCGGACCAGGCCATATTCAAGCCCTCCCGCTGGCCGGGCGTGATCTGGGCCATACCCGTGGCGGCCCTGGGTATTGTCGTTTGGCTCGGCCTGCGCGACTGGCTGGGCCGTGGTCCGTCGGTGACCGTGGACTTCCCGGTCGTGGCCGGATTGAAGGCGGGCAATTCGGAGGTCCGGTACCAGGGCTACACCGTCGGCCACGTCGGCGACATCGCGTTTGCGGATTCGCTGACGCACATGGTCGTCACCTTGAACTTCCTCTCGAGCATGAAGGGCCATCTCGGAGCGGGCACTCGCTACTGGATCTCAGGGACCTCCTCCGACGTGGGAAACCTGTCCTCCCTGGTCGCCAGCGTCTCGGGTCCGTACGTCAGCATCGATCCCCGCCCCGGACCCACGGTGCGCCGCGCGACGGGCGTGGTCGGCCCGTACGGCCCGGGCCCGGGCGCGGTGCCGTATCGCATCGTCTTCGACGGCGGCCCGCAGGGGCTCAAGCCGGGGGCGGAGGTTGACCTCGAAGGCGAGCCCGCCGGAGCCGTGACCGCCGTGGCCCTGCTCTACGATCCGGCTCAGGGCGCGCTGCAGACGCGGGTCGACGTCGCGCTGCAGCCGCGGCGGGTCCAACTGGCGGGCCAGCAGTGGGACGGGGCCAATCCCGCTCCCCAGATGAACCACATGCTGGAGACTCTGATCGCGCATGGCCTGCGCGCCGAGATTGCGAGCTCCGTGCCCGTGATCGGAGGGAAGATCGTCCGACTGGCTAAGGTGGACGACGCGCCTCCGGGCCGGCTGGAGCCGGGCGCGCCGCCGCAGATTCCCAATGCGGGCCCGTCCGCAGGATTGGACCAGCAGGTGCAGCAGACGATCGCGCAGCTCCGGCAGGCCCTGCAGCAGGTGCAGGTCATGCTCAACGCGCAAAAAGCCGAGAATGCGGCGCCGGGAACCGCCGACTTGCCGCACGCGCTCGGCGAAATCACGCGGGCCGCCCGGTCCCTCCGCGAATTGACCGACTACCTCAACAGCCACCCCAACGCCCTGATCTTTGGGCGCAAAAACTGATTTCCACCATGCGCCTCCCTCGCCTTGTCCTCGCTCTGGCCTGCGCCGCCCTGCTCGGCGGCTGCGCCGGAGGCGGCCATCAGATGGTCTATCTGACCTTGGTCCGCGTCCCGCCCAGCGGAGGCCTGCCGCCCGGAAGCGGGCTCCCCGTCGCGGTCGCGCCCGTGGAAATCCCCGCCGTCCTCGACCAGGCGGGGCTGATGGTGGCCACCGGCGCCGCCGCCCTCGAAACCGCCCCCGACGCCCGCTGGGCGGGCCCCTTTGACGGCCTCGCGCGCAGCGCCCTTGCCCGCGACCTCGCCGCGCGCGAACCCGGCCTGAAGGTGCTGGCCCCCGGCGAGCCCGTTCCTCCCAGCGGGGCGCGCACCGTTCACGTCATGATCGAAGCCTTCAGTCCCGACGGCTCAGGGGCCGTCACGCTGTCCGCCACGTGGTGGCTCACCGGTCCCTCCGGCCAGGAACTCCACCGCGCCGCTTTCCGGACGGTCGTCCCCGGCGCCGCCAATTCCGAAGCGGAGGCCGCCACGATGAGCGCGGCTCTCGGCCAGCTCGCCGACGCCATCGCCCGAGCGCTTTAGCACAAGCGGCGGCCGCCGCATGACTTCCGACCTATTGTGCCGATGAAAGGGCGCTGGCAGAATACGCGGCCGCCATGCCGCCCCGATCGCCGCCATTCTCCCTGCAGCTTGCCGCCGCCCTGCTGCTCGGCGCGGCGGTCCTTCTGACCGCCGCGGGGCGTGACGCGATTCCCCTGGCGCCCTGGATCGCTCTGATGTTCCTGCTGCGGTATTAGCATGCCCGGCCTTCGCCTGAGCGAAGGCGTCGCACGACTTTCGGCACATTGAAGGCCCGTGCCCGGCCCGGAGCTGCGCCGCCGGCCTGGCGGTCATTATGGTCGCAGCCGGCCGGCCAATCAATCCGGACTGGAGCGGATCTGCACGAAGGGCACCCCCGCCTGGCCAGAGACGGACTTGAGGGTCTGCAGGATCGACCCCATCGCGGCCTGCTGCTGCTGCAACGACTGCAGCGCGGCGAGCTGGGCCGGCGTCAGCAGGGAGGATGCCGCCGCCACGGCCGCGTCCGAAATCGGAGGGCCGCCGAACATGAACGTGGGCGGCGGCAATCCCTCGCCCGGCCCGGAACCGGCGCTGGCCGAAACGGCCACGCGCGCTCCTCCGCCGCCAGCCGGCGCCGGAGCGGGATTCTGGGCGAGGATCTGAACCAGCTGGTCCGCCTGGGCGTCGGTCAGGGGCTCCGCCGAATAGCTGAGCGACTGCTGGAGCTGCTGCACCAGCGAGCGCTGCGGCAAGGTCTGCTCATAGCTCTGGTAGGCGGCGAAGTCTTCGTCCCCGAGGAGCGAACGGATCTCGTCGTCGACCTTGGCTTCGCCGTCCTTCACCAGTCCGGCCAATTCGCTGCGGTCCTGCATGGGGTCGAGCCCCTGCTGCACGGCGCTCCCGAATACGTCGTTGGCCACCATCTGGCGGGACACCATCAGCTGCTTCAGCTGGTCGAGCTTGTCCGCGCCCAAATGGAGCTGCTTGAACAGCCCGGCATAGCGCGAATCCAGCGCGAACTTCTGCTGCAGCGCCATGAGCCGCTGCATGTCCGGGGAATTCAAGCTGCGGACGATGTTCATTGGACCAAACGCCCCGGCGCGGCCGGCCCCCGCCGCCCCATCGAGGGCGCCCCCGCGGCTCCCGGCGCGAGCGGCCGCATGGAGCCGGCCGATCTCGGCCCGCAGCCGGGCGACCTGCTGCTGGCTGAGGCGAAGGCCGGCATTCTCCGACTCGAGCCGGCCGATGGTGCGCTGCTGATGAACGAAGGTTGCGGTGCCCGCAAGGAGCAGCGCGAGCCCGGCGGCGATTTTCCAAGTCTGGGTGGCTTTCATGAAAGTGGAGACCAAAAGCCCCGCCGGAGCCGCTCCGGCCCAGGGCGGGACGATGGAGGCGACGAGCGCGCTGGGCGCCGCCGTCGCGACCTGCTGCGCGAGAATGACCGCCAGGGCGGCTTCGGTCGAACGCACGCCGCGCCGGCGCAGCGCCCGCTGCATGCGCTCGAGCGCGTGGGCGACCCGCTTGCGGGCGGCGTTCTCGCTGACGCGCAGGCGGGCGCCTAGGTCCGCGAAGGAGCGGTCCTCGAAGAACCGCAGCACCACGGCATCGCGGTCGCGCGCGGGAAGTTCGCTGATCGCATGGTCAAGCACCGGCCGCAGCTTCTCCCAATCGACGGCGGAGGCTGGAGGCGCGCCCTCAGCGGCAAGCTCCTCCATCAGGTGGGCCTTTCGTTCCCGCTCGCGCCGGCGCCGCTCGGCGCGCACGGCGTCCGCGGCCTCAAATCGCGCGGCCCGGTAAAGCCAGCCGCCGAGCACGACGCCCCCGGCCAGGCCGCGCGCCCGGCGCGCCAGGTCGGTAAAGACGGCGGAAGTGACATCCGCCGCCAGGTGGGCATCCCCGCCGGTCTGCCGCAAGGCGACCGAGTACACGAGGTTCGCGTGCCGCTGCACGAGCTCGGTGAATGCGGCGTCTGACCCGCGAACGTAGCGTTGCAGCAATTCGGCGTCATCGGGCATGGCCACTGACTACTAGCCGCCGCCGGCGGAAAAATCGGCCTAAAAATCCGCCGCCCCGCCCCGGGATGCGCCCCAGCGCTCTCATTCCAAGCCCGAGCAATCGGACCCGCTTGGGATTACGGGCCCTAAAACCGCCGCCTCGCCCCATCCGCCCCGTCGGCGCGGAAGCACAAAAGGGAGCTCCTTGTCTGAGCGCTCAACGGGGCGGCCGCGCGGCCCACGGGCGGAAAATCATCGCCGCGGACCCCAGCAGCGCCGCGCCGCACACGGCCAGCAGCGCATTCCGAAGATGCGAAGCCTTCTCCACCGAAAGCCCCGCGCCGGTGAACAGCGCCACGTACGCCGCCAGACACAGGGGGCATTTGGGCATGCACACCAGCGCGGCGCCGGAGAGGATTGCGCTCACCCACCCCGTCTTCGGACGGCCCTGACAGCAGCGTTTCATGCGCGCTCCGCGTACTCGTCCGCGCGGCGCCACCAGATGCCGGCCTCATCCTCGTTGCGACCCTGGGGGGCGCGGTCCAGCCACGGGTACATGCCCCAGAGAGCGTCCAGCCCCCGGGCAAATGTGGAATAGGTATGGTACACGCTGCCGCCTTCGCTGACGAAGGCGCTCATCCCCGGCCGGTCGCGCGTGTACGTGGCCGCATCGGTCCCGCAACTGGCGGCAATCTGCGCCACGGGCTCCGGGACCTGCTCCCCGTCCATGGCGTGGCCGCCGCGCTCGTAATTGTACTCGATGCGACCTTCCCGCTGCTGCTCGCCCGTGAATGAGACGCAGAAATCGAAGTTGAAGTCGCCGGGCGAGGACGAGGCCCAGGGAAAAGTCCAACCCATGCGCCGCTTGTAGCCCAGCAGCTTGGCCAGGGGCGCCCGCGACACCGCCATCAGCGTGACGTCGTGGCCGGCCAGGTGGGGCACGACGCCGTTGAAGCCATCGGCAATGCTCGAACAGGAGGGGCAGCCGGCCGTGTAATCGGGCCCGAACATGAAATGGTAAACGAGCAGCTGGGAACGGCCGCGAAAGAGGCGGGCGAGCGGTACCGTCCCTTCCTCCGTCTCAAAGCGGTAGTCCTTGTCGATCCGCACCCAGGGCAGGGCCTGCCTCTGCCGGGCAATCTCGTCGTTCCGCCGCGTGAGCTCCTTCTCGGCCTTGAGCAGCTCAAGGCGCGCGGCCAGCCACTGCTGGCGGGTTCCGGTTCTGTGACCTGAAGTCGATGTCGTGTTCATGGAATATTGGGCCTTTGGTGCCGCGTACTGTACGCGCTCGCCTCGGCCGGCGAGAGTGACAAAACTGGCGGGATTCCGATGGAAGCGCTGATTGCGGAGGCCGCCCAGGCCCTTGCCGCCGGCAATCCCCTGGGCGCGCTGAACCGCGTCGCCTTGCGGCGCGACGCGCCCGCCCTCGCCCTGCGCGGCATCGCCATGGCGCAGCTCGGCGACTTTGCGCGGGCGAAGCGGCTCCTGCGCCACGCCGCGCGGGCCTTTGGCCCGCGGGCGGCCATTGCCCGCGCGCGGTGCGTCGTCGCTGAAGCCGAGATCGCCCTCGCCTCGCGGGATCTGACCTGGCCGGTGCAGGCGCTCGAGACCGCTCGGGCCACCCTGGAGGCGCACGGCGACCGGGCCAACGCAGCCCACGCCCGCCAGCTCCAGCTCCGCCGGCTCCTCGTCATCGGCCGGATCGGCGAGGCCGAACGGCTGCTCGCCGCCTTCGCGCCCGGATCGTTGCCGCCCGCCTTAAGGGCCACCCATGAACTGGCGGTGGCGGGGATCGCCCTGCGCCGATTTCAAACCCAGACGGCGCGCCGGGCGCTGGGGCGGGCCGATCGCGCCGCGCGTCAAGCCGGCATTCCGGCTCTCGAGGCCGAAGTGAAGACCTTGAGGGAGGTCTTGAGCGCGCCCGCTGCGCGGCTGTTGGCGCGGGGAAAGGAACGGCTGCTCCGTCTGGACGAAGTGGAGGCGCTGCGGGCCCGCCCGGTGCTGGTCGTGGACGCCTTTCGCCGCTGCGTGCGCCAGGGCCGGATGAGCTTATTGCTGCGGCGGCGGCCCGTCCTGTTCGCGCTGGCCCGGGCGCTGGGCGAAGCGTGGCCCGGCGACGCGCCCCGCACGGCGCTGATCCTTCGCGCCTTTCAGGCGCGGACCATCAACGAGTCGCACCGGGCGCGGCTGCGGGTGGAGATCGCCCGGCTCCGCAAGCTTCTGTCCCCATGGGCGGCGGTCGTCGCCACCATGCGGGGCTTCCAGCTGCAGCCCCGGCGCGCGCGCGAGGTCGCCGTGCTGGCCTGGCCGGCCGAGGAGGAACAGGGGGCGGTGCTGGCGCTGCTGGCCGACGGCGAGGCGTGGTCGAGCTCCGCCCTGGCCCTGGCGCTCGGCGCGAGCCAGCGCACGGTGCAGCGAACCCTCGACGCGCTGGCGGCGGCGGGCCGTATTCGGTTCACCGGCCGGGCGCGGGCCCGCCGCTGGCTGACCGCGCCGGTCCCGGGATTCGCGACGATCTTGTTGCTCCCCGCCCCGCTCGGCTGAGGCTAGAATGCGCGGATGAAAACCTCCGTTCTTGAACTCGTTCGCGAGTATGGGCCATTTCCCGAAGTGGAGTGCGTGCACGGGGTCACTTATGACGGCCGGGCGGTGTGGTTTGCCACTGGAGACCGGATCAACGCCCTGGATCCGGAAAGCGGACAGATCCAGCGGGCCCTTTCGGTCACCGCTTATGCCGGAACAGCATTCGATGGCCGGCATCTTTTCCAACTCGCCGCCGGGCGCATCCAGAAGATCGACCCGAAATCCGGCCGGGTGGTGACGACCGTCCCCGCGCCGACCCAGGACGACAACGCGGGGCTCGCTTGGGGCGAGGGCTCGCTCTGGGTCGGCCAGCACGAGGGCCGCAAGATTCACCAGATCGATCCGGAGTCCGGTGCGATCCTGCGCACCATCGAATCCAACCGCCACGTGACGGGGGTCACGTGGGCCGGCGACGAACTGTGGCACGGCACTTGGGAGGACAACGATGAAAGCGAGCTGCGGCGGGTCGATCCCCGGAGCGGGCAGGTCCTGGAACGTCATTTGATGCCGCCGGGAACCGCCGTTTCCGGGCTCGAAGCCGGCGGCGATGTTTTCTTCTGCGGCGGCGGGCGCAGCGGCAAGGTCAGGGTCGTCCGGCGGCCGAGGAAGGGCATGTAGGGCAACACCCCATAGGCCGCCCCTTGCCGCGGCCCTACACTCCGCCATGCGCAACCCTGCCTGCACCGGTCTGACCGCGGCTCCTCTCCGGAGGATTTCCCTGTGAGAGAGGATTATCTGCGCCAGGCGCTCACGGTGATCGAAGATCCCAATATCCTGGTGAATGTCGTTTCCCGCCGGGTGAAGCAGCTGCGGCTGGGACACCGGGCGCTGGTCACCTCGCTGGAAAAGATGTCCCCCACGGACATCGCCCTGCGTGAAATCGCCGAGCACAAGATCAGCTACGAGCTGGCCACGGCGGAAGAGGTCGCCCTCAGCAGCCAGGCTCCGGTCAACTACCGGGTACGGGATGTAGGGCGGACCTGAAGGACGTCCCGGCGGTTAAGCACTGCCGGGCGAAGCGCAGCGGTGGCGCAGCCTGCCCAAGCGCCGAGAGTTGACTCCGAAGCGGCACATGATCGGCTCTCGGTCTCTTCGCATGACCCCATTCCCTTTGCTGCGCGCGCTTCGCCCCCTCCCCTGGTTTTGCCTGCTCGGATGGCTCAGCGGCGCTCCCACCCTGCTGGCCCGCGTGGACTACGACGTCACCGCCTTCGGCGCCGCGGGCAAAGACATCGCCGCCGACACCGCGGCGATTCAGCGGGCCATCGACGCCTGCGCCCAAACCGGCGGCAGGGTCATCGTGCCGCCCGGGGCCCACTTCACGATCGGGACCATCGTCCTCAAAAGTCACATCGATTTCTGGCTGGGGCCGGGCTCGCTGCTGGAAGCCAGCCCGCACTATTCGGACTTCACCCGCTTCGCCTACCCGCCGGTCAACTTCGATCCCGCTCCGCCGAAGCCGATCGGCGTGGTCGTGTACGCCGACGGCGCCGACGATCTTACCATCTCCGGCTCCGGCCAAATCGATGGGAATTGCCTGGCATATGTCACCGCCCGGCTCCCCCACATTTACCAGTGCCCCAACGACCGGCCGTTCGCGATGGTGCTGAAGAACTGCCGCCAGCTGCGGCTGCGCAACTTCTCGCTCACCAATTCCGCGTTCTGGACCCTGCGGCTGCTCGGCTGCTCCGACGCGGTGCTGGAAGACCTCCGCATCGACGGCGACCTGAGGATGCCGAACAATGACGGCATCGACATCGACCGGTGCTCGAACGTTCGCATCCACGACTGCAACATCTCGACCGGCGACGACTGCATCTCGCTCAAGGCCGTGCCGCTCAGCGAAGGCATCGAACGGGCCTGCGAGAACGTGATCATCACCGGCTGCAACCTGCGGTCCCGCTCTTCCGGCGTCGTGGTCGGCTGCGACTGCTCCGGCCCGATCCACGATGTCGTCGTCAGCGATTGCATCATCCGCGACAGCCACCGCGGCGTTGCCGTGCGGCTGAGCCTGGAGGGGACGATGGAGCACATCCTCTTCTCCAACCTGATCATCGAGACCAAAATCTTCGACCCCAAGTGGTGGGGCCGGGGCGAGCCCATCCAAATCGAGGCCGCGCCCTGGAATGCCCAGAGCAAGCTGGGCCGCATCAGCGACGTCCGCTTCTCCCATCTGGACTGCCGCTCGGAGAACGGGGCGGTCGTGTACGGCTCCGAACCGGGGCATATCGACGGCATCTCCTTCGACCACGTCTTCATCCGCATCAACCGGCCGTCGGAATTCCCCGGCGGCCAGCAGGACTTCCGCCCCATGGACGGCGACGCCATGCCGGCCATGCCCACCTCCGGTTTCCTGCTGCGCGACGCCGCCGGCGTCACCATCCGGGACTGCGGCATCGCCTGGGGCCCAAATCCGCCGAGTTACTTTCAGCACGCGCTCGACGCCAAAGGCTGCCCCGGTCTCGTCGTTTCGGATCTGACCGGCGGAGCCGCTCACCCCGGGGAAGCCGCCCGCGCGGTGCAGCCCTAGCCCGAGCTTTGCGTGAAAACGAGCCCAGATCGCTCGAGGCGCTGAGCCGCTCTGGCCCGCCCCGGCGCCGTGGCGGTCGTCAAAACAGCGGCTTCAAGTAGTCAGGGGACGCGAGCAGCGCCTGGAACCGCGGATCGGATGCGAGGGGCGCGGCGATGGTCGACCGGTCCAGCGTGTACTTGGTCACCTGGATCGTCAAAAATGATTCGGGCATGCTCTTCAGCTCCGTCAAATCCCTGATCGCGCCATCCTTGTCCCCTGCCCAAGCCCGAAGGTAGGCGCGAACAGTGAGCATCTGGGGCCCGCTTACGGCATCGCTGGAAACCGGAAGCAATTCGCACGCTTGGTTCAGGTCCCGCAGGCCCGCCTCCTTCTGGCCGAGAAGGATCTCGAAGCACCCGAGATAGGCGCGGTACATGAAGTTGTCCGGCTCGGTTTCGAGCAGGCGCCGAAGCTGGGCGGGGAAATCCGCCGCGCGGGCCACGAGGGCGTCATGATCGCCCAGTTTGGCGTAGCGCAGAACGCCCCACAGCGCCTGCTCGTAGTGCGGGGTGCCGTCACCCTCGTAAAAGGGCTGCTGCCGGTCCAGACGAACGGCTTCGGCCCAGTCGCCCATGTCTTCGGCCCAGCGCAATCGCAGATTGATCCCTTGGGGGGATTCCCGTTGCTGGCTGGTCAGACGGCCGAGCAAGGTCCTTCCCGGCTCCGGATCATTATGCAGCAGCAGCGCCATTTCCGCGACGTCCATCTGGTTTGAAAGAACGTCCGGGGTCATCGCGGCGATCTTGCCTTTGAGCGCCGCCGCTTCATCCAGGCGCTTCACCGCAATGCAATCGCTGCAGAGATTCTCGAGATAGCCCAGATTTGACGGATCCAGTTCCGTAGCCCGGCGCATGCTGGCGATCGACTCGGGCCACCGGCCCTGCCGCCGTTCGAGCAAACCCAGCGCATTGAAGATCGTCGGATCGTTGGGCCGGAGGGCCGCCAGGCGCTGATAGATCTCGGTCGCCCGCGCAAAATCGCGGTAGCCGTAATAGTAATACGTGCCGAGGTCCTCCTGAATATCCGGATCATCCGGCGCCAGCTCCTGCGCCCGCTCGATCGCCGCCTTCGCCTGGGCGAGAAAGTCGTCCCGGCCTTCCAGGTTTTGGAAATAGCCGAAGGCGTAGGCGTCGGCCAATTCGCCCCAGGCCGACGCGAAAGCGGGATCCAGCCGGACCGCCTGATTGAACAACGCGATCCGTTCGCGGATCGAGCGGTCGCTCAAATCGGCGCGCTGGTCGATTTCGCGCCCCTTGACGAAAGCGTCATAGGCCGCGGCGTTTTGCGTCGGCCGGCGCTCCAAAAGATTCCGCTCCTGCGGGGAAATGGCCGTGGCCAGAGCGCCCGCGATGGCTTGGGCGATTTGCGATTGGATCGCGAAGACGTCGGTCAGGTCCCCATCGTAGGCTTGGGCCCAGACATGCTCGTCCGTCGCCGCCCGGATGAGCTGGCCTGTGACGCGCACGCGCGCGCCGGCGCGCTGCACGCTGCCCTCGAGAATGTACGCCACCCCCAGCTCTCGGCCGATCTCCCGGATCGGCTTGGTAGTGTCCCGGTACTGCTCCACCGAGGTGCGGGAAACCACGCGCAGGTCGTGGATCAGGGCGAGATCGGTCAAGACGTCCTCATGGATGCCGTCGGCGAAGAAGGCGTTGTCCTTGTCCTCGCTCATGTTGGCGAAAGGAAGGACGGCAATGGACTTGTCGGAAACGGGCGCGGCTTCCGCGGGAGCCGCCGTCGGAATGGCCGTCGCGGTAGGGGCGGCGCGCCGGATCGCGACCAGGGCGGCCACGATGGCGGCAGCGGCGGCCACCCCAGCCAGGAGCAGCCCCAGCCGTCCGGCCGTAGCCGGTTTGGAGTTTGCCGGCTTCGCCTCCAAAGTCGGCCCGGATGCCGCGTTCCCGCCGTGTCGCGGCTTGGGCGATGCTTCCGGCATCACCCCTTCCAGGATGCGGCGGACCAGCTCCACAAAAGCGGGCGTGGGCCGGCCCCCGGCCAGCCGCGTCCATTGGACCCGCCGGAATTCCGCCGGCACGATGGCCGCCTCCTCCGTGACGCTATCGATGGCGACGGGCAGGAGAAACGGAATGTTCTCGGCCATGAGGTGGCTGCGGTCCACCGCGAGCTTCCACTCCAGTCGAAAATAGCCTTCGCCCCGCGCCTGGGTGTTGGCCGAAATGATCGGCACGAACACGGCGCACTCCTTGATCTGCCGCCGGATTTTTTCGTCCCACGCGTCCCCGCCCCGCAGTTCGCTCTGGTCGAACCATGCTTCGATCCCGAAGCCTCCCAGCGCATCCGCGATACGCTGGGCCGCGAGGCCGTCCTCGCGGGCATAACTCAGGAAGACCGCTTTTCGAGCGGTGCTGGAAGCGGGATCAGGCATCGTCCGAACGAACGCTGGCCCGTCGAGCATGACTCCCCTGTCCGGAGCTACGCGAGCAGTTTGTTGGCCAAGCGTGGGCTCCGCGCTGCCCCACGCCGGTCCGCGTCGAAAAAGCCTTGCAGCTCGGCGCGCAGAGCCGGGTGCATAGCCAGAATCCTCATGTCCGCCGCTCCCGCCCAGCGAAAGCCGGTATGCTCGACCGACAAGCGGACCTTCCCGCGACGGCAGGTGCAAAAGAAGGTGATGCCCACCACTTGGCGGCGCTTGCCGGCCATGAAGGTCCAAACCGCTGCGGGAGCGCCCATTTTCGCCAGCTTCAAGCCCGTCTCTTCGGCCACCTCGCGGGCCAGCGCGCGATGCGGCTCTTCCCCAAAGAGCATGCGGCCTCCGGGAATTTCCCAGAGGCCTCCGTCGGTGTCATCATCGCCGCGCCGGCGCAAAAGCAGGATCTTGCCCTCCCGGGGAATGATCGCCTTGACCGCGACAGAAACCAGTCCTGGATCCGGCGCCAGCATACCCGATTGGGAGCCGGGCTCGGGGCCGCGCTTGCCGCGCCTCCGCGGCGCGTCAATGGAGCCGACGGTCGCTTCGGAGATAGCCATTGGCGGGGTGTGGGAGGCGGCGTGCTGCCGGGTCAAGCAGGGGCGCCGGCCAGAAGTGAACCGTCACCGCCGGCCCAGCATGAAATCCTTGTAAAAGGAACGGCTTCGGGAGCAAGGTCCGTCTTCTGCCCGCCGACGGCGCGGGATCAGTGCGTGATGACCGTGATCGAACCGCCAGCGTGGGTGGCCTGAGCCTGCCTCTGCTGGTTGAAATACTGCTGCTCCAACTGGTCAGTCTGCATCGATTGTTTGAGCGCCTCGATCTGCGGCGGAGACAGAATGCCGGCAGCCTGGTCGACAATGGCTTGATCGCGGGCGTCGAGCCCGCCCGCGCTCGCGCTCGGACCATTGCCCACGGTGATACTGTCGGAATAGATCTTGGCCAGGGCATAGATCTGATTCGAATCCAACGGGGTCCCGGCCAGCTCCAAATCGGGCACCACCGTGAAGTTTAGGCTCAGGGCAAAGTTTTCCAGCCGGGACGCGCCCTCCAAGCCTGCGAATTGATCGTCGCCGATCAGTCCCCGGATTTGGGCGTTCACCTCGTTGATCGCATCGCCGCACGCCTTGCTGGCCTCCTTGCTCAGTCCGCTTTCCGCAGCCGCAGTCCGCGCGTCGGCCGCAGTCTCATCGCGCTCCATTAGCAACGCCCGCAACTGCCTCTCTTGATCGGGCGTCAGCTTCATGGCTGCGATCGCCCCGCCATACTGCCGCTGAATACTCCTCGCCTGGATTTGGCGCCACAACGCCGCGTATTTCGGATCCTTGCGCATCGCATCGAAGGAGATGAACGTGCCGGTGGATCGGCTGGCAGCGGCCGAGCCTCGCACGGAAGCGACCTTGCGCGCGGCGTCGGCGCGCGCGCTTTCCAATTCCCCTTTCGCCTGGCGCAGCTGCTGACTGTTTCGGCGCAAATCCGCTTCCAGCCTGGCCCGGTCGCCTCGAACCAGGGCAAGTTCCCGCTGCTGGTCCAGGTTGCGGTGAAGCAGCGCAGCCAGCGCAATCATCGCGAGCAAGAAGAGGATCCACGGCAATAAACGCTGCATTTGCTTACAATGTTCTGTTGACCTGCAACTGCAAGCCCCGGTTGCCGACCCGCCGGCGGCGGAGTCTTGCGAAGTCGTGCGGTTTTAATTATTCCGACCGCTCAAGAGCCACCGCTCCCCTACCATGGCTGACCCCCATTGAGGCTATGGCAGCCTCCTCGAATTCATCCGGCCCCCCGCCCTCCGACCGCGCCCCGGCCCCGGGCGAAGCGCCCGGCGCGGCGGAGCGCAGGAGCCGCGCGCGCTTCCTGGTCTTTTCGCTGACGCTGGCCGCCTTCGTCATCAATTACATGGACCGGGCGAACTTCAACGTCTCCGCTCCGCTGATCGAGAAGCAATTCGGCCTCAGCATCGCCCAGATCGGCCGCATCTCGTTCATCTGGGGGCTCGCCTACGCGCTGTGCAACTTTCCGGGCGGATGGGCCGCCGACAACCTGGGGATACGAAAGGCAGCTTCATTCGCCCTCGGATGGTGGTCGATTTTCACGATTCTCAGCGCGCTGGCCTACAGCATGTTTTCGTGGTGCCTGATCCGCGGCCTGATGGGAGCTGGAGAGGCCATGATCTGGCCGATCAACGCCAAGGCCACCAGCTCGTGGGCCGCGCCCCGGGAGCGCGCCCGGGCCTACACCATGGCCGGATCCGGACAGTTCCTCGGCTCTATCGTCGGGGTCTTCGTTTCCGGCTGGATCGTCCACTGGTGGGGATGGCAGTGGACCTTCGTCATCTTCGGCGTGCTGGGTTTGCTCTGGGTTCCGATCTGGTGGGCCTTGGTTCGCGATACGCCCCAATCCCATCCCTGGGTCAATGAGCCCGAGCTGCGATTCATCCAGGGCGTGGCCGGCGCGGCGCCCCGGCGCGCCGCGGAAAGCCGCCTGAGCCGCCAGGACATGAAGCAGGCATTGCAAGCGATCCTGCTGACGCGAAATGGAATCGGGGTGCTGCTCACCTTCGTCACTTTCGGCTACATCCTGTTCACCTTCCTCAACTGGCTCCCGCTTTACATGCACGACACCTTCCACCTGTCGATCGTGCGCAGCGCGTCATGGACGAGCATTTCCTATCTGGCGGGCTTCGCCGGGTTCCTGGTGTCCGGGCCGATCAACGACGGGCTGGTTGCGCGCTACGGCTACGCGAAAGGACGCAAGCTGGGGGCCGGAGTCCCCATGGGCTTGATGATCGTGATGATGCTATGCGCGTTCGAGACCTCGAAACGGGGACTGGTGGCGCCCAGCGCCCTGCTGATCGGGCTGTCGCTGCTGGTGATGAACGCCACCGTGGGGGCGTGGGCCGTCAACGCGGTGGACCTCGCGCCGACGCCCAGGAGCACGGCCTTCGTCTATGGCATCTATAACGGCGCCCTCAACCTGATGGGGGCCTACAGTTCGATCCTGGTGACGGCCATCGCCCACCGCTTCGGTTTCATCTGGGCCTTCTCCAGCGCGCTCATCTTCATGGCGATCTTCCTGTTTGGCCTGGTCGTCGTGATCGACCGCCACGGAATCGCCCCTCCAGGCCGGAGTATGGGCCCGGAAGTTCAGTCGGCCTGAAAGCCGCCCCGCTCCGGGACCATTTCATCCCAGTTCGATTGGCGCGGCCAGCTTGAGGGCATTCCGCACCGCGAAAAAGCCCGCCATCTTAAACGCCAAATCCGACGAGTCGTCCGGGTCGAAGCTTCCGCCGGTCACGTGAACGACGACGTCGACGACCGCGTGGTTATCCATCGCGGGATCACCGATTGACACTCCGCTCTGGAGAGCTTGTCGGACACCTTCCCCGGCTGAGGCCACAAACTGAGCCGGGAGCAACTCGGCCGGAACCGTGCTGATAATCTCGACGCCGCCATTTCGAGCATTCGGCTCAATTCGGAGAACGACATGACCGTGTTGTCCCTTGCCGCCTGATTTTCGAGAAAAGAGGCCCTCCCCGGTCGCAGCCTGGGTGATTGTAGCCTGCCGCTTCTTGCCGGAGCCGTCGTCCCCCGATTCAAGCCCCACCGCGGTAGGCCGCGGCGGCCGAGGCGGCGGCAAATCGCCGGCGGGCTGGGTCCGCGGTTCAGGGTCTTCCTCTTCCATGACCTGCCCTATTGCAGACAAAATTCGGCCCGATGTCGAATGCCCCCGACTTGCGTTACTCAGGCGGCGCCCGTGTTATTACCATCCGTGTGGGCACGCGGAAGGGATGCGGGCAGCGATCCTTAGCCGATATTCACGGCAATTCCGTCGCGCTCGACGCCGTCCTCTTGTGGTGCGCATTTTGGTGTCCGTTCGGCCCATTTCGGACACCGCCTCCTCCGACGTCGTCGCCCCGGAGGGGCTTGGAATTTGGAGGCGCGGGCCGGAATCGAACCGGCGCATAGAGGTTTTGCAGACCTCGGCCTTACCACTTGGCTACCGCGCCCAATTAACAGATCTTAAATAGCTTACAGAAGCTACTCCTGCTCTCGGCTTCGATGTTGTCACCCGAACTCGTCACCCTATGCTTGCGAACATCGAAAACGCAACCCTGCCAGAGGGAAAAGCGGCTCGTAAGTTGGTGTTTCATCGGGTGGCAAAAAACCTCTACCGATTGGAGCAGAGTGGTGGATACTACGCCCTGCTAAAAAGGGGCGACAAGCAATTTCGCCGGTCGCTGAAGACCAAAGACCGCAAGCTTGCCGAGCGCCGCCTAGCCGAATTACGCGATCAAGTTGGAAGTCTCAACGTCACCGAAGAGGCCCGCCTAACTTTCGAAGAAGTCGCCGAACGTTGGATGGCCGCAACGGCGCACAGCATAAAGTCAAGCACAGCCAAACGTCGTCGCACTTGCATCCAGAACCTGGCTCCCTTCTTCGCCGGGACGACGATACGCAACATTCAGCAGCAACATTGTGAACGCTGGCTGAACGAACGAGCATCAAAGATCGCCGCCCAGACAATGGCGAACGAGCTCAACACCCTGCGCCCTATCCTCACCTACGCCGTGAAGGCGGGACTGATGCTTTCCAATCCAGCCAAGGATATTCGAAAGAAAAAAGAGACCAAGAAGCAGATGGTCATTCCGACACGCGAACAATTCCGGAAGCTCGTGCAGGCAATACGCGATTCGGATGGCCGGCCCGCCAGTCAAGCGAAAGCCGCTTTCGGCGCAGACCTTGTTGAACTCCTCGCCTATTCTGGTTGCCGTATCGCCGAGGCCACGACTCTGAAGTGGCGCGACGTTAACTTCAATACGAGCATCGTAACCATCCATGGCGGAACAGATGGAACCAAGAATCGCGAAGCGCGCACCATTCCAATGACAGCGGCCCTTCGCCATCTTCTAACGCGGCTTTACGACAAATATAAACCTCAACCAGAGCAGCGCGTCAGTCCCATCGACCGAGCGCACACATGCCTTCGTACTGCGTGCCGTCGTCTCAATTACCCCCACTTCTCACATCACGACTTCCGTCACCTCTTCGCCACAACTTGCATCGAATCCGGCGTCGACATTCCAACTATCAGTCGCTGGCTGGGCCACAAAGACGGAGGCGCCCTAGCAATGCGTGTGTATGGCCACCTCCGTCACGCTCACAATATCGAAGCAGCATCTCGCGTAGTATTTTAAAGCCCCTACGACTCCTCTGCATTCACTGATCAAGCGCCAGCTCCAGATACGCTCCGTCAATTTGTTTCTTCAAGTCAGCGAGCCGATCAGAGTACGGGTGCTTTTTAACCGCGGAATCGATGTCACGCTTAAGCTCCTCGAGAGGTCGCTTTCTAACTTCGTATCCACTAAGCCACGTTCGTATGTACTGCAGTTCGCCTGAACACATTATATGATATGGATACACCGCATCCACGCGATGCTTGATCTGCTCTATCAAGATCTCTCGTGCGGCCTCTCTAAACGCAGACGCTTCACTGATCCTATCAGTTACCTCGGATCGCTTATAAAACAACAGCGCTCTTGTCGTCTGTACGATTTCATCGTCCGGGTCGATAGAAGCGGCAGCATCTATATAGGTTTCCGCCAAATCTAGCTCACCATATTCCAGCTCCAAGGAACCATATTGCAACCAATAATGGTGATCTGATCTAAAATATTCTCGAATGCTTTCAAACACGTCGCGAGCCATCTCCAACTTACGTTGAAACCGGTCCCATACAGTAGCATGATTAATTACATTCTTGTATAAACGAAACACTCGATCAGACCGTCGTGGATTCCTAGGCAGATCACGTGATAGCACTTGCAGCAGTCGAATATACGCCTCTTTAACTATTTCCCTTGGCGCAATCCCATCCACGATCAATGACGCAATGATGCGATGGCGAGCATGGTAAGCACCCCTCCCCTCGCCAGCAGGAACGATTATATCCTGAAAATCACCCTTAAGCGCGGCCAACACCAAATTAGGCTCTCCGTCCGTCAATGCGACAATTTGCTGAGCGCTAACAGTGTAACCGCCGGCCGTCGCAATACATACCGCCACATATACAATTCTTAGGTCTCGGCCGCCGATCGACTCGTATTCGCTCGCGATGATCGCATCGAAGTCTCGCCCACTAGTAGCCTCCCGCATTGCTACCAGCAATTGTTTCCCTGCGCGCACTGCAAATTCGTATTCCT
>DASRSH010000170.1:0-16683 GCA_035656575.1 Opitutaceae bacterium
CCGAGCTGGCCCGGCATATCGGCGCCCGCGTCGTCGCCGCCCATGTTGTCCTGCCGCCGCGGGAGCATCTGCCCGACGACAGCGAAGAGGGCGCCTGTCTGCGGAGCGTGCAGCAGAACCTCGAGCGCCAGGGCATCGAGGTGGAGAGCCGCCGCCTATACGGCTGGCCCGAGAGCGAGCTGCTCGCCGAGGCCAAGCGCCTTCGTCCCGACTACATCGTCATCGGCTCCCACTTTCACAGCCGACTCCACGAGCTGGTTCACGGCGACACCGCCGCCTATCTGCTGCGTCGCGCCGATTTTCCGGTTTTCCTCGTGCCCGTGCCGGCCGCGGCCCGCTCCGGGGCCGTCTGATCCGCCCCGCCGGGCAAGAAACGCCTCGCAATCCGCAAAATACGCGGAGCGCAGGCGCCGGAGGGGTGGGAGGTTCGGACTGTCATGAGCACTCAAATCACTCGCTGGAATCCATTCAAGGACATGGATCAAATGCAGAACCGGCTTGCCGCTCTCCTGAACTGGGACGCCTTCGCCCCCGTCGGCGGCAGCCGCGAGGAGGTGCTGACGGTTGCGGACTGGACTCCGCGCGTCGACATCACCGAGGACGAAAAGGAAATTACGGTTTGCGCCGAGCTGCCGGAGATGAAGAAGGAGGACGTCAAGGTCACCGTTGACGATGGCGTGCTGACCATCTCCGGGGAGCGCAAATTCGAGAAGGAGGACAGGCAGCGGAAATACCACCGCATCGAGAGCGAGCACGGGGCGTTTCTGCGCAGCTTCACCCTTCCGGCGGCGGTCGCTGCCGACAAGGTGGCCGCGGAATTCAAGAGCGGGGTGCTGCATATTCACCTGCCCAAGAATCCCCGGCCCGCCCCGAGCGCCGTCGAGATCAAGGTGGCGTAAGCGCAAGGTGCGGCACGGAGCCGCGAACCAGCGCGCCAGCCACCACCCTCCATTATGAAAACAGCAAATGCGAAGCCTTCACCCGCGCCGCCCACCTGGGACGACATCGCCCGGCGAGCCTACAGCCTGTGGCAGCAATTGGGCTGCCCGAACGGACGCGACCTCAACATCTGGCTCGAAGCCGAACGGGAGCTGGCCGCCCCCGCGGCCTCGCGCCGCCGCCGGCCTCCTTCCGGGCGGCCGGCGTCATTCGACAGCTTCGACCAGGTGGCCGATCGGCTGTTGGAACGCTACGAGCGTCCGGATCGCCGCAGCGCCACGGCGCTCTAGAGCAGATTAAATTGAACTGTAGCCGCAGCGCCGTCGGGCCGCGCGGCGTGCCGACCGCCAGTAAACGGCTACAGCTTTAAAGAAGGCGCTCGAGCCGCGAATCGCGCTCAGCGCGCCGGCGCGGACGTGGAAGCCGCAGCCTGGGCTGCGGCCTGGGCGGCCTGCGACCCGGCGGGAATCACCAGGACGGGGCAGGACACGTGCCGCAGGACATGGGCGGTCACGCTGCCCACCAGCAGGTCATAGAGCGCGCTGTGCCCATGCGATCCGAGCACGACGAGGTCGGGGCGGAGGCGGCGGACTTCGTCCACCACCTCGCGGGGGGCCGGGCCGAACAGCTGGCGGGAGTCGGCCTCGATGCCCCGGTCGGAAAAATGGCGCAGGGCCTGCGCGAGCTGCTCGGTGGCGGTCTTTTCCTCTTCCAGCAGCATATCCTCGGTGACCGTGCTGAATTCGTTGACGACGACCGGGGGCTCGACGACATAGGCCAGAACAACGCGGGCGGAAAGGGCCTGGGCCATTGTCGCGGCCGCGTCCAGCACCGCATCCGTGGCGTCGGAAAAATCGATGGGAACAAGGATGGTCTTCATGGCACCCCCAAGATCGCACACCCCGCCCCCGTCGTGCTGCGCACCGGTTGCCGATCCTCGCGCAGAAATTGCCGAAAGGGGTCACGTACCAAATCTCAACAAACGGCATTTGCCGTTTGTTGAGATTTGGTACGTGACCCCTTTCGCGCCGTGGCCGGCGCGGGGATGACGAGGATGGAACAGGGCAGGTGCCGCAGGAGCTGGCCCCCGGTGCCGCGCGCCGGCAAAAAGCGGGGCGGGTGGGGCGGTTGACGGCCGAGCACGATCACGGCCGGCTTGTGGACGGAGGCCCATGTATCGATGGCGGCGGCGGGCGAATCCTCCGAATGCAGAGGCTCAACACGCGCCGGATATTTTCCGGCCGCGCGCAGCAGGGCTGCCCGGCACTGCGCCTGTTCTTCGGCCAGCAGCCGATCCAGGTCTTCGCTGCTCGGCCGCACGGCCGTCGAGGGCGCCGAAAACGGGAACACGTGAAGCAGGACCAAGTCGGCGGCGAGGGCCTTGGCCAGCGAGGCCGCGGCGCGGACCACCGCATCCGTGTTTTGGGACAGGTCCACCGCGGCGGCGATGGTTTTGACCGCGGTCGAATGCGCGGAAAAAAGGGCGCCGCGGCCGCCCGCGGCCGGCACGACCAGCACGGGACAGGGGGCGTGCTTCAGGATCTGGACGGCAACGCTGCCGAAGCAGGCGTCACGGACGGCGCCGTGCCCGCGATGCCCCAAGGCGACCAGCTCGGGCTGAAGCTGGCGGATCGCGGCCTTGATTTCGCGGACGGCGGGTCCGCAGAACTGATACGCCTGGGCATCGACGCCGCGGGCGGCCAGGCGGAGACGCAGCCGTTCGAGCCGGGTGTCTGCCGCCTGCGCTTCCGTCCTCAGCATGCGTTCGGTGATGACCGGCGTCGCGATGACATGGACGAGCGCGACCGAAAAGGCGCCGGCGCGCGCCAGGGCCGCCACGACTTCCACCAGCGCGTCCGTGGCCTCGGAGAAATCGACGGCGGCGAGGAGGGTCGTCTTCACGGGTTTACCCGGTCCACGCGGGCTGGGCCGCGGCGGCCGGCGCGGCCGCGGCGGCGTGGGCGCCTACCGGAATCACAAGAACCGGGCAGGGCGCATGCCGCAGGACCTGGGCGGTGACGCCGCCGGCCAGCAGGCTGTAAATCGCCCCATGTCCATGGGAGCCGATGACAATCAGATCGGGGCGAAGGCGCAGCGCCTCCTCGGTCACCTGGTGGGGAGCGGTGCCGTAGAGAAGACGCGCGGAAGCGGGGATGCCCAGCGCCGTGCACCGGCAGCGAAGCTCATCGAGCTTGCCCTCCACGGCGCGCTCCGTGGCCACCACCTCGTCCTCGATCATCTCGCTGGATTCGTCCAGCGCGACCAGCGGCTCGATGACGTGGACGAGAACGACGCGGGCCCCGAGGGCCCGGGCGGTTGCGGTGGCCGCGTCCAGCACCGTTTCGCTGGCGGCGGAGAAATCGATGGGGACGAGGAGGGTCTTCATGGGGTGAAACAGGCCGCGGCGGAGTTTTGCCGGTGGGGGGCGTGGGGTGCCGCAGCTTGCGCCGACCGCGGGAAGCCGCCCAGAAGCGCGAGGGCTTCCGATTCCGAGACATCGCGGTGTTCGGCGTAGAACTCGGCCAGCGGGGGAACCGTGCGCGCCATGCGCTGGCCGACCACGGCGTCGGCCTCGCCGCGAACCTCCACGTAGGCCGACGTCGCCATGATCGGCGTGGTGACAATGACCCGCCGGGCGCCGGCGGCGCGGGCGGCGGCGATGGCGGCGCGCATGGTGGCGCCCGTGACCACCGCGTCGTCGACCACGATTGCGGTCAGGCCTTTCAGGTCGAGCGGCTGCCCGCGGCGGTACCGTCCTTCGCGGCGGGCCAGCGCCTCCCGCTCAGCGGCCACGATCTTTTCGAATGCGGCCGGCGGGACGGAATAGATTCGCTGCAGGCGCGGATTCGTCGCCAGTTCATTGGCGCCGGCGATCGCGCCGAGGGTGACGTCGGGATGGCCGGGCGCGGCCAGGCGGCGCACGGGCAGCGCCTGGAGGGGAAGGTTCAGGCGGTGCGCGATCGCCGCCGCGACAGCGGCGCCTCCCGGGGGGATGGCGAGGAGCACGGCGGTGCGCGAGCCCGTGTAGGCGAGCAGCTGGCCGGCCAGCAGGCCCCCCATCTCCGTGCGGCTCAGAGTGGCGCTTCTCATGGCCGGCAGTCTAGCGCCGGTCGCCGCCCTGCACGCCGCATCTTTTGCCTATTCATGAGTGGGGATTGGCAATGCGGCGGGATGTCTCACGCGGAGAACCCGAACCGGAACCGCTCCTCCTCCGGCTTGATGCCCAGGGAGGCGCAGATGCGATCGGCGGCGATCGCCGAGGCGGCCACCTTGATCATGCGGTCAAATTCGGGGCGTTTGAGTTCGGCGGAATCGCGCCGGATGGTGTGGATGATCACTCCCTCCTCCAGCAGCTGTTCGAGGAATTCCTCGCAGGCAAGGGGGTCGTTGATGAAGCGGACCATATGCTCCGGCGGCGAATGGCCATTGGCGGCCGGGCTATATTCGATGGAGTATTTGGCATTCATGGGAAGATGGGCCCAGGGTACCGCAGCGCGCGCGGAGCCGCTCCCTATCCTTTGGCCAACCGTGGTCGGATTTTGGGGTCCGATTTCGGCCTGTGGCCGGCCGCAGCCCCGAAGAGCCACGCCCACCGAGCTGCTTCCGGGTCCGCCCTTATCCGGGCTGACGGTGCGGTGACGGGGGCCGGCCGGCCCCTGTTTCCGCCCTCATGATTTCCTCAGGCCGGAAGGAGCCGGTGACATTTTGGGCAATTGCCGGCAGCGGATTCCGGATTAGGATTGCGCGGCTGTTCATCAGGGCCCACTTGTCGGGGAGCGGGGATTTCCTCATGGCCCAAGATCCCATTATCCTGATCGCAGAGGACGACGAGGGCCATGCTCTGCTGATTCGGGAGAACCTGGCGCTGGCCGGACGGCGCGACCGGATCGAGCATTTTTCGGACGGCCAGGCCATCCTCGATTTCTTTTTCGGTCCGGCATCGGCGCGCCGGGCGGGCGCCGGCCAAATGTATCTGGTCCTGCTCGACATCAACATGCCCAAGGTCGACGGACTTGAGGTGCTTCGGCGCCTGAAGGCCGATAACCGGGTGCGGAACATCCCGGTCTATGTGCTCACCACTTCCGACGATGAACGGACGATCGAACGCTGCCACTTTCTCGGCTGTAGCGCCTACCTGCAGAAGCCGACCGACTACGACGAATTCGAGCGCGTCATCCGCCACCTGGGCGAAATGATTCCGCATGGGCGCTACGCGATCCTGCCGCCGGAAGGCGGGGGGCCGTTCGGCTTTTCGCCGGCTACCGGCATCGCCGTGTAGGGCGCGGTCCCCGCCGCCGCGCACCGGCGCGGTCAAGATGTGCGCACTGTCCGCCAAGGGACGCGGCGCGCGGGCCGCGGGAATTTGGCAGACTGCCGCGCCTTGAAACTCCCATCGACCCGGCATCCTGCATGAGCGCGCCGCCCGCCACCGTTTCCGCCATTGATCTTGCGCTGATCCGGAAGTACGCCGCCGCCGCCCCGCGCTACACCTCCTATCCTCCGGCCACGCAATTCACCGAGGCCTTCGGAGCGGATGAGGCCGCGGCGGCGATCGCCGAGGACAATGGCGGCGACGCCGGCCCGCTTTCACTCTACGTGCATATTCCCTTCTGCGCGTCCCAATGCTGGTACTGCGGCTGCACTACGGTCATCACCCGCCGGGCGGACGTTGGGGCGGAATACGTCGCGGATCTGGAACGGGAAATCGGCCACGCCGCCAGCCGCACGCGCCCCGCCCGCGCCGCAGTTCAGATCCATTTTGGCGGCGGTACCCCGACTTACCTCGAGCCGGGCCTGCTCGTTCGGCTGGGCGGAATCCTCCGCAATCAGTTTCCGGTCGCAATGGATGCGGAATTCGGGGTGGAAATCGACCCGCGCCGGCTGACCTCGGGCCACGTCGAGGCCCTCGCGCAGATCGGCGTCAATCGCGCGTCCCTCGGCATCCAAGACACCAATCCCCAGGTCCAGCTGGCCATCCACCGGTGGCAGCCGATGGAGCTCAACGTCCGGGCCTTTCAATGGCTGCGCCAGGCGGGCATCGGCTCGATCAATGTGGATTTGATCTATGGCCTGCCCCGGCAGACCGCCGAAACCTTCGCCCAGACCATTCGGGACGCCCTCACCCTGGAGCCGGACCGGCTTTCGGTCTTCAGCTATGCTCACGTCCCGTGGCGGAAACCGGCCCAGCGCGCGTTCGAGCGGGGAGGCGAACTGCCGTCGGCGGACGAGAAACTGGCGATGTTCGCGCTGGCGCATGAGCTGCTGGGGCAGGCCGGATACATCGACATCGGCCTCGATCATTTCGCCCGTCCGGAGGATGAATTGGCGCGCGCCCAGGCGGAAGGAACGCTGCACCGCAACTTTCAGGGGTACAGCACCCATGCGGACGCGTCGCTCTACGGATTCGGCATGTCCTCGATCTCGTCGACCCCCGGCACCTATTGGCAGAACCACAAGGAGCTGCCGGCGTGGCGCGCGGCCGTTCGGCAGGGCGCGCTGCCGGTGGAACGCGGCTACCGGCTGACCGCCGAGGACCGCCGCCGGCGGACGCTGGTCATGCGGCTGATGTGCGATCGCCGCCTGGACTATGCCGAGCTTTCGCGGGGCCTGGGAGTCGAGGTGCCGCAGCTGTATGCCGGCGAAATCGCGCGGCTGGAACCGCTGGAGCGCGACGGCCTCCTGGTTCGCACGGCCACTGGCATCGAGGTCAATCCGCCCGGCATACCGCTGCTGCGCGTCATTGCGAGCCACTTCGACGCCACCTTCCGCCCGGAGCCCGGCCGGCACGCCGCGGCCATCTGACGTTCAAGGCCGGGTCGCTCTAGCCGCCGCCGCCGCGAGGCGGAGTCCGGATTCCAGGCAGGAGGTGAGCGAGATTCCGTCGCGCGGACTTCCGCCGAAATAAAGTCCCGGATGGCGTGTTTCCGCCGCCGCCCCTTCCGCGACACGCTGGGCGTAGCCAATTTCGTATTGGGGAATCGCCCGCGAGTGCCGGCAGACGTGCGCAAACGTGGACGGTCCGGAAGCCCCCAGCAGCAGGCGCAATTCGTCTTCGACCATCCGGATCAGGCTGAAGTCGTCGAGCGCGGCCAGTTCCGGCTGCCGGGCGCCCCCGACGAAGGTGGTCAGCGCCACCTGCCCGGCCGGAGCGCGCTGGGGAAACATCGTGCTCGAAAAGAGCGTGCCGAGAATTCGCCGCTGCTCGCTGCGCGGAACGAGCAGGCCGAACCCATTGAGCGGATGCGCAATATCCGAACGGTTGAATCCCGTGAGGATGGAAACGACTGGCGGCACGTCGGGAAAGGACAGCGCGGCGAAAGGCTGCTCGTCGCCCTCCTCACGGCGGACGATCAGCCGCGACAGGGGACCGATCGGCAGGCAGCAAAGCACGCCGTCAAACGCGCCTGCCGGGGGCGTGTCGGGACGCGCAAACTCCAGCTCCCACTTTCCGCCGCGCGGCCGCACCGCGGAGACCGGGGCGCGCAGTCGGATGGATTCGCCCAGAGGGCGGGCCAGCGCCAGCGGCAGCTCCTCCAATCCCTCGGGAAAGCTCAGCATCTCCCCTTTGGGCCCGGCGGCAGCCCGGCGAGTGCGCACTGCGCCCATGATCAGCGAGCCGAAATCACGTTCGAGGGCCGCCAGCTTGGGAAAGGCGCTGCGCAGCGACAGCCGCTCCGGGAGCCCCGCATACACTCCGCCCACCAGGGGATCCACCGCATAGTCGAGAAACTCCTCCCCGAGCCGCCGCCGGGTAAAGTCCGCGACCGACTCGTCCACGCTGGGATCGGCCAGCCGGCCCTGAAACGGCTCCGCCGCCAGCCGCAGCTTGCCCCGGGCCGAGAACAGGCGGGAGCGGATCAGCGCGCCGGGAGAAGCCGGCACCTCGAGCACCTCGCCACCGCGGACGATGAAGCGGCGCCGGGCCTCCTGGGCGGCGCGGCAGGCCCGGTCGGAGAGCCCGGCGGCGGCGATGACCGCCTGCACGCTGCCGCCCGGGGCGGCCAGCAGGGAGTTGGGACCGCATTCGTGCAGCCAGGGGCCAATGCGAAGGGAACGAATGACCCCGCCGGCGCGGTCGGAGGCTTCAAACACCGTGACCTGATGGCCCAGTCGCCGCAATTCGCTTGCCGCGGCCAGTCCGGTGATGCCCGCGCCCAAAATCGCAAATCGGGCCGGCGCGCCGGGCGCGCGGGAAGACGGAACTTCGGCGGTCGCTGGGCGAGCGGCGGAAAGCATCCCTCAATTTAAACGCCGGGGCGCGCCGCCGCGCCGCATGCCTTGCCCAAGCTGCCGCGTTTCTTGGCCAAGAAGCGCGCAGCATTGGTCAAGAGCTGGGAAGCGCCCCGGCAGCCAAGACGGTAGTTTGGCCGCGAGGTCATGAAACCGATTGTCATCGCCACCCGCCGGAGCGCGTTGGCCAAGGTCCAAGCCGCGTTAGTCGCCCAGCGGGTCTGGGAATGCATGGAATGCCCGTGCCAGCTGCTGGAGGTTTCGGCCACCGGGGACCAGCGCCTGGATTGGTCGCTGCAGAAGGAGGGCGGCAAGGGACTGTTCACCGCCGAACTGGAAGAGACGTTGCTCGCGGGCACGGCGGATCTTGCCGTCCATAGCGCCAAGGACTTGCCGGGCCAGCCCATCCCCGGCCTGGTCACGGCGGGGTATCTGCGCCGCGGCGATGCGGCGGATGTGCTGGTGCGGCGGCAAGGGGTCGATCCGGTCCGGGTAGTGGCCACCGGCAGTCCTCGGCGCCGCGGGCAGTTGGCGGCGCGCTGGCCCGGAACGGAGTTCATCGAACTGCGGGGCAATGTCGAAACGCGCCTGCACAAGCTCGCCGAAGGCGCGGCCGATGGCACCGTGCTCGCTGCGGCGGGCCTCGACCGGCTGGGGATTTTCGCGTGGCCCGGGCTGGAATTCGACCGCTTGTCGCTGGCCGAATCCGTGCCGGCGGTCGCACAGGGTGCAATCGCCGTGCAGTGCCGCGCGGGCCGCGAGTTGCCCTGGCGAGTCATGCTGGACCGGGCGACGGCCGATGCAGTTGGCCTGGAGCGGGCGCTGCAGCGGCACGTCGGGGCGGGCTGCCAGGCGGCGTTTGCCGCGCACGCTACGCCCACTTGCCTGCACTTGTGGCATCCCGAGGTGGGGTATCGAAGCTTTGGCCTCAACCCCTTCGACTTCACGTTTCCCGAAGCCGCGGCCGACCGATATCTGCCGGTCTTTTTCGGCGCATCGCGGCCGCAGCCGCCAGGGGGCGGCGCCATGCCGATCTGGCGATGAGCAATCCCATTCAGGCAAGGCCCTGATTCTTCCGGGCCGGCCGGAGACTTCGGGGGGCAATGAGCCAGTGAAAAGTCGCCGCATTCCCTTTACCTGACGTTCGTCCGGCGTTTTAATCGTTCCCATCATGAACGCCGCCCCTGTTTCGACCGCCGCCGCCACCCGGACTGATTCGCCCGTCATCAAAGGCTTGGACAAGGTGCTCGCCGCGTCCTACGCCCTTCTCGCCCTGACGCACGAAGCGCACTGGAACGTGGAAGGCCCCGGCTTCTTCTCGCTGCACAAGGCCTTCCAGGAACAGTATGAACACCTGTTCGAGGCGATCGACGAGATCGCCGAGCGTTCGCGCGCCCTCGGCGGCTATCCGCGCGGCAGCCTGAAGCAGTTCGCCGCCGCCGCCGGCATCGACGATTTTTCCGGATTACCCTCCGCCAAGGATTATGTGGCGGGGCTGATTGTCGCCCACGAGAAAACCGCGGCCGAAAGTCTGGCCGTGCGCGAGGCGGCGGGAGCGGCGAATGATCTGGAAACGCAGGACCTGATGATCCGCCGGCTGCAATGGCACCAGAAGACGCTTTGGATGCTGAAGAGCTACCTGAAGTGAGGGTCGGGGCAAGAATCGCGCCGCGCTAGGCAATCTTTGCGGAGCGCACGGCGCAGCCGGGCGCGTAGAATGGCGTCCATGATCAAGCCCGGATATGGCCCTGCGCTCTGCCCGTTTCACGACGGGCCGGAGACGCTCGACGGCTTGCTGGCTGAAATCGATCCCGAAAACGTCCGACTGATCGACGCCGTGCTCGATTTGCGCTTTCTGCTGCGGGAGGGCGGCGATCTGGGCGCGGCCATGCGGCAGGTCTTTGTCGTTCGTTCCCTTCTGGAGGAGAGGCATTACCTGGCCTTTTACCGCGTACGCCGCTGGCTGGGGCGAACGGTGCACATCGAGTATCGCGGCGGCCCGGGCGAAGCATGGTCGGCCGCGGCGCTCCCGCTCGGGGCGGCGCGGATCGAGGAAGTGGCCCATGCCTGCGGCGCCGCGCTCGCCCAGGGCGGCGAATACCCGCCGCGGCTGGAAGTGCGCTTTGCGCATTCGGAATCGCTCCAGGCGACTTACGCGTAAACCGCGCTGGCGGGGGACTGGCTGCAAACCCCTCACGCTCAGGATCCGGATGGACCTGCCGGCGGTTTCCGGCCAAGCATGCGTCCTCGAACATGCGCGAGAAGGTTCTCTTTTGCTGGAGCGGCGGAAAGGATTCGGCGCTGGCGCTGCATCGCCTGCGCGCCGAAGGACGCTATGAGGTCGCCGGGCTGCTGACCACCTGCAACGGCCACTACCGGCGTGTCTCGATGCACGGCGTGCGGGTGGAGTTGCTGGAACGGCAGGCCGCGGCCGTGGGCCTGCCCCTCGAAATCGTGGAAGTGAGCCAGGTCAGCTCCAACGAGGAGTACCGGCAGAAGATGGGCGAATGCATGAAGGCCCATCGCTCGCGCGGCGTCACGGCCTGCGTGTTCGGGGATATATTCCTGGAAGATCTTCGCGCCTGGCGGGAATCCAATCTGGCGGAGATCGGACTGCGCGGGATCTTTCCCATCTGGAAGGTCGATTCGCGCGTGCTGATGCGGGAATTCCTGGACCTCGGCTTCGGCTCGATCCTCTGCTGCGTGAACGACGCCTGGCTCGGCGAGGCCGACGTGGGCCGGGTGATCGACGAGGACTTTCTGCGCACGCTGCCGGCCGACGTCGATCCCTGCGGCGAGAACGGCGAGTACCATTCCTTCGCCTTCGCCGGTCCGATCTTCAGTTCTCCCGTGCGCTACACGATGGGCGAGAAAGTTTACCGCCCTCTGGAGGCTGCCGCCGGAGGCACTCTGCCGCCACCGCCCCCGGGCCGGCGTCCGACGCGGGGATTCTGGTTCTGCGACCTGCTGCCGGCCTGACGCGGAGCGTCACGCCTGGCTATTTAGGTAATTGCCGGTCCCGGGCGGGGGCGTGCCGCCCGATTTCTGCTCCTGGACGTGCTTCTCCTGGGCCTTCCTTTGCGCCTGCTCCTGGGCCTGGGCAATTTGCTGCTGGAGCTGCTGGACCTGCTGTTGAAGCTGCTGGCGGCTGGAGCCCGACGCGGACTGTTCCTCCTGCTCCAGCTCGTCGAGCTGGCTTTGCATCTGCGAGAGGTTCTCCGTGCTGGCGGCCAGCGTGGAGGAGGACGACCCGGTGGCGGAAGCGATCAACGCGCTTTCGACCGAGGCGGATGCCGATCCTGTGGAGGAAATTCCCATGGCTGCTCCTTGGGCTACGATATCGGCACTTTCGGCCGAAGATTGAGCCCTAGGCGAGCACTACCCGCTCCCCGATATCCCACCGGCGGGCGGTGCCCGCTTAGCCCCCGAGGATGACGTCCGGTCCCGGGCGGACCGCATTGCCCGCCTCGCGCGTCACCAGGACGCGGAGATCATCGGTGGCTTCATCCGGCAGCGGATCGACGGCAAAGGAGAACAATCCGGAGGCGGGAATGGCTCCCGCGGGCCGCACCAAGTGGGTGCGCCGGTCCAGGATCCACACCTGATAGTGAAAACCGGCCGCGGGCGCGGGCAGATCCCGGACGGCGATGAAGCCCTGGCTGGAGGACGGATCGTAGAGCACGAACGCCTTTTGCGGGCGGCCGTCCTCCCAATAGTACGCGGCAAGCGCGGCCAGCTGGGCGAACGCCGCGTTCGCCGAACGCGCCACCCGCGCCACCGGGATCCGGCTCGGCTGGCTTTCGCCGCGGCCCAGGGCGACCACGACCACATACGGGCGGTCGATCCAGCGCTCGACGGCGATCGAGGCGAGGCTCAGGGCAATGACCGCGGCGATGCCCCATTTCAAGACCGGCGCCCAGCGGCGGCCGTCCCGGCGCGGGGCGCGCCCGATCCGATTTGCAATCCCGGCCCACACCGCCGCAGAGGGAGTCCGCGGGGCCAGTTCGCCGATGCGCTCCGCCAATCCCGCCTCGTACACCCGCACGCGTTGCCGCAGGTCCGGGTCGGCCACCAGCCGGGCCTCAAAGTCCGCCCGCGCCCGCTGATCGAGCCGGTCGAGCACGTAATCGCACGCCAGATTGTCGTCCGGACCACTCATTGGGCGAGATCCTGCAGTTCCCCGCGCAGGCTCACAAGCCCGCGCCGGATCCAGGCTTTCACGGTGCCCAGCGGCTGGCCCAGCCGGGCGGCGATTTCCTCATGGGTGAGCCCGCCGAAGAGAGCCAGTTCCAGCGCCGTTCGCGGTCCTTCCGGCATATGGCCCAGGGCGCGCGTCACCTGCTCGGCTTCCTCGTGGCGGGCCGCCGCGCTCCGCACGACATCGCCCGTGCTGCCTTCCGCCGCCGTGGCCTCGGCCGTGGGAAGCGGGCGGCGGCGGAGGTGATCGATGCAGCCCCGCCGCAGGATCGTCACCATCCAGGTGAAGGGCCGCGCCTTGCGCGGATCATACCCGGCCGCCGTCCGCCAGATCTTCACGAAGCAGTCCTGGAGCAATTCTTCCGCCGCCCCGACGTCCCACACCATGCGGACAGCCAGGGCGAAAAGCGGATGCCGGTATTGGTCGTAGAGCTGGCGCAAGGCTTCGCGATCTCCGCCGCCGATGCGGGCCATCAGCCGCTCGTCCGCGGTCGCGGCGTTATCGGGTTCCCGGGAAGAGGAGGGGCTCAATCTTCTTCGCGGTCGCACGCGCGGCGCCTTGGACCAGATTGTCGAGCGAGATGTCAGGCTGCTCAAACGCGGGCCGGTCATAGACGTACTGAATGATGCCCAGGTCGTGCTTTTGATTCCCGATCTTCAAGGTCGTCCAGGCGGCAAAGGTCCATTCGTGCGGCAGCCACTGGCGGATGCGCTCGACGAAGACATCGAGTTCGAGCGGATCGTGATAACGCCCTCCGCCGAATTCCTCCATGCTGATCTTCAGCGGCCACTTCCGATGCCGGAAGACATAGCCGTAGTCGGCGGCGACCCGGTCATAGAGGTTTTCGCCGCCCCGGCCCAGCGGCGCGGAAATGAGGACGTGAAGGGTCTGGGGCGCGGACGGCGGGGGAGGGGGCGGCGTGGGCGCCGCGGTCTGTCCGAATCCGGTCGCCGCGGTCAGCAGGGCCGCGCAAAAAGCAAGAGGAAGAAAATGCGCTTTCATCGTGTACCGGGTGGTACGCGATTTTAGCCGCTTTGGATGCAGTTTCAAGGCGGTGCGAGCACCGGTGATGCATCCGCTTGCGGTGGTGGAAGCGGCGTCCGCGCCGCTTCTCCCGTGCCAAGCGGCGGCACGCCGGTTCCACTCATCCGAGGCTGCGCCGGCTATCGCGCCGGATTCGGATAGGAATGCTGCAGCCCTTGCCGGGCGTTCAGCCACCGCGGCTTCCAACTGTACCGCGGATCCACGGCTTTGTTGTATGCGCGGTCCAGGGCCGTGCGCAGCGCCGGCAGGTGATCGGCCGCAATCTCCCGGTCCTGGCTGACGTACTTGGCCAGAGCGCCGGCATCCAGGAGCGTTCCTCGGAGTTCGGGCGATTCCGTGATCTCTCGGTGCAGCCGGACTCCGTCCGTCGCCGGCTGCCCATCCTCCCGCTTCAGGTTCAACAAATGGAGGTAGAGCTTGCGGATCTCGGTGGTGATGCGGTCGGCGGGTGGAGGCGGTGTTTTCATAATCAGGTTAGAGGCCAAACGGCAGGCATTTCATCAGCGCCGCGGCGTGGCCGGGGGCGACGAGCTTGTCCCGCGTGGCGCGGCGCTTGGACTTGGTGCTCTTGTTTGCCAATAAATGACGGAATCCCGGCGTGCGCCGGAGCATTTTGCCGGTGCCCGTGATCTTGAAGCGTTTCGCCACCGATTTCTTGGTCTTTTGCATAAGGGGTCAGCGCAGGGCGGTGAAGGCCGCCGGTTCGGGCGGGGAATCATCCGTCTGCCGACGCAAGCTGAAGAACTCCACCAGAATGTAGGTGCGCCCATCCAGCGCCGATCGCCAGCGGATCATGCGCGGAGTCTCCACCGCGCGATTGGCCATGGGCCCCGCGTCGATTTGCGCGATCAGCTCGGGCATTCGCGGATCCTCGGGGTGCGCCACCAGCCAGCGGCGTGCCGACATGTCCTCGATGGACCGCCGGGCCTCGTCGATCAGCGCGGCCGACCAATCCGACCAAAGCTCGGTTCCGGCGGCCGGCACGGCCGCGTCCGCGCTGGGCTGGGCGAAGCTCGCGAGCGCAATCGCCGCCACATTGCGGCCCGGCTGCTCCCGGTAAAGCACGATGCCGGCGGTGAGCGCGCCTGCGGCGAACTCCTCCCGCGATTCCCAGGCCGTGTCGTACGATCCGTCAGGCGTGGGAATCCAAAGATTCATGCCGCGTTCGTCCATGTCGACCACCAGGGCGATGCGCTCGGCGCCGGCCGCGGACGGCCGCCGGGCGCGGATCAGGACGGAGTGCCCGATTCGGTGCAGGCCCAGGATCCGGGCGTAGTCGCAGAACACTTCGCCGCCCGAGGAAATCCCCAGCTCGCCGGCAATTTCGCAGAGCCGGGGCAGGTCGGCCGCGCCGGGCCGTTCGGCCCAATCGGGATATGAGTGCCGCCCATGGGCGATGAAGCTCTCCTCCAGCAGATGCGGATTGCCCAGGTTCTCGCGGATCCGCAGCAAGCACCGGCAGCCGGATCCGTATTGGTTGAGATTCACGCGGCCAACCTATCCCCTCCGGGCGGGCAGCGCGACCTGCATCGGCCCTCGAAGGCGGGTCAGTAGCTGTGCTACTTTGACTGGCCGGGTTGGGCGTGAACGTCGTCGTGGCTCAACACCACCTCGATCTTGGTCGCGACCGTCTTGAGGGCGGGCACGCCGATCGCCGCTTTCTCGGAGGCCCTCGCGGATCGACGCCGCCCGCTAGGAAAATCCCTTAGCGAAATACCGCCACTCCCCCAATTTCCCGCCGACGCCGCCTCTGCTAGAGTGGCGTTGTGAAACCCGCATCCCTCTTCGACTTTGCCGCACCGAGCTTAGCGCCGTTGAACCCGGACGCTCCGGCCCGAAGCGAGATGTCCCGGTGGTTTCAAGGCTACAAGCGCGCCCTGGAGAACACCGCGGAACTGCTCCTGGCCTTTCCGCCGCTCGAACTTTTCCCCCGGGCCGAGCAGGCCGGTCCGCGGCTCAAGGTGCGGTGACCGCCAGTGCGCGACGGCTCGCGTGAGGAGCCGCTGCTATTGTATCGACCCGTTCCGGGAAACCTGACTTTGTCGGGGTCGTTCGGCCATGCCCCACGAACTCAATCGGCGCTCCTTTCTCGGGCTGCCCTTAGCCGCCACAGCCCTCGCCTTGACGGCCAAAGCGAAGGCCGAGGGCGCTGCGGAGCCGACGCGCCGGGCCGCCCGCGGTTTCCGGGTAGGAGCGAAAGAGGACCGCTACGCCGAGGAGCTTCTCATCATGGGAGGGAAATTCGATCTGAAGGTGTCTACGCAAGATACCGGCGGCGACCTCCTGATCTATGACACGATGCGGATGCAAAGGGGCGGGCCGGCATTGCATCGGCATTTCCGCCAGGACGAATGGTTCTACGTGATCCGCGGCGAGTTCATCGTCCGGGTTGGCGAAGATACCCTGCGGCTCGGCCCCGGTGATTCGGCTTTCGCGCCGCGCATGATCCCGCACGTTTGGGCCATGATCAGCAAAGGGCCGGGGCAGGTGCTGGTCCTCTTTCAGCCCGCCGGCTCGATGGAGGATTTCTTCCATCAGATGAGCCGTCTGGGGCCGAACATTCCGAAAGACCAGGAGGTCTTCCGCCGGCTGTGGGCGGCCCACGGCCAGGAAATGCTCGGTCCGCCGCTGGCGATCTAGCTTGGCAGGCCGTTGAAGGCCTGGACGTCAGCGCAGCCGTCGCTGGAGGGACCCTGGCGCTGGTTCAAGTCCGGTCCCGAGGTGGAACGTGGCTCGCGCGGAGGGATCCCGCTGGATGTATCGGCCGCAGCATTCGGCGCTGCGGGCCATCATAGGCGGGCGCAGGACGAACAGAATCCGGACGATCAGCTCCGCCGGCGAAAGCCGCCGAGCAGATAAACGACCAGGCATACGACCAGGATCAGGCCGATTCCGCTGCCGCCATAGGCGGGGCCGCCGAAGTAAAAGCCGCCGCCCCCGAAAAGCAGAACGAGAAGAACGACCAGGAGGATGAGATTCATGTCCCGAGGGTAGCGGCTCGCCGCCTGCGCTCCCATGGGGTGTTTCCCGCCACGGCGGCTCCCGCCCGCGCAACGTGGCCACGATATCATGATTGACCGCCCGGGAGAGCTTGCGGCCATCATTGACGCGCTCGCCTCGGCGCCCAGCTGAGCGCAAGACTTTCAGCGTGGCCCGGCGGGCTGATCGCCCGGGTGCGTACCGGGGAATCCCTGGGGGCATGACGACCCGAAATCAAGAAGGGGAATTCAGGAGTTGGAGCGATGCCCGAAATGCGGACCGACGGAGGCGCC
>DASRSH010000171.1:0-1668 GCA_035656575.1 Opitutaceae bacterium
CACGAAGGCGGGACCGTCCCGCGCGCCAACCTGCTGGAAATCGTGGCCTTTGCCATCGGCGGACGCGATATGGACCAGGCCAGCGCCGAGGTGCAGGAGCCGCTGCACCATCTGCTCGACTTCCTGATGAGCGTCCAGCGCAAGCCGTGGAACCAGCCTCCCGGCGAAAGCAGGCTGCACCTGGCCCCTCTGCCGATGGCTAACCCGAGCGAGGCAGAATCCGGATCGGAGGAAACTCCGGCAACTCCGCCGGCGGGCGCTGGCGCTGCGGCCGCCCCCGCGGGGAAGGTGATCCCGATTACCGCGCGCCACGCGGCGGAACCCGCCGCTCCGGCGCAACCCGCTCCGGCGCAATCCGCTGCGGAGCCGACCGGCCAGGAGCCGGGGCAATCCGCAAACCCGGCCCGGCCCTTCACCCGGCGCGAGGGGGTCTTCAGCCGCCTGAGGCACTTCGAGACGGAAGCTGGGGCGGCGGCGGCCGATCCGCTGCCTGAACCCGAGTTCGCCGGCGCACCCAGTCCAGTGCCGGAGCCAATTCCCCCGCCACCTCCTCCGCCGCCGGTGCAGGTTACCCCGGTTGCGGCGGTCGCGCCGGAGGCTTTGCGTCCCGTCCCCCAGCCCCGGGCCGCAATGCTGCGGCCGCCTTCCGCACTGGACCCGGAGCCGCCCTCGCCTTCGTATCATGCGGCGATGCACCTGCCCATCGCCCTTCCCAGCCTGCATTTGCCCAGGATCCCCAAGGTCGCGCTGCCGGCGTGGTCCAGAGCGCACACCCGGATTGTGCTGCTTTCCGCCGCGGGCGCGGCTCTGTTCATCGCAGTGCTTGTCGCCGCATCGCACTCCCGCCCGGCCGCGGCCGTCCCGATCGCGCAGCAGCGGCCGCCCGTGTCGCCGGCGCTGCCGAAGCCCAGCGTGGCTGGATCGGCGGAACCGGCCGCATCCACGGTACTTCCGGCCAAACCCTCCGCCTACGGTCCCGCACTCGCCCACCCCCAGACCCGCGTCGTCCGCCAAAGCGCGGGGTATGACGATGATGGCTATGTCGCCAAGCCTTACTCCACTCCGGTCCCCGGCCAGATTTCGAACCCGATCTCCAGCGCGGCGGCCCCGCCTCCGGCCGCGGCGGCTTCCGCTCCGCAAGCCAGTCCCATCCGGCCAGCGGTGCTGACTCCCGTCTCGGCCCAACCCGCGGCCCGGGTCCCGGATCGCCCCATCGACCCCGACGCTACCTATGTTGGGGCTGCCGGGGCCTCCGCCGGCGAGGCCATCCCGCTGCCCCGGCGGCCCGCCAGCGTTGCCTCGGCGGTGATGGCCGCGAATCTGCTTTCCGCGCCCCGTCCCGGCTATCCGATGCTCGCGAAGGTCGCCCACATTGAGGGCCCGGTGGTGGTGCGCGCCGAGGTCGACCGCAGCGGCCGCGTGACCGACGTGAGCGTGCTCAGCGGCCACCACTTGCTGCGCGGCGCCGCCGTCGACGCCGTCCGCCAGTGGCGCTACCGCCCCTACCTGGTCGACGGCGCCCCCGCACCGGTCTTCACCACCATCACGCTCCACTTCCCGCCGAAGCGCTGAATGGGACATTCCTGGGCGCGGTGGGGTCTGCTGGACGGGAGAAGGATGGCGTCGTGTCGCTTCGCGAAATTTGCTGCTTGACAAGCTCTCCGGTTA
>DASRSH010000172.1:0-39545 GCA_035656575.1 Opitutaceae bacterium
TCGCAAAGGGCTTCATCAGCCGCCTGGTTCTGCGGGATGCGCTATATGCAGCCTTTCGTGGACTCGGGGATATTGTCCAGGAGACGGGCAAGAAGCTGGGCGAGCTGCTGGGCATGAATCTGGATCTGAGCATCGGCGGCATGTGGAAATGGATCGGGGACAAATTTGCGAACAACTTGACCGGCATTCCTGGCATCCGCGGCCTGCTCGACCGGCAAGCCGACCAGAATATGGCCAAGCTGCGAACCGACGAGCAGCAGAGAATCCAGCTCGAGCGCTGGAAGGCGGATCCGGCGACGTTCGGGAAATCGAGCGCCGACGTTGAGCGCGAAATCGAGGCCCTCCATGCGGCGCAGCTCGACGTCGCGCTGAAGCATCAGCAGTACAACAAGAACCGGGCCGCGGAGGCCGTGCGCGACAATCCGGCGAACTACGGCTCAGCCTACGAACGGTTCAAGGCGAGCCAGGAGCCGCGGCCGACGCTGCCCAATGATGGCGGAATCAACGACGAGGTCCTGGCTACGATCACGAAGCAAAACGAGGAACGAATGAAAATCCTCGAGGCGGAGCTGGCGATCGCCCGGGAAAAGGAGCGGATCCAGAAGGAGGACCAACGCGGCGTCACGGAGTTTCAAAAGAGCGCGGCCGAGGCGGACAAATCCCGGGAGCAGCGCGACGTGGCCCACGAGAGGCTGATCGAACGCAATCACCGGGAGCATCTGCTGGAAACGGAAGCGACCGAGGCCCAGGCGGCCAGGGGGCCGGCGGAGCGGGATCTGCGGCTCTCGGAGCATCTGCTTTCGCGGGAAAGCGCCACGTCGGCCGTTGTTGTCCACGGCGCCATTTACGGCCGCAACGACTCCGCGGCCGCGCTCGTTCAGCATGCCCAGCAGCAGCTCAGCGTGCTGCGCGGCATCGAAAACAAGCTCGAGCAGATCCGCCGCGAGAAATCAGAACTCACGCTGCTTTGACCCTTCCCCAACGAAACAGGCCCGGCGGCAGCCGAGCCCGTTTCAAAAACTTCCCTGAGCAATGACCACATCGCACCAGGCCGCAGGCCTGTCAATTGCGCGCACCCCCTTCCGGCAATGAGCAAAGCTCCCGGCAAAAATCCCCCGGGTTGGTACAAGATGCCAAAGGCGGCTACGCGCTGCATCCGCGATCGGCTCGAGGGAAAAACCGCCGGCACGTGCAAGGCGGTGTACGCTGCGCTCCGCGAACTGGCAAACGACGCACGGCTCCCCGAGGGGCCGGTCCAGCTGGGGAAGGCCGCGATCGCGAATTGCGCCGGATTCAGCTACAACACCGCCGCGGCCGCGCTCGAGCTCCTGGAAAGCGCCGGCGTTGTGAATATCGAGCGGCGCCCAATGCCGAATACAAAGGCGCACGCACCCTCCGTGTACACCTTCCCCAAATCTTGGGTAACCTTGCCCAAAAATGGGGCAACGTTCCCCAAGAAGGCCCCCTCGGGTTTTGCCGAGAGTATTAAAGAACAGGAAGAACAGAAAGAATTCATACATGGCGGCCCGGCTGCGCCGGCCGCGGTAGATGAATCGATTCACGCTTCCGCCCAGAAGGCGCAGGACCGAAAGAGATTCCTGATTCCGGCGAAAGAAGCGGTCTTCCGGGCGCTCGCTAAGGCCGGCGGCGTTGACCTGGTGCGGGCCTCCGACCGCGAACGGCAAGCCACTGCCCGCGAGGCGGCCGAGCTTTTCAGAATCGGAGCAACCCCGGACCAGATAGACGCCGCGGGTCGTCAGTGGCCAAAGGAATTTTCCGTGCCTCCGACGCCGGCGGCGATCGTAAAGCACTGGAGTAGGTTGACCAGGCATTGGGCCGAGTCTGCCGCGCAGCGGACGGACGCCCATGGGTTGGAAGCCGAGCTGCGCACGCTAGAGGGTCTGATTGCGCCGCTAATGGAGGAAGCGCCGAGCGGCCAGATGGTGCCCCGCGAAGGCCTCGACGATAACCAACTCGCGGATCTGCGCGAGCTGACCAAGAAGCGGGACGGGCTGAGGAAGCAGATTGCGGCGCAAAAGCGTTCCGGCGGCTTCGCGTAGCCAAATCGAATGCGCACGGTCCTTGTTATCGACCCGGGTCCCACACGGAGCGCGGCCGTCATCTGGGACGGCGAGAAGATCCACGATCACCACATCACCGAGAATGCGGCGATTCGGGCCTGGCTTGCCGCGCAGATGCACATGGATCCGCCCGCCCTGGTCGCGTTGGAGATGGTGCAATCCTTCGGCATGCCGGTCGGCCGCGATGTGTTCGAAACGGTCCTGCAGGTCGGGCGGCTGCAGGAGCTGTGCGAAGGCCGGACGCAATGCCGGCTGATTTACCGCGGCCAGGTGAAGATCCATGTTTGCCATTCGGCGCGCGCGAGAGACAGCAATATACGCGCGGCGCTGATCGACCGCTTCGGCGTACCGGGCACGAAGAAAGCGCCCGGATTGACCCACGGCCTACGCGCCGACGAATGGCAGGCGTTTGCGCTGGCGGTCCCGGCAAGGGATACGCGGCAGACCCTTGGCGCCGCGAGCCTGGCCGGTCCATCATCATGAGCCAACGCGGCAATTCCGCGCGCGCGCAAACCCGCGGGCTGCACGTGACCGCCTGGAAACCGCCGCGCGGGATCCGCTACAAGTCTGTGCCGCGCCGGCCGACGAAACCCTACCAGCTTCTTTGGCAGGAGAACGGCCGGGTCCGCAGCCAGGTCTTCGCTGATCCGCGCGCGCGCGAGGAGGCGGCCAAGGCCCTGGCCGGAAAGCTCGCCGGCTATGGGACAGAGATCCTGGCCTTCGATCCGAAGGAATGGCGCGTATGGCAGATGTTCAAAGAGCGGACCGGCGGCGCCGACCCGCTCCTGGTCGCGCACGAATGGCTCGCTTCCCGCCAGGCGCGCGGGCTGAGCGCCGGCGGCATCACCATCGCGGCCGCGGTCGCACGCTATGTCATCGCGCGCAAGGAGGAGAAGCTGACGGCGGACACCTACCGGCATATCGATACGCACCTGGTCAAGCGCCTGGTCCCGATCTACGGCGCGCGGCCGCTGACGGATCTGACCGCCGACGAGATCCGCTCCTGGCTCGGCTCGGTCCGGGGCTCGCGCGGCTCCGGCGAGCTGGGGCCGATCGCTCGCCGGCATCACCAGAAGAACCTGAAGACCTTCCTGGACTATTGCGTGCGGGAGGCCTGGATCGCGCGCAATCCGGCCGAGCTGCTGGGGCTGCCGAAGGTCCTCGAGGACGACCCCGAGCTGCTGAGCGTTGGCGAAGCGCGCAAACTTTTTGACGTAAACGCCAACGCACGCGTCGTCGGACGCCTGGCGCTCGAGGCCTTCGGCGGCCAGCGCTACTCGACGGCCGCGCGGATCCAAAGGGACGACATCAAGACGGCCGAGAAAGGAATCCGCATGCGCGCGGGGATCCACAAAAGCCAGAAGACCAAATACCGGCAGGGCTACCCGGAAAACCTTTGGGCCTGGCTCGCGGCCGCGCCGGCGAGCTGCTGGGAGATGACGCCGCTCGAGTACCGCAACGAAAAGCGCGACGCGTTCGTGCGCGCAGGCCTCGGGCCGTCAGCAAATCGCCTGCGCAAGACTTTCGCCTCGGCGCATCTGGCCCTCTTCAAGAACCAGCCGCTCACCTCGTACCTGATGCAGCATTCGAACACCGCGACGACGGACATCTATGTCGGCGTCATGACGGAGGCGGACGGCCGCGCCTATTTCGCCATCCAGCCCTGAACGGCCGGCTTTCGCTGCTACAATGCGGAATGCCCGCGTCCGTGGTCTCGTGCCCCTGCTGCAAACGGACTCTGTCCATGACGGCCGAGAGCTGCCCAAACTGCGGACACCGAATGAAGCGCGGCGCCGCCGGCTGGATCCTGGTCATCATCGTGGTCCTGGTTGCGCTCGGCGCCCTGTCCGCGCTGTAGGCTTTCCTTTTGCACCGTTTCCGCTGCCGGCCTCTCCCCCGACCTGGCCGGCGCCGGGGGTTTCGGCCGAACTCGCGTCGGGGCTGCAAGAATGCCGTTCCATCGCTCGGTGCCACGATAGCGGGGCGATTTCTGGCGGCCCTGGGCCGCGAATTCAAAATGAAGCCCGCGGCGGCGGGGATTCCAGCGAAGGGCCGCAAAGGGCCGGAAACGAAGAACGGGCCGGGATCGGCAATAGCAGCGGCGACCGCGCGAGGCGTTCGCGGCCGCCAGCGGGCGATCGCGCAAAATTGGAAGAACCGGTCCCGGGAAAAGGCCCTGTGTACAAAACCCCCGAGGGTCACCAAACCCTCAGCCCGGGGTGCCATCGGAAGGACCCAATACCGGGGGGGGGTGTTGGACCATCTGCCCGCCGGGGTGCCCGCGTTCATGCAAGTAAGCTGCGCTGTCTCTCCATTCGGGCGAGGCCCGAAGCCTGGGATCTGGCGGGCATCGGCGGCGGCGTCATGCGAGCTCCCGCTGTGGCGCCGTGTCGATCCCGAGCCGCTTTTTCGCGGCCGAGGCGGGGACGACGGGCCGGCCCCGAAGCGCGGGCGATGACTCAAGCCGCCGGGAAATGCGATGTGGAAGCACTCGGATGTTTCGCGCTGCCTGTTGTCACTCGCGTTGCCACTACGCTTTCCAGACCGGACTCTGTCATACCGTAGCCGCTGATTGCATGGATGTTATGAAAGTGGCGGGGCCGGCGGGACTTGAACCCACAACCCTTTCCTTAGGACGGAACAGCTCTATCCAATTGAGCTACGGCCCCTCACCTAACGGGATACAAGCGGGGGAGGGCCGCTTTCACGAGGCTTATCTGGCGTTGACATAGGGGGTGCCCCAGCTAGCGTTGCAAGCCCTTTTCATCAATGAGCAATCCTGAGATCAAAGAACAATCCCTGACGCCCGATGAGCTCCCTTTCATGGAGCCGCAGGCGATGAGCCGGTACGTCACCGACACGGGCAAGATTCTGCCCCGCAAGTACACCGGACTCAGCGCCAAGCACCAGCGCGCCATCACCAAGACGCTGAAGCGGGCGCGCAATCTGGTCCTCGCGCCCTGAGCGCGCGGGCGCCTCGGCAAGGGGTCATGTCTCGACTCGTGCCGGTGCGGAAGCGGCGTTCCGCCGCTGGCCACAGGGCTGCAGCGGCGGGGACGCCGCTTCCACGGTTCACGAGTCGCGACCTGACCCTTTCCTCCCTTGGCTAAGGTCCTGCGCGGGCCGGCGGGAGTGAGCACGGCCGCGCGCGCGCTGCGTGCGGGCCGGCTGGTGGGCGTGCCCACCGAAACGGTTTACGGTTTGGCGGCGGACGCGCTGAATGCGCGGGCCTGCCGGAGGATTTTCTCGGCCAAGGGACGGCCGGGAACGGATCCGTTGATTGTGCATGTGGCCGGAATGCGGCAGGCGGAAGAGGTCGCAATGGCCGGACCGGCCGCGCGCACCCTCATGCGTGCTTTCTGGCCGGGGCCGCTGACGCTGGTGCTTCCCAAGCGGGACGTCGTTCCGGCGGTGGTCACAGCCGGGCGGGACAGCGTGGCGGTGCGGATGCCCGCGCATCCGCTGATGCGGCGGGCCATCGCGGCGGCGGGCCGGCCGCTGGCGGCCCCGAGCGCGAACGCGTTTGGCTATGTCAGTCCGACCTGCGCGGAGCACGTGCAGCAGGGGCTGGGGAAGAGGATTCCTTTCATATTGGACGGAGGGCCGTGCGCGATCGGCGTTGAATCCACCATTGTCGATATGCGCGACGAGGCGCGGCCGCGGCTCCTGCGTCCGGGGAAGATCGGGCGGACCGAGATCGAGCGCGTGCTGGGGCGGCGGGTGCCGGCGGCGGGCAGGAGCGTGGGGAAGGGAAGGGCGGGAATGCTCGCGCCGGGGATGCTCGCGCGGCACTACAGTCCGCGCACGCCGCTGATACTAAGAGGGAAAATCCCGGCGCGGGAATTGGCGCGGGCGAAGGCGGATGCGGCCTATGTCCTCTTTTCGGCCACAGCGGCGGTGAGACGCCGGAAAAATGTCGTGGCGTGGGCGGAGCGCGGGGACGGCCCCGCGGCGAAAGCATCCGGCGTCGCGCGGATGGCGCGCAGGCTATTCGCGCGGTTGCGGGAATTGGACCAGGGGCAGTGGTCGGTCATTTATGCCGAGATGGCTCCGGAGCGCGGACGCGACCGGGGGCTGGCCGAGGCGATCAACGATCGGCTGCGGCGGGCGGCGGCGCGCTGACGTTGTCCGCGACCCCGGGGAAGAAGCGGCGGGGACGCCGCTGCCACGCTCACTGCGCGGCGTAGACTTCGATCAGGGCGGTGCCGGTGGCGCCGCCCACGCCGGTGACCTGGGCGGAATAGCTGCCCGGCGAAAGGGTGAGGACGACGGCGCAATCCGGGGAGTTGGCCGGAAGCGCGAAGGCGCCGACCTGGGAGGAGACCTGCGCGACCGCGGCATCGTCGCCCCAGCCGGTCTGCGAGACGAGGACCGTGCCGCTGCCGTTGTAAACGGTGAGCTGCGGCGCGCTAAGCGCATCGCTCACGCCAAATTGGGACAGCGCGGGACCGACGGCCCGGATCAGCACCTGCTCCGAGCCGGATCCGCCGATCACGAAACCGGCGATGAGGGCGCTCGAACCGTCGGCGCCGACCTCTGCGCGGGAAGAGACGTTGATCAGGTGGGACGCGGCGCCGGCCCCGTCCTCATCGTAGATTTCCGCAAGGGCGATGCCGGAGGAGCCTTCCGCGCCCGTCACCTGGGCGGTGTAGAGCCCGGAGGCCAGCGTCTCGGACAGGGCGGCATCGGGGGAATTCGCCGGAAGGGAGAAGGCGCCGACCGCGGCCATCTGCTGGGCCAGCGTCGCGCTGTCGCCCCAGCCCGCGTTCGAAGCGAGGCTGGCGCCCGAGCCGGCGTACAAGGTGAGATCGGGATCGGCGAGCGGATCGCCCACACCGAACTGCGCGAGCGCCGGCCCGACCCCGCGGATCAGGAGGTTCTTGTTCGCGGTGCCCGAAGTCACGAAGCCGACGACCAGATTGGCGTTGCCCGAGCCCACCATCGCGCGCACGGACAGATTGACCAGGTTGGCGGTGCTCGTGCCGCCACCCGTCGATGCGGGCGTGGCCGTGGGCTGCGCCGCGGCGCCCGTCGCCGCGCGAATCGTGTCGTTGCCCGTGTCGGAAATGTAAACCGTGCCGCCGGCATCGATGGCGATGCCCGCGGGCGTGTAGAAGCGGGCGTTGGCGCCCGCTCCATCCGTGCTGCCCACGACGGTCGCCAGTCCCGCGACGGTCGTCACGTTGCCGGCCGGGGTCACCTCGCGGATCACGGAATTGCCGAAGTCGGCGACAAAGAGATTGCCCGCGCCGTCCACGGCCAGCGCGGAAGGCAGGTTGAAGCGCGCGGTGGCCGCCGGGCCGTCGTTGGAGCCCGTCCGCGCCGGGACGCCGGCGTAAAGGGAAACGGTCCCGTCGGAGGCGACCGCGCGTATCGTGTTGTCCCCCACGTCGCAGACGAAGATCGTGCCGCCGCCGCCCACCGCCACTCCGCGAATGTCGACGAAGCCGGTGGCGAAGGTGGAAACGGTGCCGTCCGGAGTGATTTCGCGGAGGACCGCCCCGCCGCTGTCGCGGTTGGTGTCGGCGACGTAAAGGTTGCCGCTCGCGTCGATCGCGATGCCGGCGGGGCCCGTGAACTGGGCGGCGGTGCCCGAACCGTCCGCGGTGCCGCGCGTGCCAGCCTGCCCGGCGAGCACGGTCATGGTGCCGTCGGCGGCCACCTTATCGACCACATCGTTGATCGAGTCCGTGACGTAGAGATTCCCCGAGTTGTCCGCGACAATGCCGTAAGGCGAAACGAAATGGGCCGGCAGGGTCGTCACCTGGCCGCCGGAGATTTCACGCAGCGTGCCCGCCCCGTGATCGACGACATAGATCGCGCCCGACGAGGCCACGGTGAGCCCGTAGGGTCCGGAAAACCGCGCATTTGCATCCGGACCATCGACTTCAGTCGCGACCCGAGCGCTGCCGGTGAGAGTGGATACGGTCAGAGTCTGCGCAGCGGCGGCGGTTGCCCCCAAGGCAACCAGCAAGGCTGGCAGGGGAAGGAAACTGGAAAGCTTCACGCGAGCTTAGTCCCTGCGCTTGCAACGCCAGTTCGGGGTTGGCACACCCCATTTTCACAGCGGGCGAACGCCCCATGCGGTCGTGCAAGACGCGGTTAGCGGTTGCGCGAGCCCTTACCCCGGCGATGATAGTCACGCCCCTACGGATGCATGGCCCTTGAATTCACACCACTGAAACAGGCGCTGGGGGGCGTGCTGATCGGATCGGCGTGTCTGCTCGTCGGCTGGCGGGCGGGCAACGGCGCGCGTCACGAGATCCTCATCAGCCAGGCGGCGCGTGCCGGCCGGGTGGCGGCCTCCTTCACCCCGTCCGAACTGGCGGCTTTGTCCGGGAGCGACGATGACCTGAACAATCCCACCTTCCAGAACATCAAGGGGCGGCTGGTCCGCCTGCAGCAGAACGTCCCCGGCACCCATCTGGTGTACATCATCCGCCAGCATCCCGGCTCCGACCGCAGGGTGGTGGTCGCCGATTCGGTGCCCGGTCCTGCGCGCGCGGGCGAACAGGCGGAGGAGATCGCCTCGACCGAGAGCCAGGCATACCAGTCGGCGCTGCACAGCGGATTGCCCGCGTCGATGCCGCCGGTCGAAACGCGCGGCTACCGGCTGCTGCTCGGGGTGGCCCCGATCATCGATCCGAATTCCGGGACGGCGGATTATTTTGTCGGCATCGAGGCGGACGCCGGCGGGTGGAACACCGCCTTTTGGGCCGCCTTCACCCAGTGGACCTTGTACGGCGCGGCCGTCTTCGGCGTGCCCTTTGCGTGGCTGGTCGTGAGCCAGCGCCACCGCGAGCAGCGGGAAGCCCTGCGCAAGCTTTCCCAGGCGATGGAGCAGAGCCGCTCGGCGGTCATGATCGTGAATCTGGACGGCCGGGTCGAATACGTGAACGCGAGCCTGTGCGAGCAGACGGGCTTTTCGCGGCGGGAACTGATCGGCCAGCACTGGCGGGAGTATATCCAGGCGGACAATCCGCCGGAACTGGTCGCGGAGATGGTCGCGATGGTGCGGGCGGAGCGCACCTGGCGCGGGGAGTGGCTGCAGCGTCGCCGGGACGGCGAGCGGTACTCCGTGCGCGGGGACGTGCACCCGGTCCGCGACCGCGAGGCGCGCGTCATCTCCTACGTGGCGGTGTTCGAGGACATGACCGAGGTCAAGAAGGCGGAGTCCACCCTGCGCACGGCGCTCGAGCGCGCCGAGGCCGGGGACCGGGCGAAGAGCCAGTTTCTCGCCACGATGAGCCACGAGGTGCGGACGCCCCTCAACGGCATCGTCGGCTTCACCAGCCTGCTCTCGGAAATGCCGCTGGTGCCGGAGGCGATCGAATACGTGCAGAACATCCGCACGAGCGCCGAGGCGCTGATCCAGCTCACGGGCGACATTCTCGACTTCGCCAAGATCGAGACCGGAAGCATCAAGCTTGAGACCCAGCCGACCAATCCGCGCACCCTGATCGAGGACGCGCTGGAACTGTTCGCGATCCCCGCGGCGGCCAAGCGCGTCGAGCTGACGCACTGGGTGGACGATGACGTGCCGACCGCGATCCTGACCGACGAGTCGCGGCTGCGGCAGGTCCTGACCAACCTGGTCGGCAACGCGGTCAAGTTCACCCCCGCCGGCGTGGTCGACGTCACGCTGCGCCTCGATCCCCACGTGCCCCACGGCCTGGAGTTCGTCGTGCGCGACACCGGCATCGGCATCGCCCCCGACAAGCAGGGCGGCCTGTTCAAGCCCTTCCGCCAGGTCGACGACACGACGACGCGGCGCTTCGGCGGCACGGGACTGGGCCTCGCGATTTCGCGCAACCTGGCCCGGATGATGGGCGGAGACATCCGCCTGGAGAGCGACCTGGGCCGCGGGGCCCGCTTCTACGTCAATCTTCCGGCCGAGCCGGTGGCGGGAGTGCCGCGCCCCAACCCGCGCATCGCCGGCATGCGGCTCGTCCTGGCGGCCGCGCCCGGCCCGTTCCGCGAAGAGTTCGAGCGGCTGGCCGAGCGGTGGGAAGTGGCCTGCGAATCGGTCGACACGATCTTCGAGGTCAAGGAATCCCCGGCCGATTTCGTGTGCGTCGAACTGGACGAGCCGCAGGCGCGCGCTTTCGCGAGCGAGCCGGCCGGCGCGCTGGGGGTGCCCGCCGCCCAGGCGTTCGCCATCGTGCCCGTCGGCCTGGAGAACGCCGTGCGCACGGCCCTGATCACGCATTTCCGCCAGCTCGTGAACAAGCCGCTGCGGCAGGACGCGTTTGCCTCCCTGCTGGCGGGCGCCGCCGCTCCCGCGCCTCCTCCCCGCGTGCCGCCGCGGCAGTTCGGGTTCAACGTCCTCGTCGTCGAGGACAACCAGGTGAACCAGCGGCTGGTGCAGCGCCTGCTCAGCACGCTCGGCTGCGCCGCGACGGTGGCGGGCAACGGCATCGCCGGGATCGAGCAGCTGCGCGGCGCCGACCTGCCCTTCGACCTGGTGCTGATGGACCTGCACATGCCCGAACTCGACGGGCTGGGCGCGATCGAGCAGATCCGCAACGGGCTGGCCGGCCCCGCCGTGCAGTCCATCTGGATCGCCGTCCTGACCGCGGACGCGCGCAGCGAGCAGCGGGAACGGGTCTTTGTGGCCGGCGCCAACGACTACCTGGTGAAGCCCGTCAGCCTGGGCGATCTGGCCCAAGGCCTGCAGCGCTTCGCCGAAGCCCGCCGGCCGCCTCTGGTCTCCTCATGAAAACCTCCCTGCTTCTCGCCGCCTTGGCCGGCCTGTTCGCCCTCAGCGGGTGCGGGTCGATGGAAATGGACACGACGCCGGCCGGCGATCCCAACCGGGTTGTGACCGGCACCGTGGAAGTCGGCGCCGATCCGCTCCCCGCGGATGCGGTGGTCGCCATCCGCGTCGTGGACCAGGTGCATCACGATTACCAGAATCCGAACGCCGTCCTGGGCGAACCGACCGCGACGGCGGCGGTGAGCCTGCCGCCGGAAGTGCTGGGCGAGCTGAAGCTCACCCACGTGCAGGGTCCGTCGATTCCCTTCACGCTGAAGTTTTACTGCACCGACGATCAGCTCGCCAAGGGACTGGTGCTGGAGGCGCGCGTGTCCTATGGGGGCAAGGTGCGGGCCTTCAACGTCGACAGCTACGCCCTCAACTCCGGCAACATCGGCGAGGCGCGGCAGATCTACGTCAATCGGGTGCGATGAGCCTGACGGTGTGGTGCAATCGCCGCTTCCGGCCGGAGGCGGAACAGCAGCTGCGCGACGGCCTGGCCGGCCACCGGCTCGTTGTCGCGCCGGACGCAACGCTCGCGGATGCCGTTCCCATCGGCCGGGCGGCGCTGGAGGACGCGGACGTCGCCTTCGGGCAGCCGCCGCCGGACGGCATCCTCGCCCATCCGCGCGTGCGCTGGGTGCACGTGACCTCCGCCGGCTACACCCGCTACGACACGCCGCCGTTCCTGGAGGCCCTGCGCGCGCGAGGCACGGCGTTCAGCACCTCATCGGGCGTGTTCGCCGACCCCTGCGCCCAGCACGTGCTGGCCATGATCCTCGCCCTTTCCCGCCAGCTGCACGCGTCCTACCGCGACCAGCTGGGGGACCATTCCTGGCACTACGACGAGCGCCGCTATGAATCGGACCTGTTGACGGGCCAGACGGTCGTGATGCTCGGCTACGGCGCCATCGCGCGGCGCCTGGCCGAACTGCTGGGGCCGTTTCGCTGCCGGCTGTTCGCGCTGCGCCGCCAGGCGAAGAGCGTGCCGGGAGTGCGCATCATCGCCGAGGAGGACCTGACAGCGATCCTGCCCCTGGCCGACCATGTGGTCGACCTGCTGCCGGACAACGAGCGGACGCGCGGGTGGATGAACGCCCGCCGCTTTGCCTGCCTGAAGCCGGGGGCCCGTTTCTACAATGTCGGCCGGGGCGCGACCGTCGATCAGCGGGCCCTCCTGGAGGCGCTGCGGTCGGGCCGGCTCGGGGCCGCCTTCCTCGATGTCACCGAAACGGAACCGCTGCCCCCCGACGATCCCCTGTGGACGGCGCCGCGGTGCCTGATCACGCCCCACACCGCGGGCGGACGCCGGGACCAGGACGAGGCGGTGGTGCGGCACTTCCTGGACAATTTGCGGGCGTGGGAAGCCGGGCAGCCGCTGGCCGATCGGATTGTTTAAGGGCGGCGTTGTAAATTATTGGCGGGCGGGAATAATGGCGCGTGGTGGTGCTCTTACCCCCGCAATCGAAACCTCAAAGACCATGAAATCACCTCGTTTTGTTCTCACGGCGGCCGCCTTGGCCGGCCTTTATTCCGGCGGTCTCGCCGTTCGCGCTGCCGCCGCCTGCGACGGCTCCTCCTCGTCGACCACGGCGTCGTCGGCCGGCACGGCCGCGCCCACGACGTCCTCCGACAAGCACGCCTGCAAGGGCCAGAACTCCTGCAAGGGCAAGGGCGGCTGCAATTCCGGCGACAATGGCTGCGCCGGCAAGAACAGCTGCTCGGGCAAGGGCGGCTGCGCCACCGACGGATCCAAGAAGTAAGGTCGGGTGCCGGCAAACCGGTTCAACGATCACACCGAGTACGGGATCGGCATCGGACTGCGGGTCCCGCACTACGCGCACATCCTCGAGAAAAAGCCGACCGTCGCCTGGTTCGAGATCATCTCGGAGAACTTCATGGTCGACGGCGGCCGGCCGCTCGAGGTGCTGGACCAGATCCTGGAGCAGTACCAGGTGGTCCAGCACGGCGTCTCGATGTACTTCGGTTCGGCGGACAAGCCGGACCGAACCCATCTGCGCCGGCTGAAAAACCTGGTCAAGCGCACGCGGACCCCCTGGCTCTCCGACCACCTGTGCTGGGGGAGCGTGGACGGGACCTACACGCACGATCTGCTGCCCATGCCGTACACGTTCGCCGCGGCCAAGCGCACGGCGGAGAAGATCCGCCAGGTGCGCGATTATCTCGAGGTGCCGATCTGCGTCGAGAACGTGAGCAGCTACGCCGAATTCCACGTCTCGGAGATGACCGAGTGGGAATTCCTGACCGAGGTGGTCGAGCGCGCCGACTGCGGCATCTTGCTCGACGTCAATAACATCTACGTTTCGTCCCGGAACCACGATTTTGACCCCTACGCCTACGTGAATGGCATTCCGGCGGAGCGGGTCGGCCAAATGCACGTCGCGGGGCACACCAAGTTCGAGAAGTATATTTTGGATACGCACGACCATCCCGTGCTCGATCCGGTGTGGAAGCTCTACGCTCACGCCACGCGCCGCTGCGGCGTCACCGCCACCCTGCTGGAGTGGGACGACCGCATTCCGTCCTTCGACGAGGTGCACAACGAGGCGCTGAAGGCGAACGCCTTCATCGCCGAGGCGCGGGCCGCGCGATGAGGCGGCCCCCGCAGGGGGCCGGCGGCCTGGGGGGGCTGCGCCGGCTGCAGCGCGCCATCGCCCGCCAGCTCGTGCGGCCCGAGCGGCCGTCGGCCGCCGTGGCGGCGGCCTGGATCAAGCCCAACGACCAGCTGACCGCGCGGGAACGCCTGGAAATCTACCACCGGGTGTACTGGTTCCGCCTGCTGGGCGCGGCCCTGGAGGACAGCCCCGGGCTGCGGGCGCTGCTGGGCGAGCGCCGGTTCGAGCGGCTGATGAAGGCCTACCTGAGCCGGCATCCGTCGCGCTCGTTCACGATGCGCAATCTGCTTTCCCGGCTGCCGGAATTCATCCGGCGGCACCCGCGTCTGACGGCGCCCAAGACCGCGGCGGCGCTGGCGGTGGCGCGGTTCGAATGGGCGCAGACCGAGGCCTTCGACGGGCCGGCCTGGCCGGCGATTTCCCCGGAAGCGGCGGCCAAGGTTCCGGCGGAGCGGCTGCGGATCGGGATCCAGCCCTATATCAGCCTGATCGACGCGGCGTTCGCCGTGGACGAGTTCGTCCTGGCGGTGAAGCGGCGGGACGCCCTGCGCGCCGAGGCGAGCAACACGCAGGTGCGGGCGCGCCGGGCGCGGAAAGGCGCCCGCGTGACGCTGCGGCGCGGGCGCAGCTTCATCGCCGTCCACCGCTACGACAACCAGCTTTACTACAAGCGGCTCGACGCCGCCCAGTACCGGGTCCTGACCGCCCTGCGCCGGGGCCGGCCCCTCGCCCGCGCGCTCGCCGCATCCGGCCGCCGCGTCCGGCCGGAGGAAGTCCGTGCCTGGTTCGAAACCTGGATGAAGCTCGGCTGGCTGTGCCGGCCCGGTCCCTTATGAGCCTGCCCTCCGCACTCCTCACCCTGCACAACGCCCTGCGCCGGGCGGGCGCGCTCTTCGCCCCCGTCCTGCTGCTGTTCATCCGCCTGTATTGGGGCTGGCAATACCATCTGACCGGCGCGGGCAAGCTCTCCGACCTCAGCCGGCCGACCCGCTTTTTCGTCTCGCTGCACATCCCCGCGCCGCATCTGAACGCGGTCGTCGTCTCCGTGACCGAATGCTTCGGCGGGCTGCTGCTCATGGCGGGGCTCGGCACGCGCTTTCTGACGCCGATCTTCATCTGCGAAATGCTGATCGCGTTCGTGACCGCCGACCGGGAGGCGTTCGGCGCGATCTTTTCCGACCCGGACAAGTTCACGGGCGCGGCGCCCTTCCTCTTTCTGGCCGCGTTTCTGGTCCTGTTCGCCTTCGGCCCGGGCGTCCTGTCGCTCGACGCCCTGCTCTTCAGGCGCGAACGACCATGGTGCCGGCCAGATGATCGTGCAGCCGCCGGCGGTCCGCCCGGAAAATGAATCCGAGGTCGAGGAACAGCACCAGCACCCCGAAGAGCGGCAGCAGCATATAGACCGCCCACATCACGGCCAGGCGCAGCAGGAAGGCCCGCACGAAACCCGCGGGCGCCGCGTCGGGATAGCGGACGATGCGCACGCGGACGATGAACTTGCCGATCGTCTGCCCGCGCAGGGAGAGCAAAAGCACCTGCACGACGGTCATGACCGCCAGGGTCACGCCGGACAGGCTGCCCAGCAGCATCACCTGGAGCAGGTGCTGGATCTGCTGCGCGTCATAACCGGCCAGCGAGAAGGCGTTGGGGCCGACCGCGATGAAAAACGGGATCAGGCAGATCTGCAGGACGACGTAGTCGAGGAGAAACGCCCCCAGGCGCGCGCCGCGCCCGGCGAGCCCCGCCGAGGGCACGCCGACGAGCGGCGGCTCGACCTCCGACTGGGAGCCGACGATCTCCGGAAAATCAGCCAGGACTTTCCATTCCTCGTCGCCGGCGGCCTTCGCCCGGGTTTCCAGATTCGCCCGTCCCGACGCCACCCACCGCCGGACCTGCTCGGCGGTCACCGGACCATATTCCCGGCCATCGCCGCCGATGATGGTGTACATGCCCGCAGCAAAACAACGGCCCGGCGGCTTGCCAACGCTATTGGGGCGCGGCTGAGGCGGGCGCGCCGGCGGCCTGGGCCAGCGCCTGGCGGGCGAGGGTCCAGCGGTAGCGCGCCTGCACCCGCGCCAGCGCGGCATTGCGGTCGTCGCTCTGCGCGTCAAGCAGCTCGAAATTGGTGATGACCCCGTTGGCGTAGCGGGTCTGGGCGAGGGCCAGCGCCTCGTCCGCCTGCTGCACGAGGACATCGGCGCTCTCCAGCCGGGCGGCCGCGGAGCGCAGGTCGGCGAAGGCGTCGGCCACGTCCGTCGCGATCGTCCGGTCGAGCTCGGCGACGCGGTCCTCGGCCGAGCGCGTGCCGGCGCGGGCCTGGACGCGGTCTCCCGTGATGCGGCGGCCCGAGAAGATCGGCACGGACATCGTCACTCCGCCTTCGAAGAAGCCCCGGTTCTGGTAGAGCTCGGGCAATTGGCCGTTCTGCACGCCGCCCTCGGCCTGGGCGTCGAACTCCGGACGGCTCTCGCGCTGGGCGGCCTCGAGCTGATAGCCGGCGGCCCGGGCCTGGTCCTGCGCCGCCCTCATTTCCGGGCGGTTGGCGATCCCGAGCGCGATCTCCGCGGACAGGTCCGGCAGGGGCGAGGGCGCGGGAAAGTCGCCCTCGATCCGGACCGGCGCCTGCGGCTCGACCCCCAGGTACTGGCGCAGCAGGGCCTCCTGCTTTTCCAGGGCGGCCAGGGTGTCGGTGCGGTTGTTCTCGGCGGTGGACAGCCGAACCTGCGTGGTCAGCACGTCGAACTTGGTGGCGGTGCCGCCCGTGAACTTGCGGTTGGCGATGCGCAGGGCTTCCTGCAGCGCGCGGATTTCGTCGTCGGACACGGCAACCGACTGGCGCAGCAGGAGCACGCCGTAAAAGGAGGAGATGACCTGGTAGCCCAGCTGGCTGCGGGCGGCATCGAGGGCCTCGCGCGCGGACAGTTCGCCCGCCTTGGCCATCGCGACCAGGGCGTCGGTGCGGCCGAAGTCCGTCAGCAGCTGGCGCCCCGTGACGCCGACCTGGTAGACGTTCTGGGAGGTTTCGTAGAAGGAGGTGCCGCCAAAGTCGATGTAGGGCCGCGGCGCCGTGTAGGTGTAGCTGCCCGTTCCGGAAATCTGCGGCAGCCGGGCGGCGTCGGCCTGCAGGGTGCGTCCGCGTGCCGCGTCCACCGCGGCCTGGGCGGCGTCCAGAGTGGGATAGCGGGCCAGGACCTGGTCGATGGCTTGCTGCAGCGTGAGCGGGGCTTGCGCGACGGCGGCGGGAAGGGCGGCCGCCAGCGTCAGCATGAGGCAAAGGAGGCGTTTCATGTTAGTGGGATTCGGACGCGGCCGCGGAGGCCGCAGCGTCCAGCGTCTTCGGCCGGCCCGCGAGCAGAATCAGGGGCACGCAGCAGAGGCAGATGGCGGCGACGAGCCGGTAGGCGTCGAGATAGCTCAAGAGACTGGATTGGCGCTGAACCAGCATTTCGACCACGGCCCAGGCCCGGTGAGCGGCCTCCCACGGCGAATATCCCTGGTGGCTCAGCGAGGCGGTGATCTGCGCGAGGCGGGCGTCGGTCGCCGGATCGCCGGGCGCGAGGCGGCTCACCAGGTCCAGCCGATGGACGGCGGCCCGATGGTCGAGAAAGGTGTTGATGAAGGCGATGCCGAAGGAGCCGCCGAGCTGGCGCATCATGTTGTTCAGGGCCACTCCCTGGGGAATGTCGCGGGTCTTGAGCCCGGACACCGCCAGCTGGGTCAGCGGAACGGTCAGAAGGCACAGGCCGACCGCGCGCAGGATGATCGGCCAGAAGAACTGGCCCGGCCCCGCCGCGAGATTGAGGTGGCCCAGCATGGCCGCAAACACCGCCACGATGAGGAAGCCGGTCACGACCATCCACTGGGGCGATACGCCCCGCATCAGGGCGCGGCCGACCAGCGGCAGGAGCAGCACCGCCACGCCGGCGCCCGGCAGGAACAGCATTCCCGTCTCGAAGGCGCTGAAGCCGAGCAGGCGCTGCACGAAGATGGGCACGATGAAGACCGACGCGAAGAGGGCGAAGCCCAGGACGAAGGTCAGGGTGGCGGCGGTCGCGAGCGCGCGGCTGCGCAGCACCCGCAGGTCCACGACCGGATGCTTGGCGATCAGCTGCCACACCACGAACCCGAGCAGGCTGAGGGCGGAGACGATCGTGAGGGCCACGATCCAGTGGCTGGAGAACCAGTCCTCGGTCTCGCCGCGCTCGAGCACGGTTTGCAGGGCGCCCAGGCCCGCGATGAGCAGCGTGATGCCGAGCCAGTCGATGTGGGCGGCCGAGCGCGCCTGCGCCGGCTCCTTGACGTAAATGTATGACAGGATGGCGGCCGCCACGCCGATCGGCAGGTTGATGTAGAAGATCCAGGGCCAGGAGTAGTTGTCGATGATCCATCCGCCGACCGTGGGCCCGATGGTGGGCCCGATGAAGACGCCGACGCTGAACAGCGCGGCGGCCAGGCCGCGCTGCGACAGGGGGAAGGTCTCGAACAGGATCGCCTGCGAGGTCGAGAGCAGGGCGCCTCCGCCGATGCCCTGCATGAACCGGAAGGCGACCAGCTCCCAGATGTTGTGGGCCTGGCCGCAGGCCATCGAGGCGGCGGTGAACAGGAGGATCGAGCCGATGTAGTAATTGCGCCGGCCGAAGCGGGCGGCGAGGAAGCTCGTCATCGGGATGATGATGACGTTCGCGATGGCGTACGAGGTCACGACCCAGGCCGTGTCCTCCAGCGTGGAGCCCAGGTTGCCGCTCATGTTCGACAGCGCGACGTTCACGATCGACGTGTCGATCAGCTCGATCACGGCCGCCGCGATGACGGTGAGCGTGATGATGAACTTGCGAAAGCCGATCTCGGCCATGGCAGGACGGACTCCGAGCCCCGGTCAGCGCCGGGTGAGAACGGCGGTGTCGGCGCTCATGCCGGCCCGCAGCGGGCGATCCGCGTCGGGGGCCGTCAGGACGATCTTAACCGGCACGCGCTGGGTCACCTTGATGTAGTTGCCCGAGGCGTTGTCGGGCGGCAGCAGCGCGAAGCGGGCGCCCGTGGCGCCGGCGATCGAATCGACCCGGCCGGCAAAGGTCACTCCGGGGTAGGTATCGACGGACACCTCGACCGGTTCGCCCACCCGAATGTGCTCCATCTGCGTTTCCTTGTAATTGGCGACGATCCACACCCCGGTCTCCGACGCGATCGAAAGCAGGGTCTGGCCGGCCTGGACGTATTGGCCGAGTTCGACGCTCTTGCGCGAGACGATGCCGGCGATGGGCGCCGTGACCGTGGCGTACGAGCGCCGGAGTTTTGCGAAGTCGAGGTCGGACTGCCGCGCCAGCAGGCCGGCCTGGGCGGAAGCCACTTCCGCCTCGGCCACCGCGACGTCGGTCCGGGCGGCGCCGACCTGGCGCTGCGCGGCCGCATCCTCGGTCCGGGCCACGTCGGCGGCGGCCTGCGAATCGCGCAGCTGCTGATCGCTGATCGCGCCGGTCTGGAACAGGGAGGTGTCCCGCTTCAGGTCCGCGGCCGCCTTGGCCTCGCGCACGGAAGCCACCGCGGCCGAAGCCTCGGCCACGAGCAGTTCGGCGCGGGACTTTTGGACCATGGCTTGCGACGTGGCCACGCTGGCCCGGGCGGTGGCCAGGGCCGCCTGGGCGCTGGCGACCTTCAGGTCGAGCTCCCGGGCGTCCACCTCAAGAAGCGGCTGCCCCGCAGTCACCCGCTGGTTGTCGCGAACCAGGACCCGGGTGACATAGCCGGAGACCCGGGGAAGCACGGGGCTGATATCCCCTTCGACCTGGGCGTCGTCAGTTTCCTCATGCGCCAAGGCAAACCGCAGGTGCTCCCAGCCGAAGTAAAGGGCGGCGGCCAGGGCGAGGGACGCGACAAGGATCGCGGCCCAGCGACCCGGGCCCAGACGCCGCTTGGAGGGGGAAAGGCTGCTTGCGGACGAGGCGATGTGGGGGCCCGCGACGGGCGCACTCGCTGGAGAAAAACTTGCGGAGGTGCTCATAGGCGAACTGACTAATTAGGATCTAAATAGTTAGGGACCTAACCATACCTTGCAACTCAAAAGAAGGAAAAATCGACGGCCAGCAGGCGAAACTCGGAAGGCGGCAGGTCGTCCGGCAGGGCCAACCTTCCAAAGTTGCTGCGATGTAATGTGATAACGACAGCGCCGACGGCAGCGAACATGCGTTTGACCTGGTGGAACCGGCCCTCCACCAAAACGATTTCAGCCTCCGCCGGCCCGCGCCAGTGGAGCTCGGCCGGCAGGCAGGCCTCGGTCTCGCCCTCCAAGGTCACCGAGCCGCTCGCAAAGAGAGCGGCGATCTCTTCTTGGCGGGCAACGGGGACAGGCTGTGCAAAACCGGCCACGTAGCGTTTCGGGACCTTGTGCTTGGGCGAGGTCAGTTGATGGACGAGAGCGGTCTGATCCGTCAGCAGCAGCAGGCCCGTGGTGTCCCGATCGAGGCGTCCGATGCTGGCGAGGGGAGGGATCCGCCGGTTCCAGCGTTCCGGCACGAGGTCGTAAACGCGCCGGCCCTCGCGGGTGTCATGGGAACAGACGACCCCGGCGGGCTTGTTCATCATGACCAGCAGGCCCTCGGGATGGTCCAGCGGTTCTCCATCGACCCGCACCTCGGCGGCGTCCGCCCGGGCCCCGACATCCTCCCACGCCTCGCCGTGCGGCCGGGTCAGCCGGCCGTCCCGCAACCAGGCCCGGGCTTCCCGGCGCGAACAATAACCGAGGTTGGAAAGCCATTGATCGAGCCGCTTCACGCATGGAAATATTGAACCCCCGCCCGGTGTTCACAACCTAAACGGCCGATGCTCCGGCTTTTCCTCCTGGTGGTCTGCCTGGCCGCGGCCGCGCTGGGCCTGCTGACCGTGATGAAGGCGCCCGAGTGGGCGCCCTGGCAGGCGTCGGTGCTGGCGGGCGAGTACGGCTATTGGCTGGCCCTGGCGCCCCTGGCCGCGGTGCTCCTGGCCCTTCCGTACACGGGGGCCCTGGCCAGCCTGGTGCGAATCATCGGGGTGATCGCCGTGGTCCTTCTGGTGCAGCCGTGCTTCCAGGCCTGGCGGATCGGCCAGCGGCTGCCCGCCCAGCTTCGGGCGGCTTTCGGTGCGCCGGCCGACGCCCGGCTGGCCCGGCAGCAGGCGGCGTTTCGCATCGACGACCTTTTCGGGCCGGCTCCCTCCGTCGTGCCCCACGAGACCTTCGCCTACGAGGGGCACCAGTCCCTCGATCTGTACCGGGCGCAGGGCGTCCGCAAGGCGGCCCCCTGCGTGGTGGTGATCCACGGGGGGGGATGGAACAACGGCGACCGGGGCCAGATCCCCACGCTCAACTACCAGCTCGCCCGCGCGGGCTTTGTCGTCGCCGACATTTCGTACCAACTGGCTCCGGCGGCGATCTGGCCGGCGCAGCGGGACGACGTGCAGGCAGCCCTCGCGTGGCTCAAGGCGCGCGCGATCGAGTTCGAAATCGATCCGCGGCGGTTTGTCATCCTGGGCCGGTCGGCCGGCGGCCAGATCGCCGAGGCGGCGGCCTATGCCGCGCACGATCCTTCGATCCGCGGCGTGGTCGCCTTGTACGCCCCCGCGGACATGCGCTTTGCCTACAAGTACGGGCGCGAAGACGACATTCTGCACTCGTTGGCGCTGCTGCGGCAATTTCTCGGGGGGCCGCCCTTCGCCGCGGGGCCCGCTTACGACTCGGCGAGCGGCTACTTTCTTGCCTCCGACTCGAGCCCGCCGACGTTGCTGGTGCACGGCAAGCTCGACTCGCTGGTGTGGTACCTGCAGAGCACCCGACTGGCGGAGCGGCTGAGCGCCCACCGCGTGCCGCATTATCTGCTCACGCTGCCCTGGGCCACTCACGCCGTGGAGTACCACACCCAGGGGCCCAGCGGCCAGCTCGCCTGGTTTGCCGTGCACTGGTTTGTCTCGGCGGTCACCCGATGAGCGCCGATTCCGTCCCGGAAATCGTCGCGCGCGCCTGTCCCGCCGGCGACTACCGCGGACAGAAGGTCGTCGTCATCATTCCGGATGCGACGCGCACGGCGCCGATCGGACTCCTGTTCAAGGCGCTGCACGCGCATCTGGGCGGCGTGGCCGCCCGGTTCGACATCCTGGTCGCCCTCGGCACCCACCCGCCCATGAGCGAGGAGGCGATCTGCCGCCGCCTGGAAATCACCGCGGAAGAGCGCGCGTCCACTTACCGGGCGGTCGGATTCCACAATCACGAGTGGGACAATCCCGCGGCCCTGTGCGACCTGGGCACGATTCCGGCGGAGGAGATCCGCCAGCTCTCGGGCGGCCGGTTTGCGATGGACGTCCCCGTGCAGGTCAGCCGCCGGCTGTTCGACTACGACCGGATCGTGATCGTCGGGCCGGTGTTTCCTCACGAGGTCGTGGGGTTTTCCGGCGGCAACAAATACCTGTTCCCCGGCGTCGCCGGCCCCGACATCCTGAACTTCTTTCACTGGCTGGGCGCGGTCGTGACCAACCCGATGATCATCGGCAACAAGTGGACGCCGGTGCGCCGGGTCGTCGACCGCGCCGGCGCAATGGTGCCCCTGCCCAAGACCTGCTTCTGCCTGGTCGTGGGTGAGAGGGGCTCCCTGGCGGGCGTGTATGCCGGGACGCCCGAATCGGCCTGGGATCAGGCCAGCGAGCGTTCGCGCGAGCTGCACATCACCTACAAGGACCGCCCCTTCCACACCGTGCTCTCGTGCGCGCCGGAGATGTACGATGAATTGTGGGTCGCGGGCAAATGCATGTACAAGCTGGAGCCGGTGGTGGCCGACGGCGGGGAATTGATCATTTACGCGCCCCACCTGAAGGAAATCTCGGTCACGCACGGGCCGATCATCGAGCGCATCGGCTACCACTGCCGGGACTACTTCCTGAAGCAGTGGGACCGCTTCAAGTTCGAACCGTGGGGCATCCTGGCGCATTCCACCCACGTGCGCGGGATCGGCACCTACGAGGACGGACAGGAGCAGGGCCGCGTGCAGGTCACCCTTGCCACCGGCCTGCCCGAAGCGCTGTGCCGGCGCATCAACCTCGGCTACCGCGATTGGCGGACCCTGCGCCCGGAGGACTTCGCGAACCGGGAGGACGAAGGCGTGCTGCTCGAGCCCAAGGCCGGCGAGCGGCTCTACCACCTGCGGCACAAGCCGGCCTGGGCCGGCGGCTAGCTCGGGCGCTCCAGAGGCAGCGCGGCCTGGATGGCGCGGGTGCGCAGGCCGTAGTAGGCGATCATCGCGCCCTGGTACACGATGGTCCCCACCGCGATCATGAAGTACATGCCCAGGTAGAGCTCCAGCTTGAGGTTGGCGACGCTCAGGCCGTATTGAACCGCCACCTGGCGGAGCTGGCTGTCGGGGACGAGCTGCGCGATGAGGGAGACGTCGACGTGCGCCATCCGGTACCACACGTAGCCCAGCATGATGAACAGCAGCAGGAATTGGCTGAGGATCAGCCAGCGCAGGCCGCGCCGCGCCCCCCCGCCCAGGAGCACCGTGCCGTGCACCTCGAAGGCGCCGGAAGCGGCGACCGCCAGGCCGACGAACGTGTCGAAGCGGTCCTGGCCCGCCGCCGAGGCCAGCGCCACCAGGCTCGCGATCACCAGGACGGAAGTCCCGTTGACCCGCGCGACCCGGATGACGCGTCGGAGCGTTTCGAGGGGCAGAAGGGGGGGCTGTTTCCTCATGAACGGGGCAGTCTGCCAAAATCGCCCCGCACTTCCAAGCGGTTTGACTTGTGGAAGCGGCGTCCCGCCGCTTGTTGTGGCCACCCGTGACCGCGTTTCCTTTCCGGCTGGATTTTCCCCCCGAGCTGCCGATATCGGCCCGGGCCGAGGAGATCACGGCCGCGATCCAGCGCCATCCCGTGGTCATCCTGGCGGGCGAAACCGGTTCCGGCAAGTCGACCCAGATTCCCAAGCTGTGCCTGGCGGCCGGCCGGGGGGAGAAGGGCCGCATCGCCTGCACCCAGCCGCGCCGGGTGGCGGCCCTCTCCGTGTCGCGCCGGGTCGCCGAGGAGATGGGCGTCGCCTGGGGCCGGGAGGTCGGATGCAAGGTGCGCTTCAGCGACGAGACCACCGCCCGCACCCGGGTGAAGTTCCTCACCGACGGCATGCTCCTGGCGGAGGCCCAGGGCGATCCGCTGCTGCGTGAATACGACACCATCATCGTCGACGAGGCGCACGAACGCTCCCTCAACATCGACTTTCTGCTCGGGCACCTGCGGCAGCTGAGCGGCCGCCGGCCCGACCTGAAGGTCGTCATCACGTCGGCGACGATCGACACGGCGGCGTTCAGCGAGGCCTTCGGCGGGGCGCCCATCATCACGGTGGAAGGCCGGACCTATCCCGTGGAGGTGATCTACGCCCCGCTCGACTCCCTGGGCACGGACGCCGAGCCGGATTCCGACGCCGCGGAAAAGGCGGAGGCCCTCCATTATATCGACGGCGCGGTCGAGGCGGTGGAGCGCATCCTGCGCGAGAGCGATTCCGGCGACATCCTGGTCTTCCTCCCCAGCGAGCGCGACGTGCGCGAGGTCAGGGATCTCCTGGAGGGCCGCCGGGGCCGGGAATGCGAATGGGTGCCCCTCTTCGGCCGGCTGAGCAACGCCGAACAGCTGCGGGTGTTCGCGCCGGCCCGCCGGCGCAAGGTCGTCCTCGCCACCAACATCGCGGAGACGTCGCTCACCGTGCCCGGGGTGCACTTCGTCGTGGACACGGGGCTGGCCCGCGTCAGCCGCTACGTGGCGCAGGCCCGCACCCGGCGGCTGCCGATCGAGCCCATCTCCCAGGCGAGCGCGGACCAGCGCCAGGGGCGCTGCGGGCGCGTCGCCCGCGGCGTGTGCGTCCGGCTGTATTCGGAAGAGGACTACCAGTCCCGGCCCCGCTACACCCAGCCGGAGATCCAGCGCGCGAACCTGGCGGACGTCATCCTGCGGCTCAAGGCCTTCGGCTTCGGCCCGGTCGAGGCCTTCCCCTTCCTCAGCCCGCCGGCGCCCAAGGCGGTGCGGGCCGGCTACGCCCTGCTGGAGGAGCTGGGCGCCCTGGCAGCCGGCGGGGCCGGGGAGCTGACGGCGATCGGGCGCGATCTGGCCCGGCTGCCCGTCGATCCGACCATCGGCCGGATGATCCTGCAGGGCCAGCGGGAGAAGGCGCTGCGGGAGGTGCTGATCATCGCGTCCGGCCTGAGCATCCAGGATCCGCGCGAGCGCCCGATGGACCGCCAGCAGCAGGCCGACGCCGCGCACCGGCAGTTTCATCATCCCGACTCGGACTTTCTCGCGCTGCTGCGGATCTGGGAGCGGTTCCATGGCGAGGTCGAGTCGATGACCCAGGGCCGCCTGCGCCGCTTCTGCAAGGACCACTTTCTCAGCTACACCCGCATGCGGGAATGGCGCGACGTCCACAGCCAGCTCGAAGAGGTCGCGCGCGAGCGCCGGGATTTCCGGCCCAGTTCGGCCGCGGGCGAGCTCGAATTCGGCACGCCGGGCTACCGGGCGATCCATCGCAGCATCCTGGCCGGCCTCCTGGGCAATATCGCCACCTGGGACGACGCGAACGCGGGCTACAAGGCGACGCACGACCGGCGCGTCTCGGTCTTTCCCGGGTCCGGACTTTTCCGCCGCGGCAAGGCCGGCCCGCGGTGGATCATGGCGGCGGAGATCGTCGAGACGACCCGGCTGTATGCGCGCACCTGCGCGCGCATCGACCCGGCGTGGGCGGTCGAGCTGGGATCGCACCTCACCAAGGTCTCGCACAGCGAGCCGTATTGGGACGAGGCCGGGGGGCGGGTCCGGGTGAAGCAGCGCACCCGGCTGTATGGCCTGGAGCTGGAGAGCCGCGGCGTGCCGTACGGAAAGATCAACCCGGCGGACGCGACGGAGATTTTCATCCGCGAAGGGCTCGTGAACGACACCATCAAGTGGCCCTTCGAGTTTTTGGCCCACAACCGGATGGAGCGGGAGCGCATCGTGGAGCGGCTCACGCGGGCGCGGAACAGCGGCTATCTCAACTTGGACGAGAATCTCTACCGCTTCTATGCCGAACGCATCCAGGGCGTGTCGGCCGTTCCGGAACTGGTGGACTACGTGCGCCGGCGCCAGGGCGACGATCCCCGATTTCTGTATGTCACGGAAAACGACCTGGCGGGGCCGGAAGCGGCGGCGGTCGACGAAACGGCCTACCCCCCGAGCGTGCCGCTGGAAAATCGGGCGCTGCCGCTGCAGTACAATTACCGGCCGGGCCAGGAAGACGATGGGGTCACCCTGGACCTGTCGCTGGAGGAGGCCCGGGCGCTGACCGAAGCCGCGCTCGACTGGGCCGTGCCCGGGCACATCGAGGCGAAGGTCGAACATTACCTGCGCGGGCTGCCCAAGGAGCTGCGGCGCACCTTTGTGCCCCTGGGGGAAAGCGCCCGGCGGCTGGGCGAGGCGCTGCAATCGCGCCACCGGCTGACCGGAGGGCGCGAGACGGTGGCCGAAGGCCTGGCCGCCGAGTTGCGCGAGCGTTACAAGCTGGGGGTCACGCCGGCGTTGTGGGCGGGGAAGCCGCCGCCCGATCACCTGCGGGTGCGCGTGCGAGTCCGCAACGAGCGGGGCGCCGAAGTGGTGGCCAGCCGCGAATGGGCGGACATCGCGCGGGCGCTGGCGCCGTCGGGAGCCGCGGCGCAGGCGGCGGAACGGTCGCGGGAGCAGGCCGAGGCCAGGCGCCGCCGCGCCCAGCGGGAGGAGGCGCTGCGCTACGAGCTGGCGTGGCTCGAGCGCGACATGAAGCGGGTGCGCGACCTCGGGCCGCTCGCGGCGACGCTGGCGCCGATCGAGGACCTGCAGCGCGACGCGTTTGAACTTTTGCGGGAATGGGCGCTCGGGTTCGACGGCGCGGACGAAGCCAAGGCGCAGCTGCGCCGCGAAACGCCGCGGTTTCTGGACACGCTGCGCGCGGTGCTCGAACTGCGCCAGGAGTTGCTCGTCCTGCCGGGAAAGTACGCGGACATGGACAAGGACGTGGCGCGGCTGGTCGGGCCGGATTTCCTGCGGGTGACCCCGCTGGAGCGTTTTTGGCATCTGCCCCGGTACCTGAACGGGCTGAAGATCCGCGCGGAGCGGTGGAAGAAGCAGCCGGCCAAGGACGCCGAGCGGGCGCGCCGGCTGGCGCCGTACTTGTCCGCGACCGGCCCCGTGAAGTGGCTGGTGGAGGAATACCGGGTGAGCCTCTTCGCGCAGGAGCTCGGGACGGCGGAACCGGTTTCCGCGGTCAAGCTCGACCAGGCCCTGTCCGCAGCCAAGCCCTCGGCGCCGCAAAAGCCGGCCCCGACGCCGATCGTGGCCCGGCTGGATTCGCCGGCGAAGGGAAAGCCGCTGAAGACGCTCAGCGGCCTGGACAAGCTGTTTTCCTGATCAGACGAGGGCCGACGTTCGTGGAAGCGGCGTCCCGCCGCTTCTACTCCACTTCTTCGACCTTGTCGGGAAGCAGGTTCGGGCGGTCCCCCGGCTGGCGGGGGAAGTGGCGGGCGAGTTCGCGGCCGGCGCACGCGACGCCGGCCACGATGCCGCCGGTGAAGTCGCCCTTCACGAAGCGGGCCCGCATGGCTTCGGTCACGGTGTTCCAGTGATTGTCGCCCGCCTTGCCATGAATGCCCTTGTCACCCACCACCGCGAAGTTGTGGGAGCGGGGGGCGACGAAGATCAGGACCCCGTTGTGCTCGGGCGTGCGGCCCATGCCCAGGCGCACGAAGTGCTTCCGGGCCGAGACGATCGGGTGGCGGGTCCGGTGCCGGGCGATCACCACCCGGATTTCGCCGGAGGTGCCGGCCTCGGCGGCGCGGATCGCCTCGACCACGCGGGCGTGGTCAATGGGAGCGGGACTGGCGAAAAGCCAACGCATGCGCCGCTACCAGCTTCCGCTGGCGCCTCCTCCACCGCCCATGCCGCCGCCGCCCATGAACCCTCCGCCCCCGCCTCCGAATCCTCCAAACCCGCCACCTCCGCCACCGCCCCAACCGCCGCCCGGGAAGATCCACGGCCCCCCGCCGCCCCAGAACCCTCCGCGCCCTCGGCCGCCATAGACGACGTGGCGGCGGCTGCGGGCGATGGAGATGAGCACGAAGATGATGATGAAAAGGAAGACAAAGCCGCTTGGCTGAACGCGGCGCTGGTGGCGGCCATAAACGGTCTGACCGTTGCCCTGGTATTCGCCCTTGGTCGCGGCGATCATGGCCGCGACACCGTCGGTGAAGGCGCCGTCGTAGTCGCCGGCACGCAGACGAGGCGCGATGACCTCGTCGATGATGCGCTTGCACACGACGTCCGGCAGGGCTCCTTCCAGCCCGTAGTTGGTCGCGATCCGCAGGCGGTGATCGGCGATGAAGGCGAAAAGGACGGCGCCGTTGTCCTTGCCCTTCTGCCCGGGATGCCAGGCGTCAATCAGCCGCTGGGTGAAGTCCTCGAGGGACGAATCGCTCGTCATCTTGGGGTAGATGGCGACGACGAGCTGGTTCGAGGTCTGGCGCTCGAACTGGTCGAGTTCGGAATTGAGCTCGCTGGCGACCCCCGGGCTGACGACGTGCGCGTAGTCGTTGAAGTAGTGATCCGGCGCCGGCGGCATCTGCTCGGCCGCAAAGGCGGGCAGAGCAAAAAGCAGGCAAAGCCAGATTCGCTTCACGGCGCGTCAGAACTTGCCGGAGAAGTCGACCTTGGGGGCCGTCTGCGCGTTGGCCTCGGCGGCAAAATAGGGACGCGGCGTGAAATTGAACATGTGCCCGATCACCCCGCCCGGAAACCGCGCGAGGGCCGTGTCGTAAGTCTGGACGGTTTCATTGAAGCGGCCGCGCTCGACGGCGATGCGGTTTTCCGTGCCTTCAAGCTGGGCCTGCAGATCCCGGAACGACGCGGTGGCCGTGAGTTGCGGATAGTTCTCCGACACGACCAGCAGGTGCGAAAGGGCGTTGCCGAGCTGGCCCTGGGCGGCGGCATAGGCGTTGAGCTGGGACTGGTCGACCGGGGCCGAGCCCGGCGGCACCGTGATGTTCACCTTGCCGACGGAGGCGCGGGCGGTCGTGACCTCGACCAGGGTGGACTTCTCGAACTTGGCGGCGCCGGCGACGGTGTCGACCAGGTTCGGAACCAGGTCATAGCGGCGCTGATAGACGTTTTCGACCTGCGCCCATTGGCTGTCCACCGCCTGCTTTTCGGTCGCGAGGTTGTTGTAAACGCCGATGACCCATAGGACGAACAAAAGGCAGATCAGCAGGAGACCGCCGAAGACAAAAAGGAGAACCTTGCCAGCGCTCATGGGTCTAGGGAAGGCGCCTTTGGATTTGCAGTCAATCGCGGCCGACATAGCATGGTGTCACCCCCTCCGGCTCAGTCCTTCGTTGCCCCATGAATACTTCGATTTCCGCGCTCCTGGAGCGCAAGCCCACCGGCGTGCACGCCGTTCACCCCGATATCCCCGTTTTTGAAGCCGTGGCTGAGATGAACCGCCACCGCGTCGGTTCGATCCTGGTGATGGAAAACGGCCACCTGGCCGGCATCTTCACCGAGCGCGACGTGCTCAAGCGCGTGGTCGGCGCCGGGCTCGACCCGCGCACGACCCAGGTGCGCGCGGTGATGACGAGCAACGTGATCACCGTGACGCCGGAGACGACGGTCACCGAGGTCATGGACATTTTCAGCACCAAGCGCTGCCGCCACCTGCCGGTGATCTCGCACGACGAACTGGCCGGCCTGATCTCGATCGGCGACGTCTCCCGCTACATGGCCGACGTGCACCGCACGGAGTGCGAGCACCTGAAGAGCTACATCGCCGGCGGGTTTCCCGCCTAGGCCCGCTCCAGGCGGCAAATCGCTTCGATGGTGGCGGTGCTTCGGCAGAGGCGCGCGGGGCGCACGGCAACTTAAGATCGTTCCAAGCGGATGGCCCGCCAACGGGTTGCCTAGGCCCGGTCATATCGGCGGGGGAAAGGGGGCGAATGCCCTCGCGATCGGGACGGCGGGCTTTTAGAATGACCGACTCGCCATGAGCCTCCGGCGATCGCTCAACCCTCCTTTCTCATGCCTGCCAAACAACTCATATTCGACGAATCCGCCCGCCACAAGCTGCTGCGCGGCGTCGAACTCCTTTCCCGCGCTGTCAAAGTCACCCTCGGACCCAAGGGACGCAACGTGGTCATCGACCGGAAGTTCGGCTCGCCCACCGTGACCAAGGACGGCGTCACCGTCGCAAAGGAAATCGATCTGAGCGATCCCTACGAAAATCTGGGCGCCCAGCTCGTCAAAGAGGTGGCGTCCAAGACCTCCGACGCCGCGGGTGACGGCACCACCACCGCGACCGTGCTGGCCGAAGCGATCTTCAAGGAAGGGCTGCGCAGCGTGACTGCGGGCGCCAATCCGATCTTCCTGAAGCGGGGCATCGACAAGGCCGTTGCGGCCGCCGTCGAGGATCTCGCGCGGGTATCGAAGAAGGTGAGCGACCGCGAAGAGGTCCGCCAAGTGGCCACCATCTCGGCGAATTCGGACGACACGATCGGCCAGATTATTGCCGACGCCATGGACAAGGTGGGCAAGGACGGCACGATCACGGTCGAAGAGGCCAAGTCCATCGAGACGCATCTCGATGTCGTCGAGGGCATGCAGTTCGACAAGGGCTATCTCTCGTCCTACTTCGCGACCGACGCCGACAAGATGGAGGCGGTCCTGGAGGACAGCTACGTGCTGATTCACGAAAAGCAGATCACCCAGTTGCAGGATCTGCTGCCCCTCCTGCAGGTCATCGCGAAGAGCGGCAAGCCGCTGCTAATCATTGCCGAGTCGGTCGAGGGCGAAGCCCTGTCCGCCCTCGTGATCAACAAGATCCGCGGCAGCCTCAACGCCTGCGCCGTCAAGGCTCCCGGCTTTGGCGATCGCCGCAAGGCCATGCTCGAGGACATCGCAGTCTTGACTGGGGGCAAGTGCATCACCGAAGACCTTGGGCTCAAGCTGGAGAGCATAACCCTGGCCGACCTGGGCCGGGCCAAGCGCATCACGGTGGGGCGCGAGACGACGACCCTCATTTCCGGCGGCGGCAAGTCCGCCAGCATCCAAAGCCGGGTGAAGCAGATTCGCCGCGAGATCGACGAAACCACCTCCGACTACGATCGCGAGAAGCTGCAGGAGCGCCTGGCCAAGCTCGCCGGCGGCATCGCCGTCATCCATGTCGGCGCCTCGACCGAAATCGAGATGAAGGAAAAGAAGGCGCGGGTCGAGGACGCGCTGCACGCGACCCGGGCCGCGGTCGAGGAAGGCATCGTTGCCGGCGGGGGCGTCGCGCTCCTGCGCTGCGTCAAGGCCGTGAACGCGCTCAAGCTAGAAGGCGACGAGGCGATCGGCGCCCAGATTGTGCGGCGGGCCATCGAGTCGCCGATCCGCATGCTCTGTGCCAACGCCGGGGTAGAGGGCGCCGTCATTGCGGCGGCCGTGGCCGCCGGGAAGGGCAGTTTCGGCTATAACGTCGCGACGGGCGAGTACGAGGATCTCTTGAAGGCCGGCGTGGTCGATCCGACCAAGGTGACCCGCATGGCGCTGCAGAACGCCGCTTCCATCGCGGGGCTGCTGCTCACGATCGAATGCGTCATCACGGAAATCCCCGACGCGGGGAACGCAGCGGCGACCTCTTCCCCGGGTGGGGAAATGGGCTATTGATTTTTCCGGCCGGGATTTTCCGCTTGTTGTGCGATCGCGCGACGGCGTCCCGGAAGGAGGGGTGGGGCCGCCAGCCGAATGACGGTCTGCACGCGCCGCCCGCCGAGGTGGAGGGCGTGGGGCGTTGGTACGCGCAGTTCGGCGCGGCTCCCCCCTCCCGCCTCGCGCCGCCAGCCTCTAAAGCAACGGCGACAGCGGCCGAAGGGCCGCTTCCACGAAGCGCTGGCGAAAGGGCCGGCGGCCGAAAACCGCCGGGTCGATTTCCTGGGAAAGCTCGAAGTCGCGTTTGAGGATGGCGGCGAGGTCGCTGGTTCTTTCCGGGGAGTGAAAGAGCAGGTTGAGCTCGAAGTTCAGGCGCATCGACCGGTAGTCCAGATTGGCCGACCCGACCATGCCCCAGTGGTCGTCGGCCACCGCGATCTTGGCGTGATTGATGCCTGCGGAGTATTCGAAGATGCGCACCCCGGCCGAAAGCAACTGCCCATAGTAGGAGCGCCCGGCCCGCAGCAGCCAGGGATGGGCGTTCTTTTCGGAAATGAGCAGCCGGACATCGACGCCGCGGCTCGCCGCCAGTTCGAGCGCGGCCATGAGCATGTCCACGGGCACGAAATAGCCCGTGGCAATCCAAACCCGGTCCGTGGCCTCGTTGAGCAGGCTGACGATGGATTTGCTGATGGGCTCGTTGCGGCGGTCCGGGCCGCCGAGCACGATGTGCACGGGATATCGCGCGGGCGCCGGTTCCGCGTCCGGTGCGGGCGGTTCGCTGATGTTCTGGCCGGTCGCGAAATGCCAGTCGTCGACGAACACCTCCTGCAATTCCGCCGCGATGGAGCCGGTGACCTCCACCTGCACGTCGCGCCACCGGCCAAAGGCCGGTTCGAGGCCCTCGTATTCGCGCCCCATGTTCATGCCGCCGACGAACGCGATCGAGCCGTCGACGATCTGAAGCTTGCGGTGGTTCCTCAGATTGAGGAAATAGCGGTTGCGCTTCGGATCCAGAATCTTGAACCAAGCGAATTCCCCGCCGGCCCGCGCGTATTCGGAGAGGAGCTTCTGGGAAAACCCATGCGAACCCACGCCATCGAGAAGCAGCCGCACTTTGACCCCGCGCCGCGCCGCCTCGGTAAGCCGCCGCACGAAGCGCTCTCCGGTCTGGTCTGGACGCCAGATGTAAAACTCGATGTCCAAGCGTTTCTGCGCCGCCGAGATGCGGGCCTCGAGGGCCGGATAGAATTCCTCGGAGTTGCGCAGTACGCGAAGCTCGGCGGCGGAGCTGAGCGGGAGCTGGTTGATCCGGGACAGCAGCTGGAAAAACTGCTGGTCCCGCCGAGGCAGCTCCTTCAGCAGCCGGGCCGAGCCCGCGTCGGTCGTGACGGCCGGAGCCGGTGTGCTTGAGGTCCGCGCGGAAAAGGGATTCCGCCGCTTGAGGCGGCGCCGCGTGAGCCGGTCCGTGCCGATGGCGACATACATTCCCGCGCCGAGAAAGGGGATGAACAGAATGGCCCAAAGCCACGCCAGCGACGCAGACGGCCGCTTCTTGAGCAGCAGCAGGTGGGGGATGCACGCCAGGGTCACAAGGTACCCGGCGAGCAGGAGGAACTTCATTGAAGCCTCATCGGCCGAAAGCAGTGTCAGATTTCCACACGGGCGGCGAGGCGGCGGTTGCGCCTCGCGATCGCGATCTTGGCACCGAAGGCTTGAGTGAGAATGCTTGCGGTGATCACGCGCCGAAGCGCCCCGGAGGCCAGAACCGAGCCCTGGCGCAGGACCAAGGCGTGGGTGAAGCCGGGAGTGATTTCCTCGACGTGGTGGGTGACCAGGACGAGCGAGGGGCCGTGGCGGGTGATCCGGTCCATGAAGTGCAGGAATTCCTCGCGCGCCACGGGGTCGAGGCCCGCGCAGGGCTCGTCGAGGATCAGGAGCTTGGGCTTCGCCATGAGGGCGCGGGCGATCAGGACCCGCTGGCGCTCGCCCTGGGAGAGGTAGAGCCACTCGCGCTGGGCGAGATGCTCGCCGCCCAGAAAGCGCAGCCATTTGCGGGCGGCGGTCCAGTCGGTCTTGCTCGGGTGGGCCCAGAGGTCGAGCTGGGCGAACTTGCCGCTGACCACCGTCTCCAGGGCGACTTCGGCCGGGGGGATCGACGCCTGGAGGGCGCTCGTCACGATGCCGATCTGCAGCCGCAGGTCGCGCCAGTCGGCCCGGCCGTATTCCTGGCCCAGCACGGACAGGCTGCCGTGGCTGGGCGAGAAATAGCCCATCATGGCCTTGAGCAGGGAGGTCTTTCCGCAGCCGTTCGGCCCCAGGATGACCCAGTGTTCGCCGCGGCGGACCCGCCAATCGATGCCGCGCAGGATCGCCGTGGACCCCCGGGAAATGCTCAAGCCGGAAAGGGCAAGGATGGGCCGTGCGTTGCGGGAAGGCTTGAGGGAGGCCATGGCGTCCGTCAAATAGGGCGACGCCTGTGAAAACGCCAGCCGCGCCGGTGCTTTGGATGGTGGCCCTTGCCGGTCTCGGCCGGCCCGGACTGCGCGCGAACGATCGGGTGATCACGCGCGACTTTGCCGTCGGCGAGGCGCCCCGGCTCACGCTGCATGCCTACCGCGGGGCGGTGCGGGTGACCGCGGCCGACACGCAGGCGATTCATGTCGAGGCCCACGTCAGCACCGGCCCGCTCGACGACGCCGGGTTCGAGCGGGCGTTACAGCAGTTTCATTTTCAGGCCCGCTCGGACGGGCGCCACGTCGACCTCGTGGCCGCCGGCCCGCGCGTGCAATTCATGTGGGAGGAGAAGAGCGACCTCCAGATCCTCTATCAGATCGTCGTGCCGCGCCACTGCGCCGTGGACGTGGAGAACGAGAGCGGCAGCGTGAACGTGGGCGATCTGGACGCCTCCGTCACGGTCCACACCCGCCGGGGGACGGTGTACCTGAAGCACATCGCCGGCGACGTCGACGCCTCGACGACCGCCACGTCGCTGGTGGTCAGCCGCTGCGGCGGGAGCGCCCGGCTGCACAACCAAAGCGGCGACATTCGCATCGGGCCGGTGGCGGGGACGCTGGTGGCGACGACCGTGAGCGGCGACATCGATGTCCAGATCGCCGGCGGGGCCGCGACCCTGTCCGCCAATTCGGGCGATATCAGCCTGGGCCTGCCGAAGCAGGTGGGCGGCCCGGTCAGCGCGCGGACCCAAAGCGGCCAGATCCTGCTGCGCCTGAATCCGGCGGCCCGGTGCACGCTGGATGCCGCCTCCGTCTGGGGCCACGTGCGGTTCGCCGATCTGCCCCTGCAGGTGGTGGCGGGCGGCAACAACCGCGGCCGGCTCGAAGCCACCCTCAATGGCGGGGGGCCGCGTGTCATCTTGCACGCGGACGGAGGGCATGTTGATATCAAACCCTCTCGCACGTGAACACCTACGACGAACTCACGGCGCACCTGCGCCGGACCCATACGCTGGAAACGGTCGGCGAACTTCTCGGCTGGGACGAGCAGGTGAACCTTCCTGAGGGCGCCGCCGGGCGGCGCGCCGAGCAAATGGCCGCTCTGGCCGAAGTGGCGCATGCCTCCACTTGTGACGCCCGGGTGGGCCGCTGGCTGGACGAACTCGAAAAGCAGGGCAATGGGGACGCCGCCAAGGCGGCGGTCGTCCGCCAGGCGCGGCGCGACTACGACCGGGCGACGCGGCTGCCGGCGGAGTTCGTGAAGGAAAAGGCGGAAGCGCAAAGCCACGGGTTCCATGTCTGGGCCAAGGCGCGGGCGAACAACGATTTTGCGAGCTACATCCCGGTTCTGGAAAAGCACCTGGATCTGTCCCGGCGCGAAGCCTCGTTCATGGGCAAGGGCGGCGCGGTCTACGATTACCAACTCGACCTGTTCGACCCCGGGATGACCGAGGCGGCCGTCGAAGGCCTGTTCGGCCCCCTGCGGCGCGAGCTGGTGCCGTTCGCGCGGCAAATCGTGGCCGCGACGGAAAAGCGGCCCGCGCCCGCGCTGGGAGCCTGGTCGGTGGCGGCCCAGGAGGCTTTCCTGCGCGAGGTGACGGCCAAGCTTGGCTTTGACTACAAGCGCGGCCGGATCGACACCTCGCTGCACCCGTTCTGTTCGGGCACGGGCGTCGACGTGCGCATGACGACGCGGTTCAAGCCGGAGGCCCCGCTCAGCGCCCTGTTTGGCTCGATCCACGAGACGGGCCACGGACTGTACGAGCAGGGCATGGCGGACGAGGTCCGCGGCACGGCCCTGGGCCTGGCCGCCGGCATGGCCGTGCACGAGTCCCAGAGCCGCCTCTGGGAGAACCAGGTGGGGCGCAGCCGCGGGTTCTGGAAATTCTTTGAGCCCCGCGCGCGGGCGGTGGCGCCGCAGGCGCTGGAGGGGCTGACGTCGGACGACCTGTTCCGGGCGGTGAACCGGGTGAAGCTCTCGTCGATCCGGGTCGAGGCGGACGAGGTGACGTACAATCTGCACGTGATCCTTCGCTTCGAAATGGAACGGCGGCTGTTCGCCGGCAAGCTGGCGGTCAAGGACCTGCCGGCCGCATGGCGCGCCGCCGCGGCGGAGATCATCGGGCTCGAGCCGGCCAGCGACAAGGAAGGCGTCCTGCAGGACGTGCACTGGAGCGGGGGCATGTTCGGATATTTCCCGAGCTACACGATCGGCAACATGATGGCCTCGCAGCTTTGGTACGCGGCGCTGGCGGAGCGCCCGGCGCTGGAGGAGGATTTCGCCCGGGGCGAGTTCGGCTGGCTGCTGTCCTGGCTGCGGTCCAAGGTGCATTCCGAAGGGCGCAAGCAGGACGGGCTGGCGCTCATCCAGAAGGTGACGGGCAAGCCGCTGACGCCGCAGCCGCTGCTGCGGTACTTGCGCGAGCGGTACGGCGCCCTTTACCTGCAGTGAGTGCGGCTGATCGACTCCCATTGTCATCTGGATGGATTTTCCCGCCGGGGTGAACTGGCGGGCGTGATCGAGCGCGCCGCCGCCGCCGGCGTGCGCGAAATGATTGCGATCGGAACCGACCGGGATGACTGGGACCTGAACCGGCAGCTGTCGCAGGCCCATCCCGGCGTGGTCCACTACACGGTCGGGCTGCACCCGTGCTCCGTGAAGGAGGATTGGGAGAGCGCCGTGTCTCTGATCGACGGGTTTTGGGACGGGCAGGGGGGGAGCCCGGCGGCCCTCGGTGAATGCGGCCTCGACCGGTATCACCTGCCCAGGGAGAATCCGGCGGCGGCAGAAACGATCTTTGGCTGGCAGCGCGCGGCGTTCGCGCGGCAGTTGGAACTCGCGCGGCGGCGCGGGTGCCCGGTGGTGGTGCACTCGCGGCAGGCGTTTGGCGAATGCGTGGAGATGATCGATGCCTCAGGCGTGGATTGGACCCGCGTGGTCTTTCACTGCTTCAGCGAGGGGCCGGCTGAGATGGCGGAGCTGAACCGGCGCGGCGGGCGCGGTTCGTTCACCGGCATTCTGACGTACAAGAACGCGGACTCGGTCCGGGCGGCTGCGCTCAAGCAGGGACTGGACCGCTTCATGGTCGAAACCGACGCGCCGTATCTGGCGCCGATGCCGCATCGCGGGAAACCGAACGAGCCGGGATGGGTGCGTCTGACGGCGGACTTCGCCGCGGGGCTCTTCGGAATTTCGCCGGAGGAGCTGGCGGCGGCGGCTACGGCCAATACCCGCGCCTTTTTCCGGATCGCGTGAAGCGGTAGCGGCGGGACGCCGCATCCACGCTTACGGCTCGTCGAACTTGCGGGCGAAGAGGGCTTCGAGCTCGGCCAGCATCTGCGGGGCGTCTTCGCCGCTGGCGATGAACTTGACCTTCGAGCCGCGGCCGGCGGCCAGCATCATCAAGCCCATGATGCTCTTGCCGTTGACCTGCTCGTCGTCCTTCTCCACGAACACCTCTGATTTGAACTTGTTGGTGATGCGGACGATCATCGCAGCCGGACGGGCGTGGATGCCCATCTTGTTTTGGACCACCAGCTCCTTGACGGCTTGTGGACCTGCGGGTGAAACGTCGCTCGTGCTCATGGAATCAAAATGGCCGCGAAGGTCGGCCAAGAGGGGGCGCCTTGCAACCTAAAATGCCGCGCCAGGCCATTGTCGTCCCGTGTCGCCTGGAATCTAGCCGGTTCCCCCGCAAGCTCTTACACAATATCCGGGGCAAGCCGCTGATCCTTTGGGTCGCCGAGCGTCTGGCGGCGCAGACCCCCGGCCTGCCGGTCTATTTTGCGGTCGATCACCCCCTGTTGCGCGAGATCCTGGAGCCGGCCGGCTACGCCGCGGTCATGACGCGGGCGACCCATGCCAGCGGCACCGACCGGATCGCCGAGGCCAATGAAAGCATCCGGGCCGACCAGATCATCAACGTCCAGGGCGACGAACCCCTCGTTTCCCGCGCGCAATTGGAGCTTTTGGCGGGATTGGCCGCTGGTCCGGCCGAAATGGGCACGCTGGCGACCCCGTTTGCGACCGCCCGCGACTGGCAGGATCCGAACCAGGTGAAAGTCGTCTGCGCCAAGGACGGCCGCGCCCTGTACTTTTCCCGCTCGCCCATGCCCTATCCGCGGGACGCCGCCGGCCGGGCCGATGACGCCTGGGTGCGCAGCCAAGGCTGTCTGCGCCACGTCGGCATGTACGCGTACAAGGCTTCCCTCCTGAGCCGCTTCGCTTCGCTGCCGCCGGGCCGGCTGGAACAGGTCGAAAAGCTGGAGCAGCTCCGCGTGCTCGAAAACGGCTATTCCATTGCGGTGGGGATCACCCACGAGCCCTCGATCGGCGTCGACGTCCCGGAGGACGCGGCGAAGTTCGATGCGGCCCTCGGCTAGGGCAGTTTGAATTGAACTGCAGCCGCTGTGCCGTAGGGCACGCGCGGCGTGCGGACCGCCGGTAAAGGGCCACAGTTTTCGAGACAGCGCTCTGGTCCGATTCTTGTATGAAATTCGAGCTCATCTCGCTCGATTCGCTGGGCGAAAATCGGCCTGAGGCTCCCTGCGGAGGGCTGAAAAGCCCACTGGGCTCGCCTTCGGTCGTTTTCGCCCGGCGAATCGAGCGAGATCGGCTTTTCATGCAAAGCTCGGGTGAGAGCTGCTTTCGAGCAACCGCAGCCGTTTTGCCCGCGCTTTGATTCCAGCGCGCTCCCGGCTAGATCTTGCCCGCCTTGCGCTTCTCGATCAGCCGGTAGAAGTCCTCGAAGAGCGGATCGGCGTCGTTGGGCCCGGGCGCGGCCTCGGGGTGGTACTGCACGCAGAACACGGGCAGTTCCTTGTGGCGCAGGCCCTCGACCGTCCGATCGTTGAGATTGATTTCGGTGACGACCCCGCCGCCCTTTTCGACCGATTGCGGATCGGTCGCGAAACCGTGGTTTTGCGCCGTGATCGAGACGCGCCCGGTCTCGAGATTCTTCACCGGCTGGTTGCCGCCGCGGTGGCCGAACTTGAGCTTGAAGGTGGAGCCGCCCAGCGCATGCGTGATCATCTGGTGGCCCAGGCAGATGCCGAAGGTGGGCAGCTCCGGAATGAGCGCCGTCACCGTCTTGTGGATATAAGGCAGCGCGGCGGGATCGCCCGGACCGTTGGAGAGGAACAGCCCGTCCGGCTTCCGCTCGCGCACCTGCGCGGCGGAGGCGCCGGCGGGAAGGACCTCGACGTCGAATCCATGCCGCACCAGCTTGCGGTAGATCGTGAACTTCGCGCCATAGTCGAACGCCGCGACCCGGTAGCGCCGCGCCGGGGCGGGGGCGGCCCCGAAACGGGTGCCCACCGGGACATAGGGGGCGTTGAAATTGCCGGCCGCGTCGGCGCTCCACTCATGCGCCGACGCGCAGGTCACGTCGCGCACATAGTCGGCGCCGGCCATGTCGCGCCAGGCGCGCGCCCGCTCGACCGCCGCGGCGGGCGCGAGCGGCAGCGTGCTCAGGCAGCACTTCATCGCGCCCTGGACGCGGAGCTTCTTGGTCAGGGCCCGCGTATCCACCTCGCTGATGCCGGGCACGCCCGCCCGGCGCAGGTACTCGTCCAGGCTCTGCTGCGAGCGCCAGTTGCTCACCACCGGCGACAGCTCGCGCACTACCAGGCCCGAGGCCTTGGGTCCCGCCGCCTCGGCGTCGGCGGCGTTGATGCCGTAGTTGCCGATCTGCACCGCGGTCAGGGTCACGATCTGCCCGAAATACGACGGGTCGGTCAGGATTTCCTGGTAACCCGTCATCGAGGTGTTGAAGACGCATTCCCCGGCAATGGTGGCGTCCGCGCCGAAGGCGGACCCGTGAAAAACGCTGCCGTCTTCGAGCGCGAGGATGGCGGGCTTGGGCTGCGACATGGATGGCGGAACGAAAAGACGAATGCGCCGGGCGTGCAATGGCAAAGGGGTCACGTACCAAATCCCAAC
>DASRSH010000173.1:0-35897 GCA_035656575.1 Opitutaceae bacterium
TTAAGATTGCTTGACAGCGCGGGCGATAGTGCCACCGTGCTCGTCATGATGCTGCAACTGATCCAACTCCGCGGGGTGCTTGTCGCCCTCGTGGCGACGGATAGTCTAGGCGCAATCCGGTCGTCGGCGTAGATTCCGGCAACGTTCGAACAATCCCGCTTCCACAGCGTGGCGGGGATCCGATCTTCAACGTCAGCAAGGCGACATGGAGACGTTTGTGGAAGGCCGGAAAGATTGACCTGATTCGCGTAACTACGGAGCCAGGCAAACGAGGGAAACTTTTCATCCCGGTTGATCAGGCCACAGCGCTACTCGCGTCGATGGCAACGCCGGCTAAGCCCGGAAAGCAGGTGGTCGCGTGAACGTTGCCGAAGCGCAGTCTCCAGGAGCGGCAGAGAAGGAATTTGCGGAAGCGCGGGCCTACGCCATCCGGTGCAACCCGCCAGTAAACATGGACGCGCTGGAAGCCTCATTGTACATCGGCGTTTCGCTTCGGACATTGCGCGATTTACTCACCGCCCGACGCATCAAGTACTCTCGCATTGGCAAGCGGATCGTTGTTACGCGGATCGCGCTGGACGCTTTCGTCGAAGCGGCTGCCGAGGAGGTAAAAGCATGACCGCGCCACCGGGAAAAGGAACAGGCCCGGCATTTCAACCTGCCGGGCCTGCGCTGAACGTCAAACTTGGGAACCAGACGCAGGGCATCAATGGAGCCGGCGTTGGGGATGTCAACTTTTTTTCGATGCTCACGCTCGGCCAACGCTCTGCTGCGGCCGGCGTATCCGTCCTCATGTTATAACGCCCGCCCTGCGCGCCCAACTCTCGGATCCTGTCTTGCTCCTCCGTCGGCGCGAGGTGCGCACGGTCGAAATGCTCGATGGCATCGAGGACAAACTTCGTCGCTTGCAGTCCGAGCGTGATGCTCGAGTCCGCGCACTAACCGCGATCCGCGCCGAAATCGCCGCACTCCTCCGGCAAACCGGCCCCGGCAGCCATGAACAACGCTGACGAGCGCCCCAGCAATGGAAATTCCCCTCAACCGGCTCTTCGCGCGGTCGCTGACGGCCCATGGTGCTGGGAATCGAAAGCAGCCCGGCGCCTCATTCGGGATTCTTTCGGCGAAACCGAAGGGGGCCCGGGCGTGACTTCAATCCTTGCAGTCTACAGCGCGCTCTGCGAGGTGGCCAGCGACCGCCAAGCCGAGGTCTTCGACGTATCGCAGCCCACGTTGGCCAGGCTTTGCGGTCTTTCGGACAAGCACGTCCGGACGGTCCTGCGCAAGCTGGAGGCGATCGGCCTTGTCGGCGTCCGCATCAACCGGATGCCGGATCAGGTTGCCTTGCTCCCCAGTACGTACCGGCTCCTCCGCTGCGCCTATCGCCGCACGGAGGACCCCGGATTACCTTCCCCAGGTGGGGAATCCAGTCCGGACCTAGGGAAATGGAAAAATTTTCCAGTTCCGTGTTATGAAGAATCTCCTGTAAGAAATGAGAAGAAAGATGGCCGGACGGCCGGGCGGGTGGCGGCGGCCCGCTTTGTCGCTCCATCTGTTGAGGAGTGGCTGGCCTACGCCACGCTGCAGGAGCCGTCTTGGCCGAAAGGCGATGCCGAGGGCGCCCACGATCACTACACGGCCAACGGGTGGAAACAGGGCAGAGGCAAGCCAATCGTGAACTGGCAGGCGGCCGCGCGGACCTGCATCCGCAACTGGCGCGATCGTCGGGGAGCTGAAGGGCAACCGCAGCGCCCAACGGCGGCGAAGCGCCTCAGCCCGGAGGAAACGGCCGCGCGGGACGAAGCCAACCTGCGGCTTTTCGACCAATCTGCATGAGCTCCGAAATCATAGCCTCGTGCGACCAGCCCCCGCCCTCCCTGGAACAGTCGATCATCGGCGCCGTTCTTTTGGACGGCAAAGATGTATTTGCCCGATGCCAGGCGCTCGGGGTGCTACCGGAATGGTTCGCCGACGTCAAATGCCGTAAGGTTTTTGAGACATTCGTGGCGTTCGGAGGGGGGCCGATTGATCCGGTGATCGCATGGGACGAGCTGCATCGCCGCGGCGTGACGCCCCAGGAAATCACCGCGGCCGATTTCTGCCGGATGAGCGACTACCGCTGCGCCACAAGCCTAAGCCTGGATGCTCATGTCGATCAGCTTCGGCGCTGGCATCTCTCGCGCGTGCGAAAGGGATTGTTCGCGGCCGGCGCTCATGAGGAATCACCAGCATCCGAACTTGAAGCCCAAGAGCGGCGGGTTCAGGAACTGGCCGCGACGTTTGTCCCGGAGGCCCGTGGCACCCCTCTCGCGGCGGCGGCGGCTGAATACGCGGGGGAAGTCGTTAACCCTCGCCCGCGGCTACTCACCAGCGCCGTCCGCACCGGTCTCGCTGATTTCGACCGCATACTGACGCCGTTTTTCCCGGGCCAGTTGATCATGCTCGGCGCGCGGCCCGGCCAGGGCAAATCGAGCCTGGCCCGGCAAATCGCCCTGCACGTCGCCCGCCAGGACGAGCCCGTGCATTGCGAATCCCTGGAAATGTCTGCCGAAGAATTCGCCCAGTATGGCAGCCACCAGTTGGCCGGCGTACCGCTGCCCCTTTTCGGCGATCGGCTTCCGGCGGATTTGGCTGAGCGGGTGCGCCGCGAGGCATCCCGCATCGCCTCTTTGCCCATCACCATGACGGCGCTGCCCAGGCTTGGGCCCATGCTCGCGGCTTGGGAGGCGCAAATGGGCAAAGCGCGGCCACCGCGGCTTTTCATCTTGGATTACGTGCAACTGGTCGACCCGGCCCAGCAGAAGGGCGAAACGCAAGATCAAGCCATTGGCCGCATTTCGAAGGCCCTGAAACGTTTCGCCATGCGCTTCCGAGTTCCGATTCTTGCGATGAGCGCCGTCGGCCGCGACTCAGAGCGGCATGAGCGCGTGCCGACCGAGGCGGATTTGCGGGAGTCCGGCGCCCTCGAGGCCGATGCCGACCGCGTATTGATCCTGCACCGTCCGGCTCAGACCGACAAGGGAGAGGACCAAAGCTACAGCGATGCGGCGCGCCGCACATTCGAGGTTCATCTTTACCAGCGCAAAGCCCGCGGGGCGCCGACGACAAAGATCGGGCTCATCTTCGATCGCTTTACCACGCGGTTCGCAAACTTCGTTGAGCCATGAGTACGAGCACCGAAATACCCCAGGTTACTTTGTCGGGCACGGTCGAATTGCCGGTCACGCGCGCCGCGGACCGCTGCGCGTCACTGCTTTCCTTTGGCGTTGAAGCCAACCTGGTCTTTGCACGCGCAATCGAACATGGGCTTCAGGTGCTGCGCCGGCATGTCTTCGCCTGCGGCAGGCTCCGCGGCGAGTGGCGCTTCGAATTTATCAGTCCCAGGTGCATCGGCCGCAGGCTCTCGGGCAAGCCCTTCGAAGAATGCCTGCCCGTCTGGTCGCCCGAGCCACCAGCGCGGCAAGCGGTAATTCGTCTATCCGCAGCCGCGGAATGGGACCTGAAAAAACTCGCGGGCGAAGTAGCATGGCTACGAACCGCCCTTGCCTCTGCGGCGGCATACGAGGTCTTAGGCACCCTGCTCGATAGGGCGCTGGAGAGGCAACCCTTCGCGGCGACCTTTGTGATTGTGCCCGGCCGTTCCCGTTGGCCGCACGTTGCTGGCGTCATCGGCTCCCGCAATGCGCTGGGCCCGGACGGGCGCATGCGCGCCGCAGCGTGGCTAAATTCCAGAGGCGGCGGCGCCCACGCGCATGCGCCTGGAGCGAAAGCGACCATTTCCTCGGAAAAAACAAAACTATGAACTCCTCGATCTCCTACACCCGCCAACCGCCCCAAAAGGCGCTTTTGATCATCGCCGACAGCAAAGACGACGCGTCCAAACTATCCACCTTCACGGACGAAAGCGGCTCGATTTCGATCCGAGAGGTCGGTCCAAACACCTTCGTGGTCCTTTCGAACTCCGACAGCTTCAGCCTGTTCAACAAGCTGCGCTATGCGGCGCGCCTCGAAGGCGAGTTTCGCTTCGTCGACCTCGGCTTCGCGGTTGCAACCAGTTCGTGGCGCGCGCCGGCGGGGGAATTCCAATGAGCCCGGCGCCCCAAAAGGAAGCGGTGCTCGTGGTTGTGAAGGCACGCGAGGACCAGCGGCAATTGGACCGATACATCGAGAACAATGAACATATGGATTGGCGCAAAATCGGCACCGATGCATATATCGCCCTGAACTCTGCGGGCCTCGGGCTAGATTGGCTCAGGATGAACGACTCTTTGACGGGCGAAATGTACTTCGCGCCGCTGGCGTCTTTGAAGCCTGTGCCTTTCCGGAATAGGAGGGCAGTGCCGTGAACAACCCAACCGTAATCTTCACCGCAACCGCCGGCCAACTTGGAGTCATAACTGGATTTCTGCTCGGCGTGCTTTTTCAGGGAATCCTGGCGCGCTTGCGCTATTTTCTCCTGAGCGCACGGATCGCGCTACAGGCCCGGGCGACGGTCGCTCATGCGCGGATGGAATTCGCGCGGCGAAAGAAGTCTCCGATCCTCGCGATTGGCGATGTCGAGCGGACGGTCGAGGGAGAGACGCCCGTAAATTTCGTGTTCGATGTTGCCGCCGCAGAAGAGATCCCGCTGACAGCGGTCGGGCCCGACGGCGAGGCCGTTCTCAGCGGATGGACGCATGCAGAACTTCTGCACTTGGCCAAAGCCAAGCAATACGTTGAGGAGGCAGAATAATGACCATCGCTGAAATGATTGTGGCCCTGCGCATTCGGGCCGAGGGAATCGACAAGCTCCAAAAAACCGACGCGGCGCTGCGCAAGACCGCCGAGTCAGCCAAGGCGGCCGCCGGGGCGATTCAGCAGGCGAACAAGGCCGCGGCTGATAGCCGGCAGATGGAATTCGGATTTGCCACGCCCAATGGGCAGCAAATCACATTCGGTTTCGACAAGGACAATCTGCAGGGGCTTCCCCCGGTGCTGGAAAAGGTCACCGATAAGACGACTAAAAGCTCGTTCGCCACGCGGCTCATGGCAACCGACCTCAAGACAGTCGAGAGCTGGGCCAACAAGACTGCCGTTGCGATGGACGCTCTGGCCGCGAGTATGGTCTATTTTGCGGACAAAGGCGCGCAGGCGTTTGGGCGCCTGGAGAACTTTACACTTGGCACCGGAATTAGGCCGGCGCGTCTTTTGGCGGCGCAGGGCGCGGGAGTGGGCGTGGGCATCCGTCCCGAGGAGATGGCGCAATTCGTCTCCAGCCTTCAGACCGCGGGAGTGAAAATGCGGCTCACGGGGGAAGGCGCCGGGCCATGGGCCCTCCTGCAGGCACTCATGGGCGTCCCTCTTGATCCGCGCGGGGACCCATTGAAGCTCATCGATCACCTGCACCGCGGCCTCATGCAGCTGCGCCCGGACCAGGTGCCGATGGCGCGTGTATTTGCCGGACAAGCTGGAGTTCCCGGCAGCATCTTCGATGCGCTTAGAAATCCGGCATACGGCATGGAGGATTTCAAGCAGATGTACGAAATCCTGGATCGCAATGCGGGTAAGATGAACGAACTCAACAAAGAGTGGGGCCAACTCAAGTTCCATGCCGAGGTTGCGGGCATGGCGCTGTTGACGGAATTTGAACCGGCCATCGATCTTGTCCTGAAGGCGCTCGACAAAGGAATCCATCTCCTCGCCCGATTTGTCGCTTGGCTAGATCGCGACTCCGCCGGCGCTCAAATTACAAAAATTGCGCTGAGCGCTCTGGCTGTGGCGCTGGTGCTGGTGGCGGGCGGCGTTACGCTGTTGGCGGGTGCCCTTGCCATCCTGACACCCGTTGTGACCGTCCTCGGGGTCGCGTTCTTGCCGCTCCTGGCGACAGTCGGGCTCATCACGGCCGGCTTGGCGCTCATGATCAGCCAATTGGAGAGGTTGCATATTCTGAAGCCCCTGGTCCAGGCCGCCGATGAGCGCGACAAGCAGCTTGAGAAGGAAGGCCATTTCCGTTCGGCGGGCGTGTCGCGCTTATTTGCGGGCACGGTTGAATCCATGATCGCCGGCCCATTGGGCGGTCTCTTTGGAATCGATGGGCCAGGCGATCTCCGGCGCGGCATCTGGGACCTATTCACATCGATGTTTCATGGGGCTGGGTCGTCCTCGGCGACCATGCACAATACCTTCCATATCAATGAGGCTGGAAACCCGCATCGCAGCGCCCGCGCCGTGGCTGATGCCAATCGGGCCATGCTGAGCAACGCCGGCTATTCCATCCCGGCGATGAATCGGTGACAACCCCGCTCCGTACCCAGAAGCGCGCTACCCATTATCCGAGACGGTTGTGCGCGCGTAGCTTTCAAGAGCCGCGCGAATTCGCGGAAGCGATCGGCGTCGATAGTCGCTTTACGCGTGTCCTATTAGTCTGCGTCGTTGTGGGTGGGGCAAAAGGCGAAAGCCTTGGCCTCAGGGTTATAGACCATGAAGAAGGTCGTCATATGCTGACTGTTGAACACGTCCCGATAGTGGATTTCTCCAATAATGTAGACGGTCAGCGTTCCAGAGATAATTCCGTTAAGAGTGTCTGTGGGAATTGGCGAATCCACGTGGCCGATCAAGAGGGTTTGCACCTGCCCAGGAAAAAAAGCGCCCGTGGGAACACTGGTTGTCTCGTCGGGCCCCCAAGTTGGCAGTTTCGCAATGGCATCTACGTCTGGGGACTGATTGGCCGGTGCGGCAGCAATTCGAATGAAACTGGTAATTTTGAGCGCAGGAGTTTTCCCCGTATTGACTATTCGCACAGCCGCCATGAAAGGCTTTCCGGCTTCAATCGGCGCCAAATCAGAATCTCTTATGCCAACCCACGCGCGCTGATCGGTCTCGTATCTCTGTCGCTGCTCAATTCCCGCGACGTAACTATCGGTTCTCGCAGTCCTAGCTTCCTGGAGTTGGTCTTTCATCACGCCCAACTGACCCTCCATCGCAGCGAATGTATCGCTCATGATTTTCCGCTGACCCTCGTAGGTTCGCCACTGAACGAAGGCCTCAATTACGAGACATCCGGTAAAAACCATCATCCAGAAATTGAAGTCCCCCGCATAGCGCAAGCGGCTCTGGGGGTTTCCATTTATCTGCTGTCTGTCGCTTGCTTTGTTAGCGGCGTCGTCATGTTTCGAGGACGATTGTGGAACGGCACTCGGTTGAAGTGCGGGCTGAGGCGCCGGCTTCTGTTCGGGTCCGCGGCGTTGGTGGCGTCTGTGGCTGCGGCTCAATGGTTTTGCGACCTATTCATCACTTGATTCGTTTGCCCCGTGATTGTCGTCGATGACAAAGGGGTCCTTGCCTCTTTTGCCGCCGATCAATTCAGGATAACGAATGCCCTTACCAAAAATGCGCGCTACAGGCTTCACGAATCGCCCCAAGCGGCGGTCATCCTGTTCGGCGAAGCGCCAGCCATGAAGGCCCACTTGCTTCGGTGTAAAGCGGATCGAATGGATATGCCGGGAGATAGGCAACGGAGATGGAAGCTGGAAGCCTTTGCCGCGTGTCGCTGAACTAAACCTATCATTGAGCAGGTTTGTTCTGCAATTCTCTACGTTCTTCTACCCAAAAAGGCGCTAAAAGCACCCATTCGCACCCGCGAATTTTCTTCCCAGCGTTGGGTTGGCAGTCCTAGTGTAACGGCGCAGCTGCAGGGCTGCCGGGGATTAGAGCCCCCGATAGAAGGTAAGCGAAAGCAAATCCATCAAAACCAACGAACAATTGCAGTCCTATCGAAAGGCGGAGGGCTCTCTTTGAGCGCCCGCTCTAATCCGTCGTGTAGGTAGGACTGCTTGTTTTGGAATCCTATGAAGCATCCACTCGGCCGGCGCACCGGCAAGAAGTTCAATAGATTCTCGGTCAAGATCGACCGATTCACGCAGGAATTGATTTCGACCCTCCCGTATATGGAGAGCGAATACGATTTTCTGCGAAAAGATATCCTTGATTGGTACTTGGAGACGATTATCCGGGAGGGGGTCCGCGTTCTCGCGGCAGAGGCGAAGGAAAACGGAGGCCAGATTGCGGCCCCCATCGTCTTCGAAAGAGGCCAGAAAAGGGCCGCTCCCGTATGTTTCGCCCGCGAATTGGAGGCGACCTGATGAACGCCAAATCACTTCATTCCCGCAACAAGGCGCCCGCGAAAAATAAGCCCCAGTTCAGCGAACGCGAAATCTTCGGCGCTTTGAACCGAATTCCCGTTCGGGGCGCAGAATCGGACCGCATTTGGTTTGTGCTGGCGTCGGCGCTTGCCGCAGCCGCGCAGCACGTCCGCGTGTGCGGGCCCAAGGCATGGTTGCCGGGGGCGCAGCCTTTTCGGTTCGGCGTCTTCGCCGGCGGCGAGATTTCGACGCCGTTCATGAAGCCGGAGCGGAGGAAAGCCAAGCGAAGGAGAGCTGTCGCCTGAGACCAAGGGGCGTCGGCATCGGACCGGCGCCCCTCCTTCATAGCCATGAATTCTCCCCAGGCGGTGCTTGATCCCGCCGACATCCTCATTCGGCGCCAAGCTGACGCCGCAGCGGCAATCGGCGTTTCAATTTACACGGTCGCCGCAATCAAACGGGCCTCCCAGGGCCAGCCGGATTCACCTTTCATCGGCGGCGGCTACACCTCGGCGCGGCTTCTGACGCGTTGGCTCGAAACGCACCCGCAGTTTGAGCTTCCACGGTCCCGCGGTTCGTCCGGCGAAGATTTTTCGGATCCAGCCGCGAGCGGGTTGGCTGAAAGCCAGCGTCCCCAGCGAAGCATGAATGTTTCGGCGGGTGCCTCGATCTACAGCCGGAAAGGCTCTCCCTATTTTTATGTCTCCTACTTTTCGGTCGACCGTCTGAAGCGCGTGCATGAGGCAACGCCGTGGCGGACAGATACTGCATCTGGACGAAGAAACGCTGAGCGTTACCTGGCCGAGAAAATTCGCCTCGCGCAACTTCTCGTCGGCTCCCACGGCGATGGCTGGGCGGCATGGGTGCGATTATTCTTGCAGGAGCGCTACGGCCGATCGCCAACAACTTTTCAGCGTTACGAGAATGCCTGGAAAAACATTTCCACCTATTTGCTTCAAGAAAAGGTAACCCGGCCCGCTCATTTCACTTACAGCCACGTCGCGGGCTACATGACCTGGCGCACGGCCCAGCGCCGCCACCGGGGCACCTTGATTTCCCGCAATACCGCGCGCCAGGAAATCAAGCTCATGTCCGTCATCATGGCTGAGGCGGTACGGAGGGAATTCACGTTCGCTAATCCTTGCGCCCGTTTGCCCTTTCCAAAGGAGGAACCGGCGGAAAAGCCTGAGATAACCCCGGCGCAGGAGCGGCTGATCCGCCAGCTTCTGGCGGAGAAGGAGGGCCAATTGCCGATCACCGAGCGCTGGATGACCGTTTCCTTCGAAATCGCGATTCACCAGGGCTGCCGGCTGACCGAGACGCAAATCCCGCTGGAGCGGATCGACATCGCTGGGCGCAGAGTTCAGTTTTACGGCAAGGGCCGGAACGGATCGAAGAAGGTTTTTACGACGCTGCTGCACGACGGGCTGGTGCCGCTCATGCAGGAATTGCGCACCGCAGGGGCAACGCAGACATGCACCCTTCCCCGGATGGCGGCGAAAGACTGGCACTTCTTTTTCAAGGGGCGGCCGGAGCTCGCTAACCTTTGCTTCCACTGCACGCGGGTGACCGTGATTACCCGCCTCGCCCGCGCGGGTGTCCCCATCAGTAAGGCGATGCGCTTTGTCGGTCACGCCAGCCAATCGGTTCACCGAATCTACCAGCGGCTGACGGCTGAGGACCTGGGCGAGTGCGTCAGCGCCCTCGGGGGATCCAACAGCCCTTCCGACGGTCCGAACTTGGCGGCTCTCGACCATTGACTGGAAGCCAGCGTTCGGTATCTTTCATCTGCCGGTTCGCCGGCGAACCATGACCGAGAGAAGCTCTTCCCAATTGCCGCTTATGCCGTTTGGATTGCCCGTGTTGTACTTCAACGGGTTTCAGTCATCAATTGCGGCAGTGGATATGTCCTTGACGCTGATGAACAATGATCGGCCGATTGCCGATCTTCGGATCGCCTACCCGGTCGCAAAGAGCCTGGTGAAAGCATTAGGTGCTTCAATTGCCGAGTACGAAAAATCTGTTGGTACCTCTGTTCAAGCATCCGACGAGCTCATTCAAAAACTGAATGCCGCGTTCCCAGGCGGGGAAAAGAAATAGGCGCGCACCAATGTCGACAGACCGTTCCTTTCAATTGTTGAACATTGTACTCGGCGGGGGCGTTTTCGAGTACGGCGCTGCTCCCGATTTCGAGAAGCTGATGTCTTACGCGTCGCTAGCCGAAGGGTGGCATGGAGACGAAGGCGTTCCGATATCGTTGGAAGTAATCCACGTCGCCAGGCAGTTGATGTATCAGGCGTACATGGCAAACCTCGGCACTGATTCGGATTCTTTCCCCGGATTGAACGGGGAACTACGAGTTTGTTTTTACGCATCGGACGAGTACCACGAATTTACCGTAGAGCCCGATCTCGGGGTGACATATGTGCACGAAAAGGACGGGGCTGAGGATGCTCGTTACGAAGGGCTGGCTATTCAAGAAGCGCAGTCACTCATTGCGCAGCACCTATTTCGAGCATGGTCTTCATTCGAATCCTCCCGCGAAAACATTACGACCGGCGGCTTAAGCGATTTCAGAGCCTTGCCTTCAAGACCGGTCAGCAAGGAATATCAGTCGTTGATACCGGCTGCATCGACACGCGAGAAGTCGCACCGTGTGCTCACCTCAGAGAATTTTATACAGAGGTCGGCGGAGAAAATCCGATATTCTTCCGGTTCTCAGATGCTGACCTCCCCGCTGGAGTGCGTCTCGTAAAAAGGCCAAGCAAGAGTGGCGATGAATGCCACTACGACTTGGAGAACTTTCCCGATAGGGACTCCAAACCATTTTTGCTGCAGCGAACAGGAAGCGGCGCTGCAGAGGGCGTTATGATCTGCGCCCCAGAGGGAGAGCGGCAGATATTAGAAGATGACCTCTTATAGCCCTTTGAATTGGCTTAGGTGTAAATTGCGCTAATCTAATTGACGGAAAGAGGCTGAGAAAGCGGTAATATCGAAATGGCCGACCGCAAGAAAACCGACCCCCAGGGACTCACCTCCCGGCAGGAGCGTTTTTCGCAATTGGTCGCCTCGGGCAAGAGCCACAGCGAGGCATACCGGGAAGCTTACGGCCGGCCGGATGTTTCGGTCGCGGATGCCGGCGAGCGAGGCCACCGCGTGGCGAAGCACCCGCTGGTCCGTGAGCGCATCGCCAGTCTGCGCGCGCGGTCTGAGCGGAAAGCCCTTCTGACATTGAATGAGCGCCTGGCCTATCTCGCGGCCATCATCCAGAATCCGAACTCCACTGCGAGCGAAGTGGCGCGCGCCGTTGAGGTTTACAGCAAACTTGCCGGTGATGCTGCTCCAGCGCGGATGGAAGTGACGGGCGCCAACGGCGCGCCGATCGCCGTGCAGACGGCTCGCCTCACCGTTCCGCAGCGGCTCGAGATTTTCCGCGCGCGCCGCCTGGCCGCGCCCAGCGCCGTTCAAGCCCTTGGTTCGTCGCCGAAGCCTGACCTTGAAGTCACGCCGGTGCCCGCCGCCGCCGCAGGCTGATTCGGGACAGGGGCGAAGCGGCGATCCAGTCGCCGGAAGATTTCCTCTCGTTTTGGGAATTCTTCCAACTGTTCGTTGCGGAAAATCGGCTGAGCCTTCCGCTGAAGGCCGCACACCGCGAAGCATGCGACGTTCTGGAGCGGGCGGCGCTCAGTGACCTTTTCCTTCCGAATGGCCAGCGGGCGGAATTCATTATCGTGAATCTTCCGCCGCGCGTCGGGAAAACTGTGATGATGGCCGCCTTGGTTTGTTGGGTGATAGCTTTTTTTCCCCATTCCCAATGTATTTACACGAGCTATGCCGCGACCCTCGCCGAAGCTACGCTCGCGTACATCGCCGATACGTTGCGCCGGGACTGGTTCCTCGTCCTCTTTGGCGACTTGGTTCACGGCAAACGCGCCGACTATGTGACGACGATCGAAGGCGGGAGCATTTACGCCGTTGGCGTGGGTGGTGCCCTGACAGGCAGAGGCGCCGGATCCAAGGAACCGGGTGGCGGCCTAGCCATAATTGATGATGCCGCGAAGCCGGATGAAGCGCTTTCCCCGGTTGCCGCGGAGAACGTTCGTCATGGGTTTGTGAATACCATTCTTTCTCGCCGAAATAGCAGTGAGTACACGCCGATCATTATCTGTGCTCAGAGGCTGGCCCCCTTGGATCTTCCCGGATATTTGCTCGAAAATTATGGAGATCGGGTCTTTCACATAAAATTTCCGGCCATGGTGAACGGGGAGAGCCAATTTCCGGAGACCATTTCCACGGCAACGCTCTTGGCTTTACAGCGGACCCGGACTGGTCGTTGGACATTTGCGGCCCAATATCAGCAAGAGCCCGTTGCGATCGGCGGGAACCTCATCGTCACCGACGAATTCCGCTGGTACGAACCGAACCCGAGCCACGCCTGGGCTCGGAAGATCATCACCTGCGACACAGCGTTTACCAAACGGGAGGGGAACGATTTCTGTGTCCTGCAGTGCTGGGGCCAATTGGAAGGCACGAAGAATGCGCACCTCCTGGATCAGGCCCGGGGAAGATGGGACTCTCCGGCGCTCCTATCAAACGCGGCACTATTTTGGCAGAAACACAATGAGGACGCCGGCCACCCGGTCAGCAAGTTCCTGATCGAAGAGGCGACGGCCGGCCACGGCCTGATGCAGCAACTGGCGCAGCTCGGCATTCCGACCGTGGGCCTTCGCCGGATAAAGGACAAGGCCGCCCGGGTCCAGGACGTGCTCCCGTACATTTCGACCGGGCTTGTTTACCTGCCAAAGGGCGAGCCGTTCATTGAAGAGCTTTTGGCCGAGTGCGGCGCCTTCACCCAGAACGAAACTCACGCTCACGACGACCAGGTGGACTGTTTGGTCGACGGCATTCAGGAAATCATGATCGGCGGGGAGACCGGTGTGCTGGACTGGGGCGAAGGCGCCTGGGCGACGGTTTTTGCCGCCATGGGGGCCGATCAGGCCGCGGGCTAGGCGAAGTAGGCTTGGCCTGTCAGCGGCCCGTATAGGCCAAATCTGAGGCATGGCGGCCATCCTGACGGCGTGTTGCGATCAGGGCGAGGAGGGGAGAAAAAGGGGAGCGGAAGAGCGGTCGCGTCCCTCAACGATTTTTCCTGTCAAATTCCTGCCAGCCTTGGCGCATTGTGATGCACTTTGGTGCACCCAAATGGTTCGCGAAGAAGATCGCTGGAAGTAAAAAAATCAGAGTGAAAACAGGATTTCTCCTCTGAGAACAGCGGCGAATGCCGGAAACGTCCAAGCCGATTTCGACTCCCGGCGCTTGCACCAGGTTTCGCAATGCGAAACCTGCCCGCCGTAGCCCCACCGGGGCGAAGGCGGGATCTCCAGGGTCTCCACCGTAGAGTGGGGATCAGCCCACACCAATTTTAATTAGAATTATTGTGTCTCGCCGCATTGTGCGATGACCCTGCGGCGGTAGTTGGCGAAGGATCTAAATCCGTACGCTCTCCTCTGGATCAACTTCATGTTTCGGAACTCCACCGTAGAGTGGATCTCGGAACTTTCCTGCAACGCAGTGAGAGGATGTCGAATGGCTAACTGCGCAGGACCCAAAGCGTCCGGATTTGTTGGGATTTGGTACATGACCCCTTGGTAAACGCCGGCAGGCCCACGTGCGCGCGGCCCCGTGCCCCGTTTCGCCGCTTGCGGGTTGGGGGCGCCCCGGCTAACAAACGAATTCATGAAAAAGCTGGGCTGGATCTTCTTCACCTTTGTTTTTGCCGCCGGTCTGCTCGCGCAGACGGACAACACCTACGTGCCGCCCCGGATCCGCGTCCTGGTGATCACCAAGACCAACGGCTTTCGCCACAAGTCGATTCCCGCCGCCCTGAACGCGCTGGTGGAAATCGCCCAGCAGGCCAAATGGGGCGTCACCTCGACCGAGGACACCTCGCTCGTCACGCCCGAGTTTCTCCAGCACTTCGACGTCATTGTCTTCCTGATGACCACCCGGACCATCTTCAACGCCTCGGAACACGCCGCCATCGAGCATGCGGTAGAAGGGGGGACGGGCTTGGTGACCTTGCACACGGGGGCCGACACCGAATACCACTGGCCGTGGTACAACCACGCTCTGGGCGCCAAGTTCCTGGGCCATCCGCCGGTCCAGCCGGCGCGGCTGATCATCGAAGACCGCAGCAACCCCGCGACTGCCGTGCTGCCGCCGGGCGATTGGAAGTACAGCGACGAGTGGTACAGCTTCGACCGCGACCCGCGCCCGAACGTGCACGTGCTCATCTCGATCGACGAGTCGAGCTACAACACCAAATACAATCCCTGGTTTCCCAAGGTGAAGCTGCCCATGGGCGACCACCCGCTGGTCTGGACCTCGCAGGCCGGAAAAGGCCGAATCTTCCAGTCGGCCCTGGGCCACACGGACGAGTTCTGGCAACTCCCCCTGGACCGCGCCTACATCCGCGGAGCGGTGGAATGGGCGGCCGGCGCGGCCAAAGGAGACTGAACGCCGGGCGATGGGGCGGTGCGGGGAGAAGGCCGCCCCGCGCCTCTCAGGGCTGCTGCTTTCCCCGCCCCGGCGTGGCTCTGCGCGATGCCGCGTTCAGCCCCTGGTCCGGCAAGGTCCGCCCGCGGCGGCAGCGCCTTGCTTCGCCGGGCCTTCGGGGTACGGTGCCTCCCTTATGACAATGCGCGCGCTGGGGAAGAGTGGCATCCACGTGGCGCCCTGGGCGCTGGGCGGCAATGTGTTCGGCTGGACGGTCAAAGCCGAGGATTCCGAGGCGATCCTGGATGCCTTCGTGGGCGAGGGCTTCAATCTGATCGACACCGCGGACGTCTATTCGCGGTGGGCGCCGGGGAATTCCGGCGGAGAATCGGAAACGATCATCGGCCGGTGGCTTCGCCGGCGCGGCCGGCGGGACGATGTCGTGATTGCGACCAAGGTGGGAATGGATATGGGTCCCGATCGGACGGGCCTGTCCCGGCGCTGGATCGTGCAGGCCGTGGAGGACTCCCTGCGCCGGCTTCAAACCGATCACATCGACTTGTACCAGTCCCACCGCGACGACCCCGACACCCCGCAGGAAGAGACGCTCGCGGCCTACGCGGAGCTGATCCGTTCCGGCAAAGTTCGCGCGATTGGCGCCTCGAATTTTTCCGCCGACCGTCTGGAAAGCGCCCTGCGCCTTCATCGGGAGAAGAACCTGCCGGCGTACCAGACCCTGCAGCCGAATTACAATCTGGCCGATCGCGCCGATTACGAAGGCAAGCTGGAGCCGTTCTGCGTGAAGGAGGGACTGGGCGTGATCGCGTACTTTTCCCTGGCGAGCGGCTTTCTTTCGGGAAAGTACCGCTCCGAGGCGGATCTTCAGGGAAGGGCGCGCGCCTCTCGGGTGAAACAGTACCTGAACCCGCGGGGTTTGAAGATTCTTGCCGCGCTCGATGCCGTGGCCGCGGCGCATGGCGCCCGGCCGGCGCAGATCGCCCTGGCTTGGCTGATCGCCCGCCCCAGCGTGACGGCGCCCATCGCCAGCGCCACCAGCGTTGAGCAGGTGCGGGAACTCGCTGCCGCCGCACGCCTTCGCCTGACTGCGGAGGACATCAAGGCCTTGAACAACGCGAGCACCTCCTGAAGCGCTCGATGCCGGTTTTCCGATCGGCCTGAATGCGGAGGAGAGCGTCTCCGCGATTTATCCGCAACTGGGCGGGGCCGTCGTTGCCGCGGGCTGGAGGTAATGGTTTGGCATATGCGCCGATTCCTGCGAAAGGATCTCGGGATGAACGGCTCTGATTATTCGGAGAACCATCAGCCGATCCGCTGGATCGGCACCCATCCCATCTATCTGGCGCACTACGTTGCGTTTGGGTTCGGCCTGTCGATGGTCCTGACGGCGATCCTGTCCGCCCTGGGGCTTTCGGGCGTGCTTTCGTCCCTGTACTTTCAGAGCTGGGAGGTGTTTCACGGCCAGCTGTGGCGGATCTTGACGTATGGCTGGGTGAACCCACCGAGCCTCTGGTTCGTCCTCGAGCTCCTCATGATCGTCTGGTTCGGCCGCGAAGTGGAAAAGTTTTTCGGCCGCCGGCAATTTCTGGCCCTGTATGCGGGCTTGTACCTCATTCCGCCCGCGGTGCACGCCCTGGCGGGGGTGGGGAGCCCGGTGGCGCTGGCCGGGGAATCGGGCGGATTCGGCCTCTTTATCGCCTTCGCGGTGCTTTATCCCGACGCGGCGATATTCTTCACGTTTCTGGCCAAGTGGGTCGCGGTCGTGCTCATCGGCGTTTACAGCCTGGAATACCTCGCCGCCCATGACTGGCTCGGCCTGGTGGACTTGGCGGCCGAGACGGGATTCGCCTTTCTCTTTGTCCGCTATCAGCAGGGCCGGATCGCCCTGCCGTCCTTTTCGCGGCCCGCGCGCTCCGCACCGCCGCCCCGGGAGATGCGGCCGACGGCCTCATCGGCCTTGGTGGAAGCCGACGCTTTGCTCGACAAGGTCGCCCGCTCCGGACTCTCCAGCCTGACCGCCAAGGAGCGGGCGCGGCTCGACGCGGCGCGCGAGGAGCTCAAAAGGCGCGGCGGGCGCTGAGCGGGCGCGGTGCCAAGTCAGCGTTGGGCGATGTCCGCCGAAGTTTCGGTCAGCCACGAGGGGCAGCCGTCCTCCCACTGATTGTCGGTCAGTTGCTCGACCTGCGAGCCGTCGGCCTTCATGACGAAGATTTCCCCGTAGGGCTGCGGCTGGTTGGTGTAAACGGACTCGTCCTTGAATCCCATTCGGCTGCTCGTGAAGGCGAGGCGGTCGCCGGTCGGCGACCAGGCGAGATGGGCTTCATTGCCGCGGGTGCTCGTGAGCTGCTTGAGGCCGGTGCCGTCCGGGTTGATCGTCATGACTTCAAAATTGCCATCGACATTGCGGATGAAGGCAATGCGATCCCCGTGCGGAGACCAGAGGGGAAAATTGTCGTACGCATCCGTCAGCACCGTCACGGAGTGCGTGGCGAGAGTCATGATGCGAAGGCCCTCTCCTTCCGGCCCGGCGGTGCGATAGACCAAGTGTTCGCCGTCGGGCGAGAACGACGGGAAGGCGTTGTTGTTCGGGCCCGAAGTGACCAGGTGGAATCCGGTACCGTCCGGGTCAATGATTCCCACCTGGGCGCCTCCGTTCACGCGGTTCGTCGCCTTGCGCGGACCGGCGTCGAAATCAAGGAAGGCGGTGAACTTGCCGAGACCGAACGCGATCTTCTTTCCATCGCAGGACCACTGGGCGCCCAAGATCAGCTCCGGCATGGGCCGCTCCAAGATCACGCGAATCTGCCCCTGCGCGACAACGGCAAGGCTGCACGCCTTGCCGCCAAGCTGGGTGACGGCATAGCCTTCCCCGGAAGGATCGCCGCACGGAAGGGCGCCGGTGACGAACAGCCGGTACCTGGCGTCCGGGCTCCAGTAGGGCCGCGGGAGGACGGTTTCCGTGGCGCGCCGGACGCGCGCGTACACGACGTGATGGCCGTCGGCCGACCACGAGGGAGCATAGAGATTCGAGCCGGCCGGCCCTTTGGAGCCATCGGCGTAGTAAATGCCAGGACTGGCATTGCGGCGGCGCACCCAGGCGATCGCGCCCGACGGAAGCACAGTCGGAAAGAGCTTCACTCCGGCGGCGGCTGGGACGGGCGAGATCGCGCCCGTGGCGGCGTCGATCCACACCAGATCCGTGTTGCCGTCGTGCTTGCCCACCCGGTAGGTCCACGTGTCTTCGGCCGTCATCGAGTAGGCGAGGAGGCGCTTGCCATCCGGCGCCCAGTGGGGACTGCCCAACGCTTTCCCGGGCAGCGAGGCCAGGCGCTTCAATCCGGACCCGTCGGGGTGGACGAGATAGATGGCCAGTTGGTGCAGCCGCTCCCAGCGCCCTTTGGCGGGGCGCAAATCGCTTTGGCGGTCCGAGGAGAAGGCGATCCATCGGCCGTCCGGGGACCAGCTTGGCCGGAAATCGCCGCCGTTCCCCGAAGTGAGCGGTCGGCACTGGCCGTTCCCCAGGCCAAGCGTCCAGAGATTGGCGTAGCCGGCCGCCTGGGTGGATACGAAAACCAGCTCCTTTCCGTCCGGAGAAAAGGCGGCCTGATCGCAATAATGGTTCACCTGCGTCAGCCGCCGGACATCCGAGCCGTTTGGCGCCATGGAGTAAAGGCCGGCCGGCCCGTCGCGCTCGGACGTGAACACGATGCGGTCGCCTGCCGGTGACCAGACTGGATCATAGTCCAGGGACGCGGATCCGCCGATGGCCGTTTCGCCCGAACCGTCGCGATTGGAAATATACAAGCGGGCCTGGTTTGGCCCCATATGGGTGAACAGGATCCGCTCCGCCGCGTGGGCGAGGGAAGCGAGCCCCATGAGGCTGAGGAAGATCAGGGCGCGCCCAGTGCCCGAGCGGGGTAGGGAAAGCACGAGACCCGAGGTTGGGCGCTATTGTCGGGCCTGCAATGGCCAAAAACCCCTTGTGGGAAAGGGCCGGCGGCGGCAGAAACTCACCCCGTGCACGACACCCCTCCGCCCATCGGCTTTCTCTTCGATCTCGACGGCACGCTCGTGGACAGCGTCTACCAGCACGTCCTTGCCTGGCATGAGGCCCTCGCGGCCGAAGGAATCGAGCTCTCGATTTGGAGGATACACCGCAAGATCGGGATGAGCGGCGGCCTGTTCGCCAATATGCTCCTGCGCGAAATCGGCCGCGACGTCGCCCCGGAAAGCATCGACCGGCTCCGCCGGCTTCACGCCGAGGCGTACAACCGGGTCTCGGGGGACATTCAGCCGCTGCCGGGCGCGCGGGAACTCCTGGCGGCGCTGACGGCCGCGCGCATTCCCTGGGCGATCGCGACCAGCGGCCGGATGGAGACGGCTGGCCGGATCCTGCAGACGCTCGGCGTCGACCCGGCCAAGACGCCCGTGGTGACGCGCGACCAGGTCAAATACGCCAAGCCGGAGCCGGACCTGTTTCTCGCGGCCGCGGCCCGGCTCAGCCTGCCGCCCGAAGTGACCACGGTCGTCGGCGACAGCGTGTGGGACATGCTGGCGGCGCGCCGGGCGCGGGCGCTCGGCATCGGCCTGCTTTCGGGGGGCTACGGCGAGGAGGAATTGGAGCGGGCAGGGGCCTATCGCGTGTTCGCCGATCCGGCGGACATGCTGGGCCATCTCGATGAGGTGGGCGGCCGCCGGTAGGGGCCCTGCTGCGAGCGCGGCCTGGAAGCCGGCGCTCGGGCGGCTGCGCGCTCTGCGTGGAGGACGAACCGGAACTCGCCATTCCGGCGCTGGTCATGCGCCAGGACTTGGTGCCGGTCTAGCGATGCGACCGGGCGGCGAGGCTTCGAGCGAATTGACCCCCGGGCCGAACGGAGGAAGGCTGTGGCGTGCGCGCGCTGTATTTTGAACAGACGGGATCGCTCGATGGGCTCAGGGTGGCCGAACGGCCCAAGCCGTCGGCCGGTCCGGGCGAAGCGCTCGTTCGGGTGACGGCCGCGGCGGTCAACCCGAGCGATGCCAAGAATGTGCTGGGGAAGATGCATGAAACGACCGTGCCGCGCATTCCGGGGCGGGATTTCGCGGGCGTGGTCGAAGCGGGGCCGCCCGAATGGACCGGCCGGCGGGTCTTTGGGACCGGAGGGAATCTCGGCTTTGGCCGAGACGGGACGCACGCCGAGTTTGTGGTGGTGCCCGTGGAGGGGCTCGTGGCCGCTCCGAACGGGTGGAAGGACGGCCCGCTTGCCGCCGTGGGCCTGCCCTATGTCACGGCCGCCCTCGCAATCGGAGCGGGCGGAGCTGCCCTGCGGGAGGGGGAAACGATTCTCATCACCGGCACCTCCGGCGCCGTGGGCGGGGCGGCGGCCCGTCTGGCCGATCGCGCCGGCGCCCGGGTGATCGGAGTCGTGCGGCGCACCGCCGATCTCGGGCGCGTGGGCAGCCTGCCCGTCGACCGCTGGATCGATTTGGAAACCAGCGGCCTGGCCGAAGGCTGCCGCGAGGCCACGGAGGGGGCGGGCGCCCACGTGGTTTTCGATACGGTGGGCGGGGCGCTCTTCGAAGCCTGCCTGCAATCGCTGGCTCCGGGCGGACGCCAGGTCGCCATCTCTTCCGGCGGGGCGCCGCGGGTGAGCTTCAACCTGGTGGACTTTTACCACAACCAGTCGAGCCTGCGCGGCGTCGATTCACTCAAGGCCGGCCTCGCCGCGGCGGCCGACCTCCTGCGCCCGCTGGCCCCGGCCTTCGCCGCGGGCGAGCTGCCCCCGCCGGAAGTCGAAATCCGCCCCCTCGAGCGCGGACCGAATACGTATCGGGAAATCGAAGCGGGAACGCTGAAAGCCAAGGTCGTCCTGGTCCCCGCGGGCTGAAGAGCCGGCCGGCGCCCGCCGAAGCAAGCCGCAATCGCCCTTGCCTCGGGCCCCGGAATGCGCTGACATTGCGCGAATGATCTCAAACCCCCGGCGCATGGCGCCGACGGCGCTGCTCGCCCTGGCGTCTTTGCTTTTCACCGGATGCGTCACGGGCCGGCGTTCCTTCGATGTTCCGGTCGCCGCGGCTTCGGTGGGCCAATCGCCGGCGGCCAAGGGAACCTATTCGTTCGCGCAGGTGACGGATGACCGGGTTTTCGAAAACCATCCGTCCGACCCCTCAACTCCGTCCATCAACGGCGATGTGAACGATCTTTCGGCTGAGGCCCGCGACCGCTTCATCGGGCGCCAGCGCAACGGATTCGGCCACGCCATGGGGGACATCGTGCTGCCGGAGGGCAAGACCGTCCAATCCAAAGTTGAGGAGCTGTTGGGGCAGGGGTTGCGCGCCCACGGTTATGTCCCCGCCGCATCGGGCCCGGGCGATCTTTCGCTGGACGTCAAGGTCCAGCAGTTTTGGTCCTGGATCACTCCCGGATTCTTCGCCCTGAGTTTCGAGGCGCGCCTGCGCTGCGAGGTCGACGTGCGGCATGACGGGACGACGAAGGTCCTGGATGTTCGCGGCTACGCCTTGAATCACGGCCAGTTTGCCAAGAACAAGAACTGGCAGGAGGCCTATGAGGAGGCGTTCGCCGATTTCCTCAAGGACTTCGATCACCAGTTGACCGTGAACGGATACTGATCGCCCCTCGCGCTGCGGGCGGATGTCCTCTGCGGTTATCCTCCGGCGGACATTCCGCGGGCAATCGCCCAGTCGAAAAGGAGCGGGCATCGCCGCGGGGCCCGGTCCCGGGGGGACTATTCGCGCGGCGGCAGGCCCAAGAGATAAGCGAAAAAGAAGCAGACGCCGGCCCCGCTGCCGGAGAGCACGATCAGCGTGACGGCCAGGCGGCGGCCGTGCCAGAGCGAATCCCACCAGTCGCCGATTTCGACGCCGAGGACGGCGGATTTTCCGCCGAGGTGCTCGAGGTTCTGCTCATAGACTTTGGAGTTGCCGATGGTCTCCTCCTCGTAGTCCGCCGGGGGCGGGGGCTTGACGAGAAGCAGCACCAGAATGCCCGCGGCCAGCCCGCAGATGAGGAGCGCGAGGCCGGCGACCTGGAAGCGCTCGCGCAGCCAGGCTTCGCGAACCGGGTCGTGGGGCGGGGGTGGGCGCGGGGGGCGGGCGTTCATCGCGCCGCCGTCTCCAGAAAGGCGGCCACGTCCTGCGGGGTCGTCGCCCACGAGCACATGAGCCGGTAGCCGTGGTCGCCGAAGAAGCGATAGAAGCCCCATCGCTGCTGCAGCGCCCCGGCGAGCGGCGGCGGCAGCTCCAGGAAAATTCCATTGGCCTCCGTCCGCTCCTGCAGACGGACGCCGGCGAGACGGGCCAGGCCGGCCGCCAGCTCGCCTGCGCGCGCGTTGGCGTTCGCGGCGTGGCGCAGCCACGCGCCGGTGCGCAGAACCGCGTCCCACTGCGCGGAGGCGAAGCGCATCTTCGAGGCGAGCTGGCCGGCCTGCTTCATGCGGTAGGCGAAATCCCGCGCCAGCTCCCGGTCGAAAAACACGATCGCTTCCGAGGTGAGCAGGCCGTTTTTCGTGCCGCCGAAGGACAGCACGTCGACGCCGCTGCGCCAGGTGAGGTCCGCGGGCGTGACCCCTTTCGCGGCCAGGGCGGCGGCGGCGTTGGCGAAGCGGGCGCCGTCGAGATGGACCCTGAGCCCGGCCGCGCGCGCCACGGCGGCGAGCGCGGCGATCTCGGCCGGCTGATAAACCGTGCCCCATTCGGTCGCTTGCGTCAGGCTCAGCACGCCCGGCTTGGGAAAATGAATGCCGTGGCCGCGGGTGAAGGCGGCCTGGACCTCTTCCGGTCTGAGCTTTCCGTGCGGGCCGGGGAGGGGCAGCACCTTGCCCCCGCCGGTGAAAAATTCCGGCGCGCCGCATTCGTCCGTGTCGATGTGGGCCGCCGCGTGGCAGATGACGCTTTGGTAAGAGCGGTTGGCCGCCGCGATGGCCAGGGAATTCGCGGCGGTCCCATTGAAGACGAAGTGTGTTTCGCAGTCGGTCTCGAAGACTTCGCGCATGCGCCGGCGCGCGGATTCGGTCCAGGGATCGTCTCCGTACCCAGGCGAAGCTCCCTGGTTGGCGGCGGCGAGCGCCTCCCAGGCCTCGGGGCAGATTCCCGCGGCATTGTCGCTGGCAAAACGGTAATCAGCCATGGGCGGCGAGCGCGGCGGCGAGTTCCCCCGCGACGCGGGCGTTGTTGCGCAGCAGGGCGATATTGGCGGCGCGGGAACGGCCGTGGGTCAATTCGGCGACCCGGGCGAGCAGGAACGGGGTGGCCGCCTTTCCGCGGATGCCGGCGTTCTCGGCGTCCGCCGTGGCGCGGACGATCGCCGCTTCCATTTCCGCCTCGGGCAAGGCGGCCTCGGCCGGCACCGGAACCGCGACGAGGATGCCGTGAGCCGAGCCGAGCCCGCGCCCCGCCTGCAGAATCCGGGCCGCCTCCTGCACCGTCGCGACGCGGCAATCCACGGGCAGAGGGGTGGTCCGGGTGTAGAAGCCCGGCAGCCGGTCGGTGCCCAAGCCGATGATTGGCACGCCCTGGGTCTCGAGCACCTCCGCGGTCGCGGGCAGATCGAGGATGGACTTCGCCCCGGAGCAGACCACGGCGACCGGGGTGCGCCCCAATTCCAGCAGATCGGCGGACACATCGAACGGCTGTCCGCGGTGCACGCCGCCGATTCCGCCGGTCGCGAATATCCGGATGCCGGCCCGGTGCGCGACGATCATCGTGCCGGCCACCGTCGTCGCCGCGTCCTCGCCGAGCGCCATGGCGATCGGCAGGTCGCGCCGGCTGCACTTGCGCACGGAGCCGGCGGGCAGCGCGCCGAGCCGCTCGATTTCGGCGCGGCTGATCCCGACCGTGATTCGCCCCCGCACGATGGCGATCGTGGCCGGAACCGCCCCGGCCGCGCGGACGGCGTCCTCCATGGCCAGCGCCGTCTGGACATTATCCGGATGCGGCAGCCCGTGCGTGATCAGCGTGGATTCCAGGGCCACCACCGGCTGGCCCTGGGCCAGCGCAGCGGCGACGGGGGGCGAGAGGTCGAAAGGCGGCGTCACCAAGCCGACTGTGGCGGCGGCCCGCCGTCAGGTCCAGCTTCGCGCGCTAGGGAGGCGGCGCGCCGCGGCCGAAGACCAGGGCGCAGATGAAGCAAACCAGGAAGACGAAAAAGAGGATGCGCGCGATTTCCGACGCGGTTCCGGCGATGCCGCCGAACCCGAGGGCGGCGGCGATCAGGGCGATGATGAGAAAGATGATGGCGTAGCGAAGCATGGGTAGAAGGCGAAGGTTGGGCTTAAGAGGAGCGGCGGGCGGCGACAACCAGCCCCACCACCGCCAGCACGCTGCCGCCGACGATCCAGACCGTATGGGTGGGGGTCCGGGTTCCGCCGTCGACCGAGTTGGCGACGCTGTCGCTGGCGCTGTTCACTTTGCCGACGAGCGAGTCCTGGCGGTTCACTCCCTTGTAGATGAGAAAGCCGCCGATGACGATGAGGACGATGCCGATGATCTTGTTCATTTAATAGTGATGGAATCCGGGATGGGCCCAGCCGCCGTGATGCCAGCCGCCGCCATGCCACCAGCCGCCGCCGTACCAATAGGGGCCTTCATCGTAGTAGACCGGTCCGGCGCCCACGCCGACGTAGCCTCCGGCGCAGCTGCTGAGGGCGAAGGCGCCGCCGCAGAGGGCGACGACGCCGAGGAAGGTGAGGGCGAGGCGTTTCATGGCGTGGTGGGGGTTGTCGCGTTGTTCATGGTCGTTCCCGTCCCATTGTCCGGGGCGGTGCCACCGAGAAATTCAACCAAGCCGAAGACTCCGCCGGTGGGATCGGAGACGAGGGCAAAGCGCGTATGGTCGGCCCCGTTTTGGGCGGGCTCGATCACGGTGCCGCCCAGTTGCTGCACCTTGCCGAGCACCCCGTCCAGACCGGACACCTTCACAAAGCCGATCCAGTCGGCGGTGGCGTCGGGCACGTCGCTGGGCAGCGACTCGATGCCGGCGACGGGGTGGCCGCCGACCGTGAGCACGTAGTGGTTGGCCTCGCCGGACGGGCTGCCCTCGAAGCCATAAAGGAATGCCTGCTTGTAGAAGCTGCTCGCGCCCGTCGGGTTCGCCGAGAACAGCTCGTACCAGGCCCATTGGCCGACCTGCGGCGCCTCATCGGGGAGGTCGCCGCTCGAGGACTGCAGCAAGCCGAGAATGGCGCCCTCCGGGTCCTGGATCACGGCTTGACGTCCCCGGTCGGGCACGTCGCGCACGTGCGACACGATGCGGCAATTGAGCGAGTCCACCTCGTGCAGCGTCGTGTCGATGCTGCTGACCGCGATGTAAGGAATCCACCGAGCCGGCCGGTCGGCCGCGCCGCGGGTCCGGCTCACCAGCCCCGCCACCGGCATCCCGTTCGAATAGAGGACCACGTAGGTGTGATGTTTGTCCGAGTGCTCGGAAACATAGCCGGCGGGCGTCTGGGGGCCGGATGCGGTCCAGCCCAGAAGCCCCGTGTAGAACTGCTCCGCGGAATTCAGATTGCCGGTGATGAGATCCGCCCACTCGAAGCGGCCCGGATTGGACGTGCTCGAAGCGGTCTGATTCAGCGGCGGGAGCGCCGCGCGTGCGCTGGCGGATTCCAGGACCAAGGCCAGTCCCAAGGCTCCGGCGGCGCACACAAAAGGGGTGAATCGCATACCCCGTTGGACCGGCTGCGTTTGCGCCGGTTCGCGACTAAACAGCGGGGTCGATGCCTACCTTGGCGCGCCGGGCCAGGAGATAATAGAGCAGGGCGAGAACGGCCACGGCGGCCACCACCACCACCTTCACCTTGCCGATATCCTGGGGATTGTCGCCCGCGTAGACCCCGCAGCCGGTGAGCACCCCGCACCAGAGGGCGGACCCGGCGATGGTGCAGAGGGAGTAGCGGACAAAATCCAGGCGCAGGATGCCTGCCGGAATGCCGATCAAATGGCGGATCACGGGCAGCAGCCGGGCGAAGAACACCCCCGCCGCGCCGTAGCGCGCGCACCAATCCTCGGCGTGCTCCAACTTGGCGTGGCTGACCAGAACATACGGTCCGTAACGGACGATCAGCGGCCGGCCGGCCCAGCGCGCGGCCCAATACATCAGCGAGGCTCCCACCCAGGAGCCCACGATCGCGGCCAGCCACACGCCGATGGGCGTCAGGTGGCCCTGAACGTGGGCCAGGTAGGCGGCCTGCGGCACAACCGCCTCAGCCGGGATCGGGACGATGGAGCTTTCCATCGCCATCAAAAGGACGATGAGGGGGTAGCCGCCGGAACCCAGCGCCCCCATGTACCAAGTCTTGAACTCCAAATACCAGACCGCGACCTGGTGCATCGGCTGGCCGGCTCCCCGGGCTTAGACGTCCGGCTTGGTCTTGCGCAGCCCCTGGACGCGGTCGCCGGGCTTCCACTGGCCGCGCTTCTTGAGCAAATCCAAGCGCTCGAAACGCTTTAAGACGTTGCGCTTGCGGACGATACCGCTTACTCCCTGGAGGCTCTTGTGCTGCGACATGGCGTGGAAAAAAGGGTGGCTACGGGCTAAAAGGGTGGGAGCTTTGCCGTCTCCTCGGCCCAAGACAAGTACTTTTCCGCCACGCGTTCGGCCTTCAGGACGATCCATTCGGGCGTGTCGTACGGATGGTTTTCGAGGACGAAGGCCTCCAAGTCCCCCAGCTGGGACTCCAGCAGCTTGAACGTCAGCCTCAGCTCCTCCGCCCGCTCCGGGCGCCCCTGCCAGCGGTAGTGGGTGACGGCCCCGGTGATCTCCACGCAGGCGGCCAGGTTGCGGGCGATCACTTCCGCGGCCAGCGCCTCGGCTTCGTCGGGGGTGGTGACCGTGGTCCAGGCGATGAGCATGCGCGGTTTACGTTGCCTGCGGGAGTGCGGGGCGCAAGCGCCGGCTTTGACCTTGACCGCGCCGGCGCGATCCCGGATGCTGAACCCTTTTCCCTGTGCGCATGAGAGACGACTACATCAAGCAGGCCCTGGCCAAGATCCAAGACCCCAACGTTTTGATCAACGTGGTGTCGCGCCGCGTGAAGCAGCTCAAGCGCGGGAACCGCCCGCTGGTGGAATCGCTCGAAAAGCTTTCGCCCGAAGACATCGCCCTGCGCGAAATCATCGACGAGAAGATCAGCTACGAGTCGGGAGAGAACTGAGCCAGCATTCCAAATCGCCGCATCGCCAAAACGAGATTCGCAACGCGAAGGCTCTGCGGGATTATTTCATCGACGAGCGTTTTGAGGCGGGCATCCAGCTGCGCGGCACCGAGGTGAAGTCGGTCCGCGCGGGCAAGGCGCAGATTTCCGACGCGTTCGGCCGGGTGGAGAAGGGCGAGCTGTGGCTGCACAACGCGCACATCGAGCAGTACGCCTTCGGCAACATTTACAACCACGACGCCAAGCGCGTGCGCAAGCTGCTGCTGCACCGCCACCAGCTGCGCAAGATCGCCGAGGCCCTGGACGCGGGGGGACGGGCGCTGGTGCCGCTGCGGATGTATTTCAAGGACGCGCTGGTCAAGGTCGAGGTGGCGATCGCCACCGGCAAGAAACTCTTCGACAAGCGCGAGGACCTGAAGAAAAAGGTGCAGATGCGCGAAGTGGAAAAAGAGCTGCGCCGCCGCAAATGACCGCCCCCGCGGGCAGCGCCGTCACGGTCCGGGTTCCCGGGAGCACGTCCAACTGCGGCGCCGGCTTCGACAGCCTAGGCCTGGCCGTCCAATTGTACAACGAGGTGACCGTGGCCTGGACGCGGGCGGCGCAAGGCGGACGGGCGATCCGGGGCGGCCCCGCGCGGGCCGTGCCGGCGGCGGCCGCGGATGCCCGGGCCTCCGCCATGGCGGCCTCGGCGGCGGCCGCCTTTTTCCGGGCCGCGGGCCGCAAGCCGCGCTCGTTCCGCTTTCACGTCGCGGGGGACGTGCCGGTGGCCCGCGGACTGGGCTCGAGCGTCACGGTGATCGCGGGCGTGATCGCGGGCCTGAACGCGCTGAGCGGCGCGGGCCTGAGCCGCCACGACATCGTGGGGCTGGTGACGGCGGAGGAGGGGCATCCCGACAACGCCAGCGCCGGCGTCCTGGGCGGCTTCTGCGTCGCGCGGTGCGAGCCCCGCAGCGGAAAATATCTGGATACGGTGCGCTTTGCCGTGCCGGACCGCGTCGCCCTCGTCGTGGCCTCCCCGGAAGCGGAGCTGCTGACCCGGGCGTCGCGCGGCGTGCTGCCCCGCGTGCTGCCTTATTTCGACGCCGTGCGCAGCATCAACAGCGCGGCCTACGTCGTGGCGGCGTTTGCCGCCGAGGATTACGAGCGCCTGCGGCACGCCGGCGGGGATTTCATGCACGAGCCCTACCGGCTGCCCCGGATCCGCGGCGCGGCCCCGGCGATCGCCGCGGGCGTGGCGGCGGGGGCGCACACCGGCTGGCTGAGCGGAAGCGGATCGAGCGTGCTCTGCGTCGCCGAGCGGCCGGGCGCCGCGGCCGTGGCGGCGGCGATGCTGCAGGCGTTCGCAGCCGCGGGGGTGAAGGCCTCAGCCCGGGTGCTCGCGGCCGACAATTACGGCCTGCGCCTGGCGTGATCCACATCGTCCTGTTTCAGCCCGAGATTCCGCAGAATACCGGCAACATCGGGCGCATGTGCGCGCTCACCCGCTCGCGGCTGCACCTGATTCACCCCCTGGGCTTCGCGATCACCGACCGGCACCTGCGGCGGGCGGGAATGGACTATTGGCGCTCGCTCGACGTGCACGAGCATGCGGACTGGGCGGCCTTTCGGGCGAGCCCGGCGCGCCCCGGGCGGCTGTGGCTGTTCACCACCCGCGCGCCGCGCAGCTTCTGGGACGCCGCCTTCGCCGACGGGGACGGCCTGGTTTTCGGGAATGAGGGCTCGGGCGCGCCGCCCTGGCTGCACGACGAACTGGCGGCGACGCGGGTGACCATTCCGCAGGCCGATCCGGCGCTGCGCAGCCTGAACCTGTCGACGGCCGCGGGAATCGGCTGCTACGAGGCCCTGCGCCAGCTGCGTTAGCCCGGGCTAGATCTCTCCGGCGCGGAGGCAGGCCACCTCCCGGCCGGCAAAGGGCGCGAGGGGAGGCACGGCCTGCCGGCAACGGTCCTGCACGTACGGGCAGCGCGTCTGGAAGACGCAGCCCGGCGGCGGGTTCGCCGGCGACGGGGGATCGCCCTGCAGCACGATGCGCTGGCGCGCGCGCTCGCGGCGGGGATCCGGCACCGGAATCGCGCTGACCAAGGCGCGGGTGTAGGGATGGGCCGGCCGTTCGATCACGTCGACGGCGCTCCCCAGCTCCATGATCCGCCCCAGGTACATCACGGCCACGCGGTGGGAGATGTGCTTCACGACCGACAGGTCGTGGGCGATGAAGATCAGGCTCAGCCCCATCTCGCGGATGAGCTGGGCCAGGAGATTGAGGATCTGCGCCTGGATGGAGACGTCGAGGGCTGAAACCGGCTCGTCGGCCACCAGCACCTCCGGCTGCAGCGCCAGGGCGCGGGCGATCGCGATCCGCTGGCGCTGGCCGCCGGAAAATTCGTGCGGGTACTTGCCGGCAAAACGCGGCGCCAGGCCCACCCGCTGCATGAGCTCGGCCACGCGGCGGGGGATTTCGGCCGGGGGGCACACCCGGTGCGCCCGCAGGGGCTCGGCCAGGGCCGCGTGGACCGTGAGGCGCGGGTTGAGCGAGGCGTACGGATCCTGAAACACCATCTGAAGCTCGCGGCGGCCCGCCCGCAGCTCGGCCTTGGTCATCGCGTCCAGGTTGCGGCCGCGGACGAGGATCTCCCCCGCCGTGACCGGCACCAGTTGCAGGATGGCGCGGGCGAGGGTCGACTTGCCGCAGCCGGACTCGCCGACCAGCCCCAGCACCTCGCCGCGGCGCAGCTCCAGGCTGACGCCGTCCACCGCCCGGATCTCCCCGACGCGCCGGCGGCGGAAGAACCCCCGGGTCAGGGCAAAGTGGACCTTGAGCCCCCGCAGCTCCAGGATGGGCCCGTCCGCGGCGCTCACAGTTCGCCCTCCTGGACGCGCAGGCAGGCCTGGGCGTGGGCGCCCGCGCCCGCCCCCGTATCCACCGGTTCGAGACGGATGGGGGTGGTGCGGCAGCGCGCCGCCGCGAACTCGCAGCGGGGCGCGAAGGGGCAGCCGGGCAGCGGCTGGGAGACGTCGGGCGGCAGCCCGGGAATGGTGTACAGGGTGTCGCCCTTGGCCTGCAGCGCCGGAATCGAGCGCTGCAGCCCCCGGGTATAGGGATGGCGGGGCCGGAGGAAGATCTCGGTCGTGGCGCCGCTCTCGACGATGCGCCCGGCGTACATCACCTGGACCCGGTCGCACAGGCCGGACACCACGGCCAGGTCGTGGGTGATGAACACCACCGCCATGTGGCGCTCGCGCTGGATGGCGCGGATCAGTTCCAGGATCTGCGCCTGGACCGTCACGTCGAGCGCGGTGGTGGGCTCGTCGGCGATCAGCAGCTCCGGCTCGGTGATCAGGGCCATCGCGATCATCACCCGCTGGCGCATGCCGCCGGAGAACTCGTGCGGGTGCTGGCGCAGGAGCCGGTCGGGCTCGGTGATGCCGACGGCCTCGAGCATGGCGGCCGCGCGGCGCAGCGCCTCGCGCCGGCCGATGCGCAGGTGGATGAGCAGCGGTTCGATGAGCTGCTCGCCGATCCGCAGGTAGGGATTGAGCGAGGTCATCGGATCCTGAAAGATCATGGCGATCCGCCGGCCGCGGATGGCCCGGGCCGCGCGCGGCGCGCAGCGCAGCAGATCCACGCCGTCGAAGAGGGCGCGCCCGCTTTCGATCCGGCCGGGCGGCTGGGGCACGAGCCCCGTCAGCGAATAGCAGGTGACGGACTTGCCCGAGCCGGATTCGCCGACGATGCCGAGGGTCTCGCCCCGCTCCAGGGTGAACGACACGCCGTCCACCGCGCGGTACACGCCGCTCCGCGTATAAAAGTAGGTGCGGAGGTCGGCGACTTCGAGAAGCGGCATTGCGTCGGGCTAAGCGGGAGTCTCCCCGAGCGCTCGAAGCGCGGTCAAGACGCATTCGGGCGCGAGCGCGCCAAGCGGGGCGCCCCCCGTGGGCGGACAGCCGGGCGGCTGCACCAGGAGGCGCGGCGCCGCGTAAACCGGGCCCGTGCGCAGCGGGTTGGTCGGCCCGAACAGGCCGATCACGGGCACGCCCAGGGCGTTGGCCAGATGCAGGCCGCCGGTGTCGTTGCCGATCAGGCAGCGGCAGCCGCGGAGGCGGCCGGCGTACTCGGCCAGGTCGGTCTTCCCCGACAGGTCCGTGACGGCGCTGGCCGGCAGACCCGCCGCGATGGCCGCCGCGATCGGCTGGTCCGCGGCGGTGCCAAAAAGCACGAAGCGCTCCGCCGGCAGCCGGGCGATCAGCTCCCGCCAATGCGCGACGGGCCAGCGCTTTTCCGGATTGTTCTCCGAGCCGGGAATCAGGCCGATGGGGCCGTCCGGAGCGGCCGGGGTTCCCGGCGCCAGGGGCAGCCGGGAGACCGTGCCGGAGAGCCCGAAATGCCGAAAGCAGGCTTCCCATTCGTCGAATTGATGCCGGCCGGGCGCGAAGGGGCCGGCCGGATAGGCGTCCGTCAGCAGAGGGCGGGGGCGCCCGGGGCGCGCCTGGCCGAAGCGCTGGGGCGCTCCCGCCAGGAAACCTTCGAGATCTCCCCGGAAGGAATTGGTGAAGGCGAACCAGACATCGGGATAGCGGGACCGGAGGCGGAGGAACGCGGCGAAATACCGGGCCCCGCGCGCCGGGAGCGGCTCAAACGCGTCGACGAAATCCCACGCGGCCACCAGCGGCGCGAAGCCGGCACGGCCGAAGACGGTGATCTCCGCATCGGGGCGCGACCGGCGCAAGGCGCGCAGCAGCGGCGCGGCCATCATCACGTCTCCCAGCCAGTTCGGCAGCCGGATCCAGAACCGGGTGCGGCGGGGCAGCGCGGAGAGGCCGCGGGCCGAGCAATCCTGCGCGAGCAGGTCGCGCCGGGACTCCAGCCGGAAGCGGCGGGTGGGGACATCCTGATGCCGCCACCGGTCGTGCCCCCACAGCCAGCAGGCGCAGGCGTTTTCGTCCTCGGCCAGCCGCGCTTCGAGCCAGCGGTTCAGCGCCAGCGTGGCGCCCGCGGGGGTGCCGTCGTGGGCAATGACCTCCATCTCGAACCGGGCCCGCCAGAATCCGGTCCGGCGCGGCCAGAAGGTGCAGAGCTGTGCGCCGAAGCTCGCGGCGAGCAGCCCGGGCAGTTCCGTGGTCGAGCAGACACGGCCGAACAGGAGGGTCAGGCAGCCCCGCTCGCCGGCATTCTGGTCGAACAGAATCCCGACGGCGCCGCGCGCGCGGAGAATCTCCCGCGCGCGGGCAAATCCGTCGCGCCGCGATAGCAGGCGCAGTCCGAACCGTTCCCGCGTGGCGCGGACATAGGCGTCCAGGTCCGCGTGGTCGAGCGGCCGATAGATGACGCCGATTTCCGGCACGCCCGCAGGTCCCACGAACTTGAGCCAGGTCTGGGCCTCCCACAGCGCCAAATGCAGCGTCGCAATCACGGTGGGACGGGGCTGGGCCGCCAATCCGGCGAAGATGCGCTCGGTTTCAGGCGCCAACGTGGCGATCCGGCGCACGCGGCGTTCCGGCAGATGGGGGGTGGCCAGGGACAGGAGCAGCGTCTCGACCACCCGCCGGGAGCTGCGCCGGGCCATGCGCGCGTACCAGGAACGGGGCCGCCCGGGAAACGCATGGTCCAGGTTGGAGCGCAGCAGCCGCCGGCGGCGGGGCAGCAGGGCGTAGGCGGCCTCGCCCAGTCCCCAGGCCAGCCCCGCCAGGACACGCTCCGGCGTGCGGGCGACCAGCCAGCCAAGGGCGGACAACAGGCGGACAAGCATGGAGAAGCGAAAAATGGGTTGGATTGGGCCGGTGGGCCAGCGTAGTTTTTTCCCCTTGTTCGAATTGCTGATCATCAAGCCGTCGTCCCTGGGCGATATCGTGCATGGCCTGCAGGTGGCCACCTCGCTCAAGGCCCAGCGCGAGGATCTGCGCATCTCCTGGGTGGTGCGCGAGATGTTCGCGCCCCTGGTGCGCGCGTGCGCGGTCGTCGACCGCGTGTACGTCTTCGAACGGCAGGGCGGGGCGAAGGGCTTCCTGCGGCTCATGGCGGAAATCCGCAAGACCCGGTTCGATGCCGTCTTCGATTTCCAGGGCCTGCTGCGCACCGGCCTCATGACCTCGCGCGCGCGGGCAAAGCGCAAGGTGGGCCGCAGCGATGCGCGGGAGGGGGCGACGCTCTTCTACCAGGAGCGGGTGCCCCTTCCGCCCACGGGCCGGCGCAGCCACGCCCTCGAGATCCTGCTGCAGTTCTGCCCGCTGCTGGACGCCAATCCCGAATTGCGGGGCACGCTCCGTTTCCGGGAAACCGAAAGCCTCCACCTGCGCTTTGCCGAGGGCAAAGGGGGCGCCCGTCCCTATCTGCTCTTTCCCGACAGCCGCCGGGCGGAGAAGCGCTGGAGCGGATTCAAGACCCTGACCGAAATGCTGGTCCGGGAGGATCGGGGCCGGAAAGTCATCTGGGCCGGCAGCAACTATCTGCCCGACCGCGGCGCGTTTCCCGCCGATCAGTTTCTCAACCTGACCGGCAACACGAGCCTGGTGTCGCTGCCGGCCCTGATCAAGCGGGCCGAGTGGGTCATCACCAATGACAGCGGGCCCATGCACCTGTCCGCCGCCCTCGGGGTGCGCACGCTGGGGATCTTTGGGCCCACCGATCCCCGGCTGTTCGGGCCTTTTCCGCCCGCCGCTCCGACAAACTTTGTGATCCAGGCGCCTCTCGGAGACTTGAAGCTTTTGACCGCGAAGGATGTATACTCGCGCTTTGTCCGGCTGCGCGCCCGCGCGGCCAAGAAATAGCTTATGCTCGATCCCAAGCTCGTCCGTGAATCGCCGGATCTGGTCCGCGCCGCCATCGCCAAGAAGCATCTCGACGCGGATCTCGACGCCGTCCTCCGGGCCGACGCGGAGTGGCGGAGCCAATTGCAGGAGGTCGAGCAATTGCGCTCGCGCCAGAAGGGGGCGAACCAGGCGATGGCCGCGCTGGCCAAGGGCAGTCCCGAATTCGTCGCCAAGGTCGGCGAGATGAAGGCGGTTTCGGGGCAGCTTCGGGAGCGCGAAACCGGCTTGAAGGAATGCGAGGAACGGGTGCGCCAGCTCATGCTCGGCCTGCCCAATCTGCCCCATCCGTCCGTGCCGGAGGGCGCCGGCCCGGACCAGAACGTGGTGCACGCGACCTGGGGCGATCCCGCCGCGGCGGGCGGCCCCGCTTCCCGACCCCATTGGGAGATTCCCGGCTTCGAGCGGCTGGTGGATTTTGGCCGGGGCGCCAAGGTGACGGGCGCCGGCTTTCCCTTCTACCTCGGGGCCGGAGCGCGCCTGGTCCGCGCGCTGGTGCGGTTCTTCCTCGAGGAGAACGCGCGCGCGGGCTACGTCGAGGTCGCCCCGCCGATCTTCGTCAACGCCGCGAGCGCCACGGCCACCGGGCAGCTGCCGGACAAGGAGGGCCAGATGTACGAGACCACCGTGGACCGGCTCTACGCGGTGCCCACCGCCGAGGTGCCGCTGACCAATTTCTTCCGCGACGAGATTCTCGACGAGGCCGCGCTGCCCGTGCTGCGCTGCGCCTACACGCCGTGCTTCCGCCGCGAAGCCGGCAGCTACGGCAAGGACGTGCGCGGCCTCAACCGCCTGCACCAGTTCGACAAGGTGGAGCTGCTCAAGTGGGTCCATCCCGCGCAGAGCTACGCCGAGCTGGAAAAACTGCGCGCCGACGCCGAACGCCTGCTGCAGAAGCTGGAATTGCCGTACCGCGTCCTGCTGATGTGCGGCGGCGACCTCGGCTTCGCCCAGGCCAAGAAGTATGACCTGGAGGTCTGGGCGGCGGGTCAGAAGCGCTGGCTCGAGGTCTCCAGCTGCAGCAATTTCGAATCGTTTCAGGCCCGGCGGGCGCACATCCGCTTCCGTTCGTCCGCGACCGGGAAGCCGGAGCTCGTGCACACGCTCAATGGGTCGGGGCTGGCGGTGCCGCGGGTCCTCGCCGCGTTGCTCGAGAATTTCCTGACGGCGGAGGGCCGGGTCAAGCTGCCGGCGGCGCTGGCGGAACACTACGGCGCCGACCACGTCGACTTCGGGTGAAGGCGGGCTGGGCGGCGCGAGCGGCGGCGGTGGCGGAACAGCTTCCACTGGGCCGTCTGCATCCGGCGGCGCTGGCGGCTGCGCCCGCCGGGGTCTGGGCAGTGGCCCTGTCCGGGGGCGGCGATTCGGTCGCGCTGCTGCTGCTGCTGTGGGCCCACTATCCGCGCCGCCGCCGAAAGCTGGTGGCTCTGCATTTCGACCATGGGCTGCGGGGACCGGCCTCGCGCGCGGACGCGCGCTTCTGCCGGAGGCTCTGCGCAGAACTGGGCGTGCGCTATGAGGAAGGGCGATGGACGGAGCGGGCCGGGAAGGATCCGGCCGAAGCGCAATCGCGCGACGCGCGAAACCGCTTCCTCGAAGGTGCATGCCGCCGGCGCCGGGCCGCCGCCCTGTGGCTGGGCCACCAGCAGGACGATATCGCCGAAACCCTTCTGATGCGGGTGGCGCGGGGCAGCGGCACCGCCGGCTTGGCGGCGCCCCGGCCGGTCTCCGCTGCGGAAGCCGGCGCGACCCGGCGCCTGCGCCCTTTGCTCACGCTGCCCAAGGCGGAAATCGAACGGGTGCTGCGGCAGGCGGGGGCCGCCTTTCGGACTGACCAATCCAACCGGGGGGGGCGCTTCCTCAGAAACCGGGTGCGCCACCGGGTCATTTCCGCCTGGAAGAAGGCGGCGGACGGCGACCGGGACCCGGTGGCGGGCGCGGCGCTCACCCGATCGCTGATGGAGGAGGACGACCAGGCGCTCGAGGCCTGGACCGAGGGGTGCCGGGCGCTCACCCCCGCCGGCCGGCTCAACCTCAAGCGCCTCTCCGGAATGCCCCGGGCGGTCTGGAGGCGGGCGCTTCAGCGGTGGGTGGTCAGGCAGCGGCAGCCGGCGCAAGACTCCCCGGGGGGCAATTTCAAGCTCTCCCGGGCCGGGTTTGAGCGTCTTTTGGAGGCGATTTTGACCGGCAAAACCCAACGCATCAGCTTGGGGGCCGCGGACTTTGCGCGGATTCGCCGGGGGTGGCTTTACCGGGAGGGCGGTTGACTTGCCCCCTAGGAACATTCACTTTAACCCCTAAGTCTCATAAACCGCCG
>DASRSH010000174.1:0-8922 GCA_035656575.1 Opitutaceae bacterium
GCCCGCCTGCCAGTTGGCGGGAGTCACGGCGCTCGCGCCACCCAAGCTATGGAAGGAGTTCGGGCCTTATATGGATGCGCTTGCGGCCCAGGTGCAGCAGCATTGGGCTGCGCCGCCGGGCGCGCGCTCGTTCAGCGGAAGCATCGCGATCGGATTCTCGGTCACTTCGGAAAATGTCTTCGTGCAATTCGAGCACATTCGAACGGGCGGCGCCCCAGCCGCACTGGTGGAAAGCTGCAAAGCCGCCGTGAAGGCTGCGTCCCCCTATCCGCCCTGGAGCGATGCCATGCGTCTGGTCCTCTCGCCCGACCAGCATTTGATGATGCGGTTCGACTTCTAATCAGGCTCGTACGGCCTACTTGCTCAGAGCAAAACCGTCGGAGAAGACAAAGATCAGCATCGCGATCATGATGATGGCAAACGCCACCCACGCTTTGGGGTCCTTGTGCGCTCGCTTCCAGTAGGGGCCGGGCGGGCGGGCGCCGCCGTCGTGGGGGGGTGGACTCATGAAGGTCCCTTCCTGATAACCGCGCAGACGGGCAAAAGCAATATCGGCAGGCATGCGGGGTGCCGGCGGGACGCCACTTCCACGCCCGCAAGCCGCACCACTCCCGGCCTGGCCGCCTCTTTGACGGCGACGCGAGCCCGGAACTGACGCGGGTCCCGGGGGAAGACGACCTCGTTTCGATTGCCCGAGAACTCAATCGCCTCGGGGCCGACGATACTTGCAATCCCCTGAGCACGGTAGTTGGCTCGGCGCATGCGGTTCGTCCTGCGCCAGCTGCTTCGCAGCCCGGGGTTCGTGGTCGCGGCGTGCGTCACGGTGGCGTTGGGGGTCGGCGTCAATACCACCGCGTTCAGCGTCTTCAACCGGCTGCTGCTGCAGTCCCTCCCCTTTCGCGACCCCGGCCGCCTCGTTCAAATCTGGGGCGCGCGGCCCCAGAACCCCTATCTCGGGCAGGGCCCGGGCGACTATTACGTCGAAGCGCAGGCCAACTCCGTGTTCACGGACATGGCCCTGTACACCACGGGCTTTAGCGCCAACGCGAGCCTGACCGAAACCGGCGCCTCGCCCATTCAGGTGGGCGCGGTGCGCGTCACGGGCAACTTCTTTCGCGTCATCGGCGTCGGGGCCAGGCTGGGCCGGACGTTTTCCGACCAGGAGGCGACGCAGAGCCTGCCGGTTGCGGTGGTCAGCTCCGCCTTCTGGGCGGAGCACTATCAGAAGGACCCCCATTTGCTGGGAAAGACGGTCACGCTCAATCGCATCACCTACACCGTCGTGGGCGTCATGCCGCCGACCCTCGATGATCCTTTGCTCTTTGGCGCCTCTCCGGGCTTTTGGGTCCTCGATTCGACCCTTCCCTCCCTGCACCAGTACCACGGGTCGGGTTGGTATGTGGCGGTCGGCCGGCTGAAGCACGGCGTCAGCGTGGCCGCGGCCCAGGCCAACCTGAACGTCGTGGGCGAGCGGCTGGCCCATGACTTTCCCAAGACCAAGTCCGGCTACAGCCTGCGGGTCGTACCCTTTCCCAGCAATCAGGTCGGCAGCGACGGAGTGCACATCACTTGGCTGCTCGCGGCGCTGGCGGTCATGGTGCTGGTCATTGCCTGCGTCAATCTGGCCAACCTGCAATTGGTGTGAACCACGCGGCGGACGGGAGAATTCGCGGTGCGCCTGGCCTTGGGCTGCCCCCGCTGGCGCATCATCCGCATGCTCGTGCTCGAGAGCCTGCTTATCGCCGTCGCCGGGGGCGCGATCGGGCTCGGCCTCGCGCGGTGGATCAACGTCTATGTGCAGCAGTTCCTGGGTCTGGCCTTTCCCATCGACTGGGAGGTGTTCGCCTTCACGTTCGGCATTTCCATTCTGACGGGGCTGTTTTTTGGCGCGCTGCCCGCTTGGAACGCGGCGAACACTGATATCAACGACTCGCTCAAATCGGGCGGACGCGGGGCGACCGCCGGCCGTTCGCGGCATTGGCTCCGCCAGGGCCTGGTCGTGGTGGAAATCACGCTCGCCCTCACCCTGCTTTCCGGAGCCGGATATTTTGTCGCGGGCATTTACCGCCTGGCCGAGCGCCCGCTGGGATGGGACTGCCCCAACGGCCTGCTGGGATCGATTGAACTGGACCACGCGCACTTTGGGGAAGTGCGCGATCCCCGCTCGCGCGCGTTCGGCCAGAAATTGCTGGCCGCCCTGCGCCAGCTTCCCACCGTCGAGAGCGCCTGCCTGCATACCTCGGGCTCTCCGGCGGTTTACTTTCCCCCGGTGGAGGTCCGCCCCCCGGGGCAGCCCGCGCCGCTGCCCGGCAAGGAAATCTTCGTCGGCTGCATGGACGTCACCGCGGATTTTCTGCGCACGTACGACATCCCGCTTATGATCGGGCGCAACATCACGGACGCGGACGGACCCGACAGCCCGCGGGTCATCCTGGTGAGCGAAAGCATGGCGCGCCGGTTCTGGCCGGGGAAGAACCCCATCGGGCAGCACCTGCAGACGCCGGTTTACCTGTCCCCTAACTGGGAGACCGCCGAAGTGATCGGCGTCTTCCGCGACCTCAACGCCGGGGGGGAGTTCTGGACCGCTCCTCTCGCGTCCAAGATGCTGCGGCCATGGTCGCAGAACAACCAGCGCTTCGTGGGCGTTTCGGTGCGGACGCGGACGGAAGCGGCGCAGTCGACGCGCGCGGTCACGAAAGTCGTCAACGAATTGGATCCCGATGTCGTCTTCGCGCCCGCGACGATCCAGGAGGTGGAATCCTCCCTGTTCTCGTTCCCCGCCTTTCTGCGCCGGATCATGCTGCAGCTCTCCGTGCTCGGCCTGATCCTCTCGGCCGTGGGCCTTTACGGGGTGATCGGCAACCTCGTCGCCGAACGCACCAAGGAATTCGGCATCCGGATGGCGCTGGGCGCCCAGGCCCGGGACATCCTTTGGCTCGTGCTCCGCAATGGGCTCATTCTTACGGGCCTGGGCGCCGCCGCCGGCGGCCTGGCGTCGCTGGCGCTCTTCCGCGTGCTGAAATCGATTCCTCCGGCGCTCCCGGTGGCTCTGGGCGGAACTCTCGGCACCGTGGCCGCCATCGTGGTCGCTGTGGCCCTCCTGGCGACGTGGCTGCCTGCCCGGCGCGGCACGCGGGTCGATCCGGTGCGCGCCCTGCGGACGGAATGAGCGGAAGGCCCGCTAGCCGTGGAGGTCCACGTCCACCGTGGCGGACAGTCCGGGCCGGAGGCGCGCCTCGTAGCCGCGGATCGAGCCGGGGTCGAATTCGATCCGGACCGGGACGCGCTGGACGACCTTGGTGAAGTTGCCGGTGGCGTTGTCGGCCGGCAGCAGCGCGAATTCCGCGCCCGTGGCCGGCGCGAAGCTCGCCACCCGGCCGGTGAACGTTCGTCCGGGAACGGCGTCGATCTCGATGTCGACCGGCTGGCCCACCCGCATCTTCGCCAGCTGGGTCTCCTTGAAGTTGGCTTCGATCCAGACATGCGGCTCGACCAGGACCATCAGGGTCTCGCCGGCTTGCACCCGGTTGCCGACTTCGACGTTCTTGTTGCCGATGCGGCCGGCCGCCGGCGCGGGCACGGTGACATAGGAGAGCTGGTGCCGGGCGTCGGCAAGCGCCGCCCGCGCCAGCGCGACCGCGGCGTCGGCCGATTGCACCTGGCCCCCGGCGGCGTCCCGCTCGGCCTGGGCCGCCTTGATATCCGCCTGCGCGGCCGCGGCGCGGGCTTCGGCCGCCTGCACGGCGGCGGCGGCGGCCTCGTCCTGGGACCGCGCCTGGTCGAGGGCCGCCTGGGTCACCGCGCGGTCCTCGCCGCTGGAAAGCCGCTGGCTGCGCAGATAGTCCGTGTGCGCCAGGGCGGCCTGCGCCCGGGCCTGCGCCACCTTGGCCTGGGCCTCGTTGGCGTCCGCCTTCGACTGCATCAGCTTGGCATCGGAATTTTCGGCGGCGGCCCGCACTTCGGCCGCCGTGCCCTGCGCCTGCTTGAGCGCGGCCTCCGCCTTTTGCGCGGCGATGTCCAGCGTCAGCGGGTCGATCCGAACGAGTTCCTGGCCCTGCTTGACCGTTTCATTTTCCCGCGCCAAGACGCTCAGGACCTGGCCGCCGATCTGCGGGCTGACCTGGTGGATATGCCCCGTGACGTAGGCATCGTCCGTGGTTTCGTAGCGAAAATAGTGGTAGAGGAACCGGCCGGCCCACGCGAGGGCGGCCAGGCCGACCAGGATGAGCACCGGAGTGCGGAGCGGATGGCGAAGGGCGGTCATGGAAATCAGTGGGCGGCGGCCGCCGCGGGTCCGGTGGTCTTGCCGCGGCCAAGCATGAGCAGCAGGGGCAGCGTCACGACGAAGGCCGCCGCCACGTACTGGAATACGTCCGCGAACGACAGCAGCATCGACTGCCCGTTGATGATCCCGTCGGTCACGGCCAGGGCGCGCTTGGCATTGGCGACCGGATCCGCGCTGAACCGGCCGAAGGCCTCGGCCAGCAGCTGGAGCCGGTGCGTCGCCGCGAAATTGCCCCGGTTGATGCGCTCGACGAGGACGGAGCGGTGCACCGCCTCGCGATGCGCCAGCTCCGTCGTGATGAGGGCGATGCCGATGCTGCTGCCCATCTGGCGCATCAGGTTGTAGAAGCCGGAGCCGGACGAGACCTTGTCCAGGGGCAGCGGGCCCAGCGTCGCCAGACTGAGCGGCAGGAACATGCACACGCTGCCCAGTCCGCGCAGGAACAGCGGCCAGAACAGGCTGGCCGCGGTCGTATCCGGATTGATCTGGGCCAGCATGACGGCGGCGGACACGGTGATCAGGGCGCCGATGCCGATCAGCAGGCGCGCATCGAAGCGCCCCGAGATCTTGCCCATGACGAGCATGGCGATGGCGGAGGCGATGGCGCTGGGAATCTGCAGGATGCCGCTCTCCTCGGCGGTGAAGTGCAGGAAGTCCTGCACAAAGATGGGCACGGCGAAGATGACGCCGTAGATGCCCATCCCGAGGACGAGCGAATAGACGCTGCCCGCGCTGAGGGAACGGTACTTGAGCACCCGCAGGTCGATCGCCGGGTAGTCGATGTGCAGTTCCCGCCAGATGAGCAGGCCGATGCCCGCCACGGCGCCGAACGCCATGAGGCAGATGAAACGCGAGCTGAACCAATCGTCCTCCTGACCCTGCTCGAGCATGGTCTGCAGGCAGGCCAGCCCCACGGTGAGCAGGCCGATGCCCGCCCAATCCACCCGGCGCTCGGTATGCTCCGCGTCGGATTCGCGCGGCAGGAAAAACGCGGCCATGACCACGGCGAGAATGCCGACGGGCAGGTTGATGAAGAAGATCCAGCGCCATCCGATCGTGTCGGTCAGGTAACCGCCCAACACCGGGCCGAAGGCCGGTCCCGCGATCACGCCGATCCCGAAGATCGCCTGGGCCATCGGCTGCTGCTCCCGGGGGAAGGTCTCGAAGAGCACGGCCTGCGCCTTGGCCAGCAGGCCGCCGCCGGCCAGCCCCTGCAGCACGCGGGCAATGACCAGGGTGGCCAGGTTCGTGGACAGGCCGCACATCACCGACGCGGCGGTGAACCCGGCCAGGGAGAATATCATGTACCGCTTGCGCCCGAAGCGGTCGCTCAGCCACGCAGTGAGCGGGATCATCACGACATTGGCGCACGCATAGCCCGTCGACACCCAGCCGACTTCGGTCAGCGTCGCCCCCAGGTTGCCCTGGATGTCGGGCAGCGCGACGTTGACGATGCTGGTGTCGATGACCTCGAGCAGCGCGCCGGTGGCGGCCGTGATCGCGATCACCCATTTGAGGATGCCGCGGTCGGCCAGCTTGGCCGCCAGGGGCAGCAGCAGCGATCGATCGGAACCGTAAAGGCCCCGGGCAGCTCCGGGCGCGCTCATGCGATCAGGCGAAGGACGGCGTCGATCGCGGCGGCGCGATACTGCGCGGCGGAGTAGGCGCGGGGCTTCTTGCGCGAAGCGTCCCGCAGAACGGCGGTCAGGATCATGGCCGACAGCAGGTCGGCGACGATTTCGGGGTCGACTTGCGCCCGCTCGGCCCGCAGGCGGATCATGAGCGCGGCGCGCAGGGGTTCGAAGATGCTCTGCAGCACCCGCGTCTCATACTCCCGGTGCCGGTGGATCTCCCCGATGCAGGTTCGCACCATCAGGAGGTGCTCGCGCAGCAGCTCCTCGTACCGGCGCGCGAAGGCTTCCAGGTCTCCCCGCAGCGAACCGGACGGCAAAGGGGCGTCCGCGTCGGCGGCGCGCCCGAAGGTCTTTCCCACCACGGCGGCGAGCAGGCTCGACTTGCTGCCGAAGCGCCGAAACAGCGTGACTTCGTTCACGCCCGCCGCCTTGGCGATCGCCCGGGTCGTCGCCGCATCCAGGCCCCGCTCGGCGAACGTCCGTTCGGCGGCGGCGAGGATGCGGGCATCGGTGTCGGCAGGTGAGCGCCGGGGCGGCATGCAAGTGGACACTTGCATTGAGCGGGGCGTTTGGCAAGGGGAAGCGCCGCCTCTTTTTGCGCCCGGCGCGTGCCATCTTCATCCATGCCCTTCCGCGTCACGCGCCACGAAAAACGCATCCTGGCGATTCTCGCCTTGCTTATCCTCCTCGGTTTGATCGGGATGAGCACAGGATGATCCTGCATCCCGCGCGCCGGGCCGCGCGTAGCAGGGTCTATGACATCCCATGCCTCCGCCTCCGACGACCCCGCCGGCGTCCACGGACGACCGGACCGCAGCCGACATGGTGCTGCTCCGGCGGATGGCCGGCGGGGACAAAGCGGCCCTGGGGGATCTTTACGACCGGTTTTCGCGGCCCCTGTTTGCCACGGCGCTGGCGGTCCTGTCCGACCCGGCGGAAGCCCAGGATATCGTGCATGACGTCTTCATGGTCCTGTGGGAAAAGGCCGCCGTCTTCGAGCCGCAGCGCGGCTCGCCGTTCGCGTGGGCCGTCACACTGACGCGCAACCGGGCCATCGACCGGCTGCGCGCCCGCCGCCGCCGCACGGCCGCGCTGGAAAACGCGGCGCCGGACGACCTGGGTTACGAGGCCCAGCCCGCCGGCGCTGACGAGCAGGCATCGGCCGGGGACGAAGCACGCGCGGTCCGCGCCGCCGTCGCCGAACTTCCCGCCGACCAGAGGCGCGCCCTGCAGCTCGCCTTCTTTGGCGGTCTGACCCGGCAGCAGATCGCCGAGCAGCTGCGCGAGCCCCTCGGAACCATTAAAGCGCGCATTCGCCGCGGCCTGCTGAGGCTGCGCGACGCCCTGCCCCCCCGCCGATGATCGACGAGCGCCAAGAGGAACTTGCCGCCCTGGAGGCCTTCGACCTGCTCGAAGGCGCGGACAAGGCGCAATTCGAGGGGGAAATGGCCCGCAACCCCGAATTGCAGCAGCGCGTGCAGCAATTGCGGGAGGCGGCCGCCCGGCTCGCCCATGCCGCGCCGCCCGCCGATCCCCCGGCGGCGCTCAAGGACCGCATCCTGGCGTCCGCCGCGCATCACCGCCAGGCGGCGGCGCCGGAGCCCAGGGCGCGGATTCTGCCCTTTCCGGTGATCGTGGCCTGGGCCGCGGCGGCTTGCTTCGCGCTGCTGGCGGCGGGGATGACCCAGCTTTATTTCGCGGCGCGGCAGCGCGCGAGCGTGCTCGAGGAGCAGGGCCAGCTCGCCCAAATCGAGCTCAAGAGCCTGCAGACGCGGTTTGAGACGGAGCGGTTCGTGAACGAACGCAAGCTGGCCGAAGCCCTGAAGGCCGGAGACCTGGCGCAGATGAAAATCGCCGCCCTGACGTCGATGCTGGGGAATTCGCCGGCGGCGATGGCGGTGGCGGTCTGGAACCCGGCCGAGCAGGAAGGCGTGCTGGCGGTGGACAAGCTCCCCGAGCCCGCGGCCAACAAGGATTACGAACTGTGGATGATTCCGCCGGGGGCCAAGCCCGTCGCCGCCGGGCTGGTGAAGGTCAGCCCCCTCGGCCACGGCCAGGTGCTGTTCCATGCTGAGAAGCCCGTCCACGCCGTGGCGAAGTTCGCGGTGACCTTGGAGCGCAAAGGGGGCGTGTCGGTCCCGGCCGGATCGATGGTCCTTCTCAGCCAATAATTGGTTGAACGGGGCTCTGTCAGGGCAGACACTGACAGAGAATGATCATCAAACCCAAGGTTCGGGGCTTCGTCTGCGTCACCGCCCATCCGGAGGGCTGCGCCGCCCACGTGGGCCAGTGGATCGCCCACGTGAAGGCCAAGGGGCCCATCCCCAACGGGCCCAAGCGGGTCCTGGTGATCGGCGCCTCGACCGGCTACGGGCTGGCCTCGCGCATCACCGCGGCGTTCGGCGCGGGAGCGGCGACCGTGGGGGTCTTCTACGAGCGGCCTTCCGAGGAGGGCCGGCCGGCCACCCCGGGCTGGTACAATACGATCGCCTTCACCCGGGCGGCCCGGGAGGCGGGCCTATTTGCGGCTAATCTCAATGGCGATGCGTTTTCGGATGAGCTCAAGCGGCAGGCCATCGAAGTGCTGAAGCGCGATGTGGGGCCGGTTGATTTGGTGGTCTACAGCCTGGCGTCGCCCCGGCGGGTGCATCCGCGCACCGGCGCCACCCACAAGTCAGTCCTCAAACCGGTGGGCCAGACCTTCAGCAACAAGACCGTGGACACCGACAAGGGCATCGTGAGCGACATCACGATCGAGCCGGCTACCAGCCAGGAAATTGCCGACACGGTGACGGTGATGGGCGGCGAAGATTGGGAAATGTGGATCGACGCCCTGGACGAGGCCGGCTTGCTGGCCCCCGGCGCGCAAAGCGTGGCCTATTCGTACATCGGGCCCGAAGTCACCTGGGCCATTTACAAGAATGGAACGATCGGACTGGCGAAGAACGACTTGGAACGGGCGGCGAAGGCGATCGACACCCGGCTGAAGCCGCGCGGGGGACG
>DASRSH010000175.1:0-3873 GCA_035656575.1 Opitutaceae bacterium
GACGTAGTGCGGATAATAGGTGCCCTCGAGGCGGCGCTCCAGGCGCCCCCGGTAGTCCTGCAGGCCGGCGATGGCGCGGCGCACGGCTTCCGCATCGGCCGGATCACGGGTGGTCTCCAGCCGCTTGGCCGTGAAACACACGCGCGCACAGTGGGCAAAACCCACGCTGTAATAGCGGTAGAGGTCCATCATGGTGCGAAACGAATCCTGCAGCGCGGGCGGCAGGCCGGTGGAAGGCAGGTCCAGGATGGACAGCAACTGGTCATGGCCGGCCACCGCCGCGTCCTTTTCGGCGAATACCGCCGCCAGATTTTCCGGGGTGGGCTCGATGCGGCGCGAGGCGCCCGGCTCCCAGTCGTCCCGGCCCTGAAAAATCAGCATGTTGAAAAAGGCGCGGTCGACGTTGAAGGGAAACTGGCAGCTGCCCTCCGCGAAAACAAAGCCCCGCACATAAAGGGTCTTTTCCATCACGTTCCACGAGGCGCGGAGGAAGCGCATGAACTGGTCGAACTTGGCGGGGTCCACCGGGGCGGCCGGCGGCTGTTCCGACTCGGGCCGCATATGGTCCGCGGCTCCGTACTGCAGCCAGGCGCGGTACACCTCGGGCAAGGGGCGCTCGATGCACTGGGTCAGCAGCCCGGCCCCGAAAACGTTGACCAGGTCCCAGCTGTTGAAATCGCTGGCGTCGGAAATGAACTCCAGATCCGTGCGGAACATGGCGCCGATCGCCCCGGCCGCCTTGGCATGGCGCAGGCGACGCTGCATGTCCTCCACCACGCTGACGGGGAAGAACCCGAAGGCAAAGTAGTTCCCCCAGGTGTCGAACTCGATCCACTGCGGATGGGGGCCCACATGCCCGATGCGGGGGTTGTCGGGAAAAGGGGGATAGAAATCGTGCGGGGTATTCTTCAGCGCCGCGACGATGTCCGGCGAAACGCGCGAGCAGGCGTCCATGATCAGGTTCTGCTCCTCGCGGCTGTAGGCGAAGTCGCGCACGACGAGTTTCTTGCCCTTCGCCGCCAGAGGCTCGTACATCGACCGCAGGATGTTGGCGTACCAGTCTTCGGGCCGGGTGTTGCGGCAGCGCTCGCAGGTGCAGTTGTGGACCGACAGGGAGAGTTTGCTTTCCCGGGTGCCCGGGCTCACCAGGACCCCGCCGATGTCGGGGATGTCCTCGAGCAGTTCGGTGTATTTGGCCCGCTGGTAATCCCACCAGAATGGATGGGTCGGGCAGACGACTCCCTTGATCACCATCAGTTCCGGATGCAGTTCGATGAGTTCGTCCGGATACGACATCTCCTTCACTTCCAGAAAAAACTCGGCGCCTTGGGCGCGCGCGCGGCGCACCACTTCCCGCAGGTGGCTGCGTCCGTTGGCGACGTTGGCGCAGCGGATCGGCCAGCGCGCGCGCGTGGCGGCGGGCGGGAAATAGCGGCGGGGCAGCACCGCCCAGTCGGTCAGCGTGTTTTGATGGAAGATGAGGGTGTTGAACTCCAGCCGGCGCATCATCGCCAGCGCGCGGTCGAGCGCCTTCCACCGCCACATCGCGGTCTGGAACCGTTCGTTGCTGCAGATCTCGAAGCCGCGGACCGCGAACTCGTGCGTTTGCATGGGCTCAGCCGATCGTGACCGTCACCGCCGCCATCCGGGTGCGGACGTCTTCGCCCAGGCGGTCCAGACGGGAAACATCGAACATCCGGCGCAGGTAATGCGGCACGCCCTCGGCCTGCGCCAGGCGCTCGGCCAACTCCGTGCGGTAGGCCGCCAGCCGCTCGGCCGCTTCGCGGCCGCGTTCGGCGTCGCGCGCCGCCCGGGTGTGCTCCGCCAAGCGCGCGTGAAAGCAGCATTCGGCGCACAGCTGCATGCCCGTGACATATCGGCCATAAAAGTCGAGCAGGGTAATCCACGCCTGCTTGGTATCGGCCGGCACCGCCAGGTCGGCGACCTGCAGCGCTGCGACGGCGGCGGCCAGTTCCTGACCGGCGGCCTGCTTTTCCGCCCGCACGGCGCGCAGGTTTTCCTCCGTCGGAGCAACGCGGGCGGAGGAGCCCGGCTCCCACTCCTCGCGCTGGTGCAGGCCCAGCATGTTGTCGAAGGCGATGTCGACGGATTCGGGAAACTGGCCGGTTCCATCGGTGAAAACCAGGCCCCGCACCAGGACCGTCTTTTCCAGGACCGCGGTGGAGGCGCGCATGAAGGCATGCAGGCGGGCTCGTTCGCTGTCGGTGAGCGGAGCGGCCGGAACCTGCTGCGACTCGGTCTGGAGCGGGTTGCACAGCCCGGCGGAGCTCCAGGTGGCGTACAGCGGATCCAGCCCGGCGGCGGGCACGGTGCCTCCGGCCAGTCGGGCGCCCCCGACGATGTTGAGCAGATTCGGAGAATTGAAGACGCTGCAGTCCGAAACGAATTCGATGTCGGCGCGGAACCAGACGCCGCGGGCGCCAGCCGCCGCGGCATGATCCAGGCGGCGGCTCCAGTCGTCGAGGAAACTGGCGGGAAAAACGCCCAGGCCGGCGAATTGGCCCATGGCGTCGAATTCCACCCACTGCGGATTGCCATTCGTCTGCCCGATGCGGGGATTGTCCGGGAAGGTGGGATAGAAATCGTGAGGCGTGTTGCTCAGCGAGACGACGATGTCGGGCGAAACCCGGCTGCACGCATCCACCACGGCGTTCTGCTCCGACCGCTGGTAGGCGTGGTCGCGCATGACGAGGAAGCGCCCGCCCGCGGCCAGGGGGGCGTGGATCGAGCCGGCGACGTGCGCATACCAGTCCGGGGCGGACGTGGCGCGGCAGCGGTCGCAGGGGCAATTGCGCACGGCAAAGCTGACTTTGCTTTCCCGGCTGGCGGCGCTGACCATCACGCCGGCGATTTCCGGGACCTGCTGGACGAGCTCGGCGTATTTGGTGTTCAGGTATTCCCACCAGAAGGGGTGGGTGGGGCAGACGATGCCCTTGACCTCCATCAGTTCGGGATGCAGCTCGATCAGCCCATCCGGGTACCACAGCTCCTTGTCCTCCAGGACCAGCCGGATGTTGCGCCGCGCCGCGCGCCGCCCGACCTCGCGCACATAGTTGCGCCCATTGCAGGTGAGGTCGGTGCGGACGGGGTTGCGGGCGTACATGAAGTCCGCCGAAAAATACGCCGCCGGCCAGACGATGTAGTCCGGCAGGTCGTTTTGATGGAGGATGAGGGTGTTGAAACCCAGCTGCTCCATCACCGCCAGCGCGCGGTCGATCGACTTCCATTGCCACAGGCCCGAGCCGCAGAACTCGAATCCGCGCATGGCAAAGCGCGGCGGCGCCGAGGAGGGGGCGGCCCGAAGGCGCAGCGGCCGCGCCGCCGAAGCGGCAACGACCGACGAGGACACCGCCTGAAGGAAGTGACGGCGATTCATCGACATGGGATCAGTACTTGTAGGTCACCGCGACGCGGGGGTTGATCGGGATGCCGGGCACGATGACCTGATTGCTCCGCGCGGCATAGTAATAGAACTGGTTGAAGAGGTTATCGATGTTGAGCTGGATCTTGACGTGCCGGTTTTCCCAGGCGACGAAGGCGTTCGTGAGCGCGTAGCCCGGAATGTACCCGTAGAAGATCTGGTTGCTGCTGTCGGTGATCGCGCGCTTGGCGATGCACTGTTCGCCCACGCCCGCCGTCCAACCATGCAGGCCGATCGCGCCGAAGTTGTACCGCGTCCAGATCGCGAAGTTGTCCTGCGAGATGTCGCCCACCGGAATGGTGGTGTGAATGAGATCGTCGTAGGGTTCCGGAGCCAGATCGTACGGCGCGCCGAGCTGGACGTGCGCCTTGAACACGGCGAACGAGCCGACGATGTCCAGGTTGGGAATCAGGCTGACGGTGAAATCGCCG
>DASRSH010000176.1:0-2188 GCA_035656575.1 Opitutaceae bacterium
ACACCTCGGCGGGGGGGGGCAGATTCTGGTCGGGGCGCAGCACGCCCATCACCCGGCAGGGCTTCTCGTCGACCCGAATGACCCGCCCGATGGCGTCCGCACTGCCGCTGAGATACTGCTTCCAGAACGCATGCGAGACCACCACGACTCCCGCATGGTCCGCCTGAAACTCTTCCGGCAGAAACGGCCGGCCCAGGGCCGGTTGGATCCCGAGGGTGCGGAACGTGCCGGCGGTCACCTCGTCGACGGGAAGGACCTCCGTCATTCCGTCGGCCGCCACATTGGCCAGGGAGATCTCAAAGGCGGCGAATTCGCTGAAGACGTTCGTCTGGTTCTCGTACGCCTGCAGGTAAAGGCCGGGGCGGTACTGCGAGAACGCCGTCTCGCGATATTGGAAACCGATGGTGTAGAGCGACGCCGGGTCGCGGTAGGGCGCCGGGAAGAACAGGTACGCCGCGACGAGGTGGAAGACCGCCACGCTGGCCAAGATGCCCAGGGCCAGCGTGATCACGACGGCCAGGGCAAACCCCGGAGCGCGCGCAAGCGAGCGCAGGCAAAACCCGAGATCGCGCCCGGCAAGCTCAAGCCGCTGGAAGGTCTTCCCAATCAAACGAGCCCGAGCTTGGAATTCTCGCGATTGTCCGGCAATCGCGATTTCCGGCCGGGCTTTTCCTACTCCCGGGCCAAGGTGACGTGATTGCGCTCGAGGGTCGTGCCGATCTCGTGGTCGTACGCCGCGATCGCGCGGCGGTGGTCGGCCAGCGCCTGGGCCACGCGGCCTTCCAGGGCGATCATCTCCTCCTGCAGCTGCAGGACGACGAAGGTCGAGCTGTAGCCGGCGCGCAGCTTCTTCTGCTCGTCCTCCAGCGCCTGTTCGCCCACGGCGTAGGCCTTGCGGGCCGTCACGATGCGCTCCCCGGTCGTCTCCACCTGGCCGGCGGCTTCGGAGACGCTGAGGGCGATCGCCTGCTCGAGGACTTTCAGATTGGCCTCGGCCTGGCGGCGCTGCAGCCGCGCCGAGCGGTACTGGCCGCGGCCTTGGGCAAAGGTGAACGGAACCGACACCTCCAGGCCCGCGGAGTAGCTGCGGTTGTCGTGGTCGTAGACCATCGCCCGGCTTTGCTGGAAGGAGTTCGCCAGCCCGTTGTAGCCGTAGCCGCCGACAAAGTTGACCTGGGGCAGAAGCTGGTTGAAGGCGGCCGCCTGGTTGATCTGGAATTTGCGCACGTTCAGCCGCGCCGACTGGTAGTCGGGCCGCAGATCATAGGCCCGCTGCAGGTCGGCGTCCGGCGAAATCGCCTCGTCGCGCTCCGGCATGGCCGCGATCGCCAGCGGGGCCGCATTGGGGGAGAACTTGGGCTGCCCCAGCAGCGCGCGCAGGACGTTCTCGCTGTCGATGACGGCCCGCCGCGCGATCAGGACCGGCTCCTCGTCGGAACTCTCCTGGGAGCGGGCCTGGATCACATCCGACTGCGACATCGAGCCGACCTTGAAACGCTGCTCGTTTTCGGCCAGCTGATTGGCGGCCAGCTGCCGGGACTCCTCGGCAATGCGCAGATTGTCCCGCGCCAGCTCGAGATCGCTGTAGGCGTCGATCACGTTGGTCACCGTATCGATGACGGTCTGGCGGTAGGTCCACTCCGCGATGCCCTTGTTGGCCCGGGCCACGCGCACGCCCTGCAGGTTGGCCGCCAGGCCGAAGCCGCGCAGCAGCGGCTGGGTGACGGTCACGCCGGCGAAGGACTGATAGCCCTCCGGATAGTTCTGGCCCGCGACGCTCTCCGTCAGCTCGTTGGCATTGGCGCCGACAAAGTATTGCAGACCCCAGGGGCTCAGCCCGGCCACGCCGAGCGAATAGTTCTCGACCTGGACATTTTCGAGCTGCGGCGCGCCGATCTGGATCAGCTCCCCCGACGACGGATCCACGGCGTAGTTCGCACCGAGGTTGGAGTAGGAGGTCTGGTAGCTGCGCTGGAACTGGAGCGCCGGATCGAACTGGCCCCACTGGGCCAGCAGGTTGGCCCGGGCGATCGGCGTGTCGAAGCTGTCCACCTTGATCTGGGGGTTGCGCTCCAGGGCCAGGCGGATGGCCGAATCCAGGGTCAGCGGCCCCTGGACAAAGACGGCATCCTGGCCGCGGACGCAGGCGGCGGCTCCGAGCAGGCAAAGAAGGGTCCAGGTTTTCATG
>DASRSH010000177.1:0-8000 GCA_035656575.1 Opitutaceae bacterium
CCTACCGCTTCGACCTTCCCCCTGAGCCGATCCACCGGCTGCGGTTCGACCTCACGGACCACGCCGGGGTGGTGCGCATCGGCGCCATGCGCCTGCTGACCGCCGAGGGCCGCGTGCTCGACCGGTTCGGGCCGGATAGCATCCGGCCGATGGCGCACATCGAGGGCATCCAGATGCGGGACGGGGTCGCGCATGTGCGCGCCGGGCCCGGCAATCCGATGGTGCTGATCGACCGCGAGGAGCAGCCGGTGACGGAGCGGGCGTTGGGCCGGCGGTTCATCGGCCCTCCGATGATCTTCCTTCTCACGGCCGTGGTGCTGGCCGCCATGCTCGGGCCGCTGGCCGCCGCGCTGCGCACGCTGCCGGGCGGGGGGTGGGTGTTTGCGGGAGCGTTTCTGGTCGTTTTCGGCTTCCGGCTCTACTGGCTCAAGATCGACAGCCGCCCGATGCCTTATTGGGACGAATGGGAGATGGTGGGCCGGGACCTTTTGATGCCGCTGCGGGCGCACGTCCTCGACTGGCAGGCGCTGTTTCTGCCCCAAAGCGAGCATCGCACGCTGGTCAGCCGGCTGGCCGCCCTGGCCGCGTCGATCGCCAACGGCGAATGGGATCCCCGGGTCGAGATGGTCTTGGGCTCGGCCATGTACGCGGCCAGCCTGGGCCTGCTCTGCGCCGCTGCCGCGTGGCGCGCGCGGTGGTGGTGGCTGGGCGCCGCCATTACGGTCGCCCTCGGCGCCTGCCCGTTCGATTCGCACAACCTGCTATGCGGCGACCAGTGCCAGATGTACGCGCTGAATTTGATGGCCCTGGTGGTGCTGGTGCTGGCGGCGGCCCGCCCGACGCGGGGCGTGGCCGGGGCATTCGCCGCCGCGTGCGCCGTGTCCTTGTTCACCATGGCTTCGGGGTTGGTCGCGCCGCTCTTGGGCGCGGTGGTGGCCGGACTCAACCGTGGAAGTGGCGTCCCGCCGCTTCAGCGTCCGTCCCGAAGCGGCGGGGACGCCGCTTCTACCGGACGCGCGGCGATGGTCTTGATCGGGCTGGGGGCCGGCAGCGCCGGCATGCTCCTATACCGCGAGGCGCCCTTCCAGGGCCCCGAATATGCCCGCACCTTGACCAGCTTTGCCGCGGCGCTCGTGGCGCGCTTGTCGTGGCCGCTGCGTCCGGGCCTGGTATCGGCGGCGCTCGTGTGGCTGCCCTGGCTGGCCTTCGCCGCGATGATTCCCTTCCGCCGCGCGCGCACGGCGTTCGATCTGCTGCTGCTCGCCCTGGGCCTTTGGCTGCTCGCCAATGCCGCGGGCCTGGCGCACGGGCGTCCTTTCGACGCCTGGCCCTTCAACAACAAGTACTACACGTCCATGCTCCTGGTCGCCCCCTTGGCCGTGTTCAGCGTCCTGCGGCTGCGGCCGCCGTTGGCCGCGCTCGCCGCCGGCCTCATAGCCGTGCCGCTGCTGGTCAGCACCGGCCGGTGGCTGTCGGCCAGCGCCGCGTTCAGCGCGCAGTACCATCGGCAGCAGGCGGCGTACGCGGACACGGTGCGCCCCTTTCTGCGGACGGACGACCGCGCCCGCCTGACTGACACCTCCTTCGAACACTTGCCCTACTGGAACGGCGCCGAACTCGCGGCGCAGCTCGACTCGCCGCTCATGCAGCCGTGGCTGCCGGCGGTCCTGCGGGAATGCCTGGCCGACCGCCCCGGATCTCCTTATCCGGCGCGCATCGCGCCCGGCCCCCTCACTCTCCTGAGCCGAACCCTGATGAAGCTCGGACTGGCGCTGGCCGCGGCGGGCGCGGCCGTCCTGCTTATGGCTTGCGCCCCCAGCCGACGACCCAGACCCCCGGGATGATCGTCTGCACGTCCTGAAAGCCCGCCTTCTTCAGGTAGTGGGCGATCTCGGGGACGGTGGAGCAGCGGCTCAGGTGCTTCGGGCGCTCCCGGGGCGGGATGGCGGCGCTGGCCAGGAACAGCTTCCAGCCCTCGTCGCTTTCCAGGTTGGCGTTGTCGCACATGAAGCGGCCGCCGGGCTTGAGGACCCGGAAGGCCTCGCAGACGTAGGCGTAGCGGTCCCACTCGTCCAGGTGCATGAAGACCACGGTGCAATAGACGGCGTCCACCGACGCGTCCGGGATCGGCTTGAGGTCGTAGCCGCTGATCTCGACCAATTCGACGTTGGCCAGGCCGGCCAGCCGCTTGCGGGCGTGCCCGAGCATGTTCGCGGAGACGTCGCAGCCGATCCAGCGCTTCACCTTCGGCGCCAGGGCCTGGCCCACCCGGCCGACCCCGCAGCCGATCTCCAGAAACGTATCTTCAGGCCGGATACCCACGGTGATGTCCAGCATCTTGACCGTGATCCCGGTCGCCCACGCCAGCTGCGCCTCGTCGGTGTAACCGGCGACGTGCATCAGCGCGGAGGTTTCCGTCGCGGCCAGCGGCTCCCAGGCTTCTTTGTAGTCCAAGCCACGGTTGGTACCCGCGCTTTTCCTCGCCTTCAAGCCGCTTCGGTCGAGGATGGGCGCTCCGCCCGTGAATCCGGCCTATTATGTCTCCTCCTATGCCGCCCACCTGCGCGCGCTCCAGCAGCAGCATGGCGAGGCCCGGGCCATGGAGCTGCTGGTCGGGGACGCCGACCACTGGGTCGGGATGCTGGAGTACGGCGTTCTGCTCAACCTGGGGCTCAAGCCCTCGGACGCCGTCATCGATGTGGGGTGCGGGACGGGGCGGCTCTCCTACCGGCTGGCCCAATGCGGCCATGCGGGCTTCTTCGGGGGGACCGACCTGCTGCCGGAGGTGGTCGCCTACGCCGCGCGGCGCTCGCACCGCGCCGATTGGCGCTTCGCCGTCGCCACGGCGCCCCCGCTGCCTTTCCCGGCGGGTTCGGCGGACTGGGTCACCTTCTACAGCGTGTTCACCCACATCCTGGACGAGGACATCTATCTTTACCTGCAGGAGGCCAAGCGGCTGCTGAAGCCGGGCGGGCGCATCGTCTTTTCGTTTCTGGATTTCACGGTGCCGGAGCACTGGCCCGTCTTCGAGCAGGGCCTGGCGGGGCGCGGGCCCGACGCCCTGCTCAACCGGTTTCTCAGCCAGGAGACGATCCGGCTGTGGTGCGCGCGGCTGGGCCTGCGGGTCGAGCACCTTCACGCCGGCTCGGAAAAGTGGATCCGGCTCAGCCCCCCCCTGGTGGAGTACGACCTGAGCGCGGAGTTCTTCCAGTCGATCGCGGTGCTGGCGCCGGCGTGAGCTCTTCCAGAAATTTCGGATTGGATCTGATCCGCTGTATCGCGATCGGCCTGGTGGTGTTCTCGCATGGAATGTACTTCATTTACCCCTTCGTTCCGGAGCTGCCGCTGGGAGGGGGGAATGCCCTGCATCTGTATCATCTCGGACACGCCGGAGCCATGGGCGTGGAACTGTTCTTCGTCCTCAGCGGATTTCTGATCGGGGGCCTGTTGTTGCGCCTCGGGGACCGGCTGGGGCGCGGCCGCGAACTCCTGCGCTTCTACATCCGCCGCTGGTTCCGCACGCTTCCCAATTATTATGTCTTCCTGGCGCTCAACGTGGCGCTATGGGGCGCGCTTCGGTACCTGCCACCCTTTCTCCTGTTTCTCCAAAACCTGACGGCCAATCACGTCACATTTTTTCCGGAATCCTGGAGCCTGGGGGTGGAGGAATGGTTTTATGTCGTGTTCCCCCTCCTGACTTGGCTGTTCCTGCAGTTACGCTTCCGCTTTGACGCCGCCTTTTTGACCGCGGGCGGTCTGCTCTATGGCCTTTCGACTGTTCTTCGCTTCTTCTACGCGGCCAATCCCGGCAACGATTGGGCCGGGGGGATGAGGATCATCACCGTTCTGCACTTCGACGGCCTGATGACCGGCATATTCGCCGCCTGGCTGAGCCTGCGCCATCCGCGCGCCTTCAACGCCTTTCCCCGCGCATGCGCCGTGATGGGAATCGCCCTTTTTCTCTTTTGCTATGCGACGATATTCTGGCACGGGGCCCACAACGAGACGCTGTTCGCCCGCACGGTCCGCTTCAACCTGATCTCGCTGGGCATGGTCCTGGTCTTTCCCTGGGCCGTGCGCGGGGCCCGCTACTCCGGCATCCTCGCCCGACCGGTGGAGCACCTGGCCCGCTGGTCGTATGCGATGTACTTTCTCAACCTCCCTCTCTTCCACCTCGTCTCCGAGCGTCTGTTTCCCCGCTCCCAATCCTCGGCGCTTCAAGGCTGGCTGGCCTTCTTCATTCTGGAGGGGGGCGTGATTCTGGCGGCCGCTTTCTGGTATACCGTTTTCGAGCGCCCCACCACTGCACTGCGCGACCGTTTTTGCGCGGCCAGCGGCAGTTCGTAGCGGGGCGAGTTCGCCGGCCCGCGCCGTTACAGCGAGTCAAAATAGACGATCCGGCCGCACTGGTCGCAGGTGGCGAGTTCGCCCTCCGGGCCGTGCCCGCGAGACCCCGCCTCGGCTTCGCTGGAAAGCTTCAGGTGGCAGCCGCCGCATTTGCCGCCGCGGACCGGCACCACGACGGGCATGCCGCGGGCGGCGCGCCGGTCGTACAGGCGCAGGGCGGGCGCGGGAATCGGGGTGCGGGCGGCCTCCACGTCGGCCTGGGCGCTCTTGAGCTGCTCGGCGAGGTTCTGCTCGCGCTCCTTGAGCATGCGGACCCGCGCCTCGTAGCCGGCGATGTTGGCCTTCATCACGGCTTCGGCTGCCGCGAACTTTTTGCGAGCCTCGTCGATCGAGTACATGATCTCCAGTTCCCGGGCTTCCAACTCGCCGATCTGGCCCTGGGTGGTGTCGATCTGGTGGCCCAAGGCCTGGTATTCGTCGTTCTTCCGGACGCCCAATTGCTGGGTCTTGTACGTGGCCAATTTCTGCTCGGCCGAGCCAATCTCCGTTTCGAGGAGCTTCTTGCGGCTTTCGAGCTCGCGCCATTCGGTCCGGGCGGTGTCGATGGCGGCTTTCTCCGCGGCGATGGTCCTTTCCACCAGGGAAATGTCGACCGGAACCGCCTTGAGCTGCGCTTCGAGCGCAAGTCGTTTCTGGTCGCGATCTTGTAGAACAAGCAGCTTTTCCACCAGGGGACTGGGCATGGAGATTCGGCCACCGTGGCCCGCCAGGGGGGGAGGGTCAAGCCCGGTGGGGGATACGTCCGGCAAAAATCAAGCCCGCCAAGGGCCTTTATTGCCGCATTTTAGGGCAGTTTTTTTGGGAGAAAACCCTCGCTCCCGGTGGCCCTCAACGGTAGAAAATAGACCTTTTATACGCACCGCGATGGCCGACTCCGAAACCTCTGCTTCCCCCTCCAAATCCCAAGCCGGCGCGGAGGCATATGATGCCTCCAAGATCCAAAAACTCGAGGGGCTGGAAGGCGTCCGCAAGCGGCCGGACATGTACATCGGCGACACCAACGAGCGCGGCCTGCACCACTGCGTCTTCGAGCTGGTCGACAATTCCGTGGACGAGGCCCTGGCGGGCTTCGCGACCGGCATCAAGGTGACGATCCATCTCGATGGCTCCTGCTCGGTCGAGGACGACGGACGGGGCATCCCGGTGGACCTGCATCCGGTCTACAAGATTCCGGCCCTGGAGCTGGTCCTGACCAACCTCCATGCCGGCGGCAAGTTCGGCAAAGGCGCCTACCAGGTCTCCGGCGGCCTCCACGGCGTGGGCGCGAAATGCGTGAACGCGGTTTCGGAATGGTTCGAAGCGGAGGTCCGCCGCGCCGGCAAGGTGTACCAGATGCGCTTCGCCCAGGGGAAGACGACCCAGAAGATGGCGGTGATCGGCGACACGAAGAAGACCGGCACCAAGATCACCTTCAAGCCCGACCCGGAGATCTTTCAGAACACCCGCGAGTTCCAGTACGAGATCCTGGCCCGCCGGCTGCGGGAGCTCGCCTTCCTCAACCCCGGCGTCCGCATCGAGCTGAACGACGAGCGCTCCCAGAAAGGCGACGTCTTCTACTTCAAGGACGGGATCACCGAGTTCGTGCGCTTCCTGAACCAGAACAAGACGGTGCTGCACGACAAGCCGATCACCTTCGGCGATTCGGTCGCGCCGGAGAGCGATCCGAGCAAGCCGCCGACCACGGTCGACGTCGCCCTGCAGTACAACGACAGCTACAACGACCAGGTCTTCGCCTACGCGAACTCGATCTACAATCTGGAGGGGGGCACGCACCTCTCCGGCTTCCGCACCGCCCTCACGCGCGTCATCAACAATTTCGCCAAGGGGAACAACCTGATCAAGGAGAAGGACCCGGCGATCACGGGCGACGACGTCCGCGAAGGGCTGGTCGCGGTGATCTCGGTCAAGGTGCCGGAGCCGCGCTTCGAGGGCCAGACCAAGACCAAGCTGTCCAATTCCGAGGTGGATGGGATCGTGCAGAAGATCGTGGGCGAGAAGCTCAAGTTTTTCCTCGAGACGAACACCGCGGTCGCCAAGCGGGTGATCGACAAGACCCTCAACGCCGCCCGCGCCCGCGAGGCCGCGCGCAAGGCGCGGGAGACCGTGCGCAAGAGCGCGCTGAGCGGCGGCGGGCTGCCGGGCAAGCTGGCCGACTGCTCCGAGCGCGATCCGGCCCTGGGCGAACTGTACATCGTCGAGGGCGATTCCGCCGGCGGCTCGGCCAAGCAGGGCCGCGACCGGCGCTACCAGGCCATCCTGCCCCTGCGCGGCAAGCTGATCAACACGGAGAAGGCCCGGCTGGACAAGGTGCTCTCCAACGAGGAAATCCGCACCCTCATCACCGCCATCGGCACCGGCATCGGCGACTCCGAGGGCGAGGGGTCCTTCAACGTGGAAAAGGCCCGCTACCACCGCGTCATCATCATGACCGACGCGGACGTGGACGGCTCGCACATCCGCACCCTGCTGCTCACCTTCCTCTACCGCCAGATGCGCGGGCTGATCGACCGCGGCTACGTTTACATTGCGCAGCCGCCCCTGTACAAGATCAAGCGCAAGAAGCGCGAGCAGTACATCGACAACGACGAGCAGCTCAACCGCATCCTGCTCGAGCTGGGCTCCGAGGAGGTCGTCCTAACCCGGCTGGCCGACGGCCACGAATTCTCCGCGCAGCAGATCGACCGCATCGTGGAGTCGCTGGCCGCGCTCGAGAAATTGGGCGCGGGCGTCACGCGCTACGGCGCCTCCCTGGGCGAATACCTCGACCGGCACGACCCCGCCACCCACGTCCTGCCCCGCTACGTCGCGCGCATCCGCGAGGGCAACAAGGAGTCGCACGAGTTCCTCATGGACGAGGCGGCGCGCGCCCGCTTTGTCCAGGACCACAACCTGGACGCCGGCCTGTTCGAGCAGACCGAGCCCGCGGGGCGCGAGAACGGCAAGTCGGCCCTGCCGCACAAGCGGGTCACGATCCACGAGGTCTTCGAGTCGACCGAAATGGCCAAGCTGCTCAAGGCGATCGCCGCGACCGGCCTGGACATCGCCCAGTTCAGCGCCACCGAAGCGGCCCGCTACGCGCTGACGGAAAACCGCGGCCAGAAGAGCGAAACGCGGATCGAACTCAACGGCCCGCTGGAGATCATCGCGCAGATCCGCGCCAACGGCCGCAAGGGGCTGAGCATCCAGCGCTACAAGGGCCTGGGGGAGATGAATCCCAAGCAGCTTTTCGAAACCACGATGGATCCGGAGAAGCGCCGCCTGCTGCGGGTGTCGATCAACGACGCCGCCAAGGCCGACGCCCTCTTCACGCTGCTCATGGGCGACGAGGTTCCGCCCCGCCGGCAGTTCATCGAGGACAACGCCCTCAACGTTCAATATTTGGATGTCTGACCCCTGGGGGGAAGCGGCGCCTCGCCGCTTCCGCCTGAGCGGCGAGACGCCGCTGCCGCGCCATGTATACCGCCAACGAAAAACTCTCCTCCGCGAACATCACGGACATCATGCAGACGGCCTACATCGACTATTCGATGTCGGTCATCATCTCGCGCGCCCTTCCGGACGCCCGCGACGGCCTGAAGCCGGTCCAGCGACGG
>DASRSH010000178.1:0-20924 GCA_035656575.1 Opitutaceae bacterium
AAGCTCGGCCCAGCACCCCGACGCTCAAGGCCTCTGCGATCCGCAGTCCGTTGGTGATCCGCTTGGCCGTGCGCGCCACGACCGCACCCTGCAGCAGCGCTCAGAGCGTGTCAATCCTTAAGTGAACAGTATTGGGGCTAGGCCTCAATGCGACTCGGCGAAGGTCGTGAGCGAGTGCCACTCCAGCACCTCCTGCAGCAGCGCGTGCTCCGTGCGCAGCACCACCCGCTCCAGGCTGTTCCAGGTCCGGCAATAGAGCAGGCGGTTGCGGCTTTCCGTCAGCATCATCTGCATCTCGCGGTAGCGCGCGACGCGCCGCTGCAGATCGTTGATGGAAATCAGCGAGATCAGGGCGGCGGCCGCGACCGGCAGACTGATGGGCGCAAAGTAAAAGAAGTTCTCCTCGATGGCGTGGGGGACCGGCAGGGCCGCGGTGCGGCAGGCGGCGTACGCGAGCGTGCTCAGCAGGGCCACGATCGTCGCGACCCAAAAGCCGAGCTTGAGCCCGTTGAACAGGGGCAGGGCCCGGCCTTCCTGCCGGCGATAGTACGCCAGTTGGTCATCGACCCGCTTTTCGAGGTACGTCGCGCGGAATTCCTCCATCGCGATGGGCGCGGCGGCGGCGGAGCGCAGATGCAGCACATGCAGGGCGCGCGTCAGCCCGCGGACGGCGGCGACCTCGAGGTCCTCGAAGAGCGGCGCCGATCGCGGCAGCCCCCAGGTGGCCAGGGCGGACCGGCAGAACTCCGCGGCGAGGCGGCATTGCACCCAGCCGTGGTGGGAGTGATGCCGCCGGAGCACGAGGGCCACGGCCAGCGCCCCGGCCAGGCACAGGAGCTTGAGCCAGGGCAGGATCAGCCAATGCAGGTCATAGGAGAGGGCGCCGGCGGCGACGAGAGTGGCCAGGACATGGAGCAGGACCGTGGCCACGATCAGCCGGCGAAACTGGGGCGCGCCCCGGCTCGCGGCAAAGTCGCACTTCTGTTGAAAGGCGAAAATGGCGTCCGGCGCCTTGAACGGATTCTCGCCGTAGCCGGAATGATCGGGCAGGTGATTGAGGTGGTGCAGGGCCGAATCGGCCCGCCTCAGCCGGTGGAAGTTTTCGCGGGTGATCGCGAGGGTGGCGGCATCGATCACGATGATGGGCTTTTCCAGCTTCCGGGCATAGTCGACCACTTCGGCCGTCCCGCCCTTGCCACGCGCCGGTTCACCGTCCCACCAGGCAATCAGGACATCGCAGCCGTCGACGGTCTCCATCCCGCTGTCGAGATAGGCGTCGTCCCGGCTGCCGTTTTCGGCGACGACGCGCACCTGCTCGGCGCGGGCGAGCAAAGCCTCCGCCTCGGCCCACCTTTCCGGCGAAAAGTCCCGCGCGAATTCCTCTTGCGGCAGCGGCAGCACGGCATGCCAGGCCAGGCGGCGCTGCAGCGCCGCCTGGACAAACAGCTGATCGCTGCCTTCCGCGACCGACGACAAGGCGATCCATTCGCCGGCCAGTTCGGAGCCGAGCGACTCCAGCGCCGCGGCGATCGCGCGCCGGGCCCCCTCCGGGTTGGCCACGTGGCGGTGCCCGGAAAAGCCAGCCACGTGAAACACCGGAAGGACGCCCGAGCCGCTCATGGATTGAAGTTGTTATCCATATTGCTTTTCTGCCGCAGGGCGACGTGTTTCTAGCCAGCCATGGTCAAACCGCAATTTGCCGCCGAGCAGTCGGAGGGCGGGGAGTTCAACCGCCAGCCGGACGAGTTTCGCGACTGGGTGCGGCGCGACGGGTCGACCCCGTATGCGCCGGAGGCCGGCCGCTATCACCTGATCATCTCACTCGCCTGCCCCTGGGCCTGCCGCGCCTGGATCGCGCTGCGCCTCAAAGGCCTGGAGTCCGCCATCGGGGTCTCCGTCGTCGACCCCATTCGCACCGACCAGGAAGGCTGGACGTTTCGCCGGCGGGATCCGGCAACCGGGATCGAGTTCCTGAAGGAGGCCTATCTCGCGACCGACCCGGCATTCCGGGGGCGCTGGACGGTCCCGGTCCTGTGGGACAAGCGGACGCGGCGGGTCGTCAACAATTCAGAGGACGACCTGTGCCGGATGTTCAATGACGAGTTTGGCGCCGCGCCGGGCACTCCGGACCTGTTTCCTCCGGCGCTGGCGCAGGAGCAGGCGGCGCTGAGCGGGCAGATCTACGAGGACGTCAACAACGGCGTCTATCGCGCGGGCTTTGCCACGCGGCAGGACGCCTACGAGCGCGCGGCGCGCGGAGTGTTTGCGGCCCTCGACCGGCTGGAGGAGCGCCTGCGGCTGCGGCGCTACCTGCTGGCGGACCATCCGGTGGAGACGGATTGGCGGCTGTTCTGCACCCTGGTCCGCTTTGACGCCGTCTATCACGGGCATTTCAAGTGCAACCTCCGGCGGATCGTCGACTATCCGGCCCTGGAGCGCCATCTCGAAGACCTCTACGCGCTGCCCGGCATTGCCGCGACCGTGAACTTCGACCACATCAAGCGGCATTACTACGTGACGCACACGGAAATCAATCCGACGGGCATCGTGCCGATCGGGCCCGCGCTCCGCCTGCCGGCGCCGCGATGAGCTACTGGTCGCTGCTGCGGGTCGTCCTGCCGGTGTTCGCGATCATCGGCGCGGGCGTGGCGCTGCGGCGGGCGCAGTGGCTGACGACGGAAGCGGACGCCAGCCTGCTCCGCCTCGTGGTCAAGTTCCTTTATCCCGCCCTGATCCTCGACAACGTGCTGGGCAACCCGGCGCTGCGCCGGGCCGGCAATCTGCTGCCGCCGCCCCTGCTCGCGTTCACGACGATCGCGGGCGGGATTCTTTTCGCCTACGCGGCGGCCGGCTGGCTCGGGCTGAAGGTGGGAGCGGGCCGGCGCACGTTCGCCTTCACCGGAGGCATCTTCAACTACGCCTACATTCCGATTCCGCTCGTCGGCGCCCTCTATGGCCGGGGCACCCTGGGCGTGCTGCTCGTGCACAACGTGGGCTGCGAGGCGGCGATCTGGACCGTGGGCATCCTCGTCCTCTCCGGGGTGTCCCTGCGCGAAGGCTGGCGGCGCGCCATCAATCCGGCCACGATTTCGCTGGTTCTCGCCTTGGGGCTGAACCTGACCGGCGCCGTGCGCTGGCTGCCGGATTTTTTGCTCGCGGCGGTCCACGCGTGCGGGCTGTGCGCCGTTCCCATCGGCCTGCTGGTGACGGGAGCCTCGCTGGAGGAGTTCTTTTTCCGCGACCCGGCCGCCCTCTTCGACCGGCGCGTCACGCTCGCCGGGTGGATCTTGCGCCTGGGCGTGCTGCCGGTCCTGATGCTGCTGCTGGCGCGGATGCTGCCCTTGACGGTCGAGCTGAAGCGGGTGCTGGTCGTCGAGGCGGCGATGCCGTCGGGCATCCTGCCCCTGGTCATCGCCAAGCATTTCGGCGGCCATCCGCGCACGGCGGTTCAGATCGTGGTGGGCACGAACGCGGTTGCGCTTCTCACCGTCCCGCTGTGGCTGAGGCTGGGGCTGGCGATAGTCGGGGTCTGATTTTACCCCAAGCCCAGCAGGCCGGCGGCGAGAGCCAGCGGCATCACGACGGCGCCGATGCGCAGGAAGCGGCCCGCGCTGACTTCGACCCCTTCGCGCCGCAAGGCGATGAGCCAGAGGATCGTCGCCAGGGACCCCGTGACGGAGAGATTGGGGCCCAGATCGACTCCGATGAGGGCGGCGGACGCGAGGTGCAGGGGAGGGTGGGCCGCACGGATCGCGCCCGCCGCCATCAGTCCGATCGGCAGATTGTTCATGACATTGGCGAGAAGCCCGCTGCCGCATCCGACCGCGAAGGTCCCGGGAATGCGGGGCAAGCGGGCGGCGGCATGAAGTCCCGCCACCGACAGCGGAAGAGCTCCGGCGCCCTGCAGGGCCGCCACCAGGACGAACAAACCCGCCACCAGAGGGAGCACCGACCATGAGACGTGGCGGGCCGCGGCCGCCGCCCCCTGGGGACGGCGGCCATGGACCAGAAGGGCGGTGGCAACGCCGGCGATGGCGGTGGCGGTGCCCAGGGCGCCCCCGCGCAGCGACACGGCCACCAGCGCGGCGGCGGAGGCGAGCAGCCCGGCCAGCGTCCGCCGCCCGCGCGGAGACAACGCCGGGGCCAGATCGTCCGGCGCAATCGATTCCCCCAGTTCCGCGCGTTCGACCAGGCGCAGGGCGAGAAAGGTGGCCGCGACCGCCGCCAGCGCCGACACGCCGAACCGGGCGATCCATTCGCGCAGCGGAGGCAGGCGGTTGCCGAAGACCACCAGGTTCGCGGGATTGGAGATGGGAAGGACGAAACTGGCCGCATTGGCGACGAACGCGCACGCCAGGAGATGCGGCCGGGGTTCGACCCGGGCGCGCCGCACGGCGGCCAGCACGGCGGGAGTCATGACCACGGCGGTGGCGTCGTTGGACAGCAGGACCGTCACGCCGACCCCGGCCAGATAGACGAGCAGAAACAGGCGGGCGCAGGATCCGCGCGCGCGCCGCACGGCGGCTCCTGCGATCCAATCGAAGACGCCTTCCTCCCGGGCCAGTTCAGCCAGGAGCATCATTCCGGCCAGAAAGAGGTACACTTGGACGCCGGCGCCGGCGGCCGTTAGCGCGGCGCCGGGGGAAATCCGCCCGAGGGCGAGAAGCAGCAGCGCCCCGCCGCAGGCCCACCACGCCTCGGAGAGTCCGCGGGGCCGCGCCAGCATGGCCAGGATCGTCGCGGCGGAAACGATCCAGACCACGGCCGAGAAGTGCTCCGCGCCGTTCATGACCCGCTCGATACGTCATGGCGGTTGCACGGTCAACGCCTCTTGTTCATGCTCGGCGAATGTCGACGGAGGAACGACTGGCCGCGCTTGAGGCCGAAATGAACCGGATCAGGGAGCGTTTGGGGATCGAATCGGGGCCGGCTTCCGTCCTTCCGCCTCCAGCGCCGCGCCGACGCGAGGGAATGGCCCGCCCTGGCGCCGAAGCGACGGTCGGCGCGTATTGGGCGACGCGTGTCGGGGCCGGGCTCATCGTGCTGGCGGCCGTCTTTCTGGCGGCCTACGTGTCGGTGTTTTCCGCGCCCATCGTCCGTGTGGCCGAACTGCTCGCGGCCGCCGTGGCCGCCGCCAGCGTGGGTTATTGGCAGCAGGGCCGCGGGCATCTGCACTTTGCTTCAGCCCTCCACAGTCTGGCCGATGCGCTGCTTTTCTTCACCGCGTTCGCCGCCTCGGCGTTTCCCCAGATGCGGCTGTGGTCCGATCCCGGCCCGGCGCTCATGGGGCAGGGCGTCGCCGCCTTGATCGTGTGCGCGCATGGAATGCAGCGGCGCTCGCCGGCTTCGGCGACGTTCGGGCTCGCGCTTCTGGGACGGGCGGGTGGGTTCGCGCTGCGTTACGAACACCAGGCCGAGACACTGGGATTCGCCGTTCTGATTGCGGTCCTGGCCGCGATCTGGCGCTGGCGCGACGGATGGCGCGGCCCGCTCGTCTGGGCGTCCGTCACCGCTCCCCTGCTGGCGGCGGCGGTGGAGTGGACGGGAACGATCCCCGCCCCGCTTGGCGCGCTCTTTTTCGGCAGTCTCCCGGTTTTGCTGGGGCTGCCGCTTATCCTTCCGGGTAAGCCGCTGGAATATCCGGACCGGGTGTGCCTGCTGCTGATGCTGGCCCTTGAGGCGCTGGCCGCACTGACCGTGGGCTCGAGCCAGCTGCTGATCGACGCCGTGGTTTTCCTGGCCATCGCGGCGGCCTTGGCTGCCCGGCGGGGGAACCTCATCGAGCGGCGGCTGCCCTTTCAGGCTGGATATGTCGCCGCCATCACGGGCGCGGTCTATCTCTTCGCCCGCACGCCGGAGCCCAGCGACGCGATTCCCGCCATCCTGGCGCTCGGACTGACGGCTTCGGCGATCTTGAGCGCCGAGGGTGATGCGGTTTTGCCCGCCTGGCAGCTGGGCTTCTGGGCGATCGCGGGCTTGGCGGAAGCCCACCCCGTGCGCTTCGGAACCGGGCGGGTGTGGGAACCGCACGTGTGGTGGGCGGTGGCTGCGGGCCTGCTGGCGGCGGTCGGATGCCTGCGCTGGCGCGGCCTCATTTGGTGGCCGGTGGCCGCTGAAATGTGGCTGCATGCCCAGATTGCCGCCGACGTCGCTTCAAGCGGCGTGGCGCCTCTCGCCCTGCTGCTCGCGGCTACGGCGGCCGATGCCGCGGCGCTGTGGTTTCTCGCCGGCTGGAAGGGACGGGAAGTGGCCGATGCGATCAAGGGCGTGGCCGCGGTGCTCATGCTCGCCGCCCTTTACTACGGCTATTCCGGCATCGCCCGCCCGCACACGGCGACGTTCATCTGGATCGCACTGGCTCTGGGCGTGTTCGTCCTCGGCTACGTCCGGAACAGCCCCCCCGAGCGGATTGCCGCCCTGGCGGCATTCGCGGTCTGCGTTGCGCGCATCTTTATCGCCGACCTGCATTCCGCAGTCACCCGCGTCGCCGCCTTTTTCACGCTCGGCGCGATCCTGATTGGAATCGGCTACCTTTACTCCCGCCTGCAGGCTAGCGGCCCCCGCCAATGAAAACCCCCGTCGCGTGCGCGGCGGCCGCGGCCTTGAAGCCTTCCGAGACCGCCAGCGGCGCCTGGACCAGGCGCAGCCATTCGTTGAAGAAGCGGGCGACTTCGGTGCGCTGGGTCGTCGCGGAGGGTTTGACGAGAAACGCATTGGCGCCAGCGCTGTAGGCCCGCTCGACATCCTCCCGCCGCGACGACGAGGAAAAAATGAAGGCCGGCACGCAGCGGAAGGCCGGCTGCGATCGCATCCAGCCCAGCACGTCCAGCCCATTTCGGCGCGGCATCTTCAGATCGAGGATCACCAGGCCGGGCAGCCGGTCCTCCTCCGCGTGCGCCCGGTGCCACAGCAAATCCATCGCTTCCTGACCGTCGGTCGCCACCCGCAGCCTCGGCTCCGCGCCCGCATCCTTGAAGGCGCGCCGCAGCAGGAAGACGTCCGCTTCGTCGTCTTCGGCCAGAAGAATCTCGGGCGGGGTGCTCATCGTCAGGCCGCCGCCGGCAGCTCGACCCAGAAGGTGCTCCCCTGGCCGGGCGTCGAGTCCACGCCGACCAAGCCGCCCATGCGCTCCGCCGCCTTGCGCACGATCGCCAGGCCGATGCCCGTCCCCTGGTAGGACTGCTCGGTTGGCAGGCGCTGAAAGATGGCGAACAGGCGCTTGCGGCCTTCGGCGTCGATGCCAATGCCGTTGTCGCGAATATTGATCCGCACGCGTTCCCCGGCCTTTTCCGTGTACACCTCGACGACGGGAACCGTGTCCGGTGCGACGAACTTGACCGCATTGTGGAGCAGATTGGTCAGGCACTGGGTGAGCGAGGCTTCGTGGCCGAGCACCCCCAGCAGCGGCCCCTGCAGCACGATCCGCGCCGCCGGCGGCTGGAGCTCGGGCCGTTCGTGGATGATGTCCTCGATCAGCCGCCCGAGGTCCACCGGCCCCAGGTGAATCTCGGCGCGGGTGAGGCGCGCGAAGGCCAGCACATCCTGGATCAGCCGGTCCATCCGCGCCGCGGCGCCGACCACCTTGCGCAGCAATTCGGCTCCTTCGGGGATTTGGGCGCCGTAATCGGTGAGCACGATCTCGGTGAAGCTCTGGATGGCGCGCAAAGGGGCCCGCATGTCGTGCGAGAGGCTGTAGGAAAAGGCCTCCAGCTCCGCGACGCTCTCCTCCAGCTTGCGCGAGCGCTCGCGCACCTTGACTTCCAATTCGAGGGCGTGGGCCTTGAGCTTTTCCTGCGCCGCCCGCAGCGCCGTGATGTCGCGGGCGATTTTCGAGGCGCCGATGATCAGCCCGTCGCGGTTGCGGATCGGCGAGATGGTGAGGGAAACGTCCACCGTGGAGCCGTCCTTGCGCACGCGGATGGTCTCGAAATGCTCGACCCGTTCGCCGCGCTGCAGGCGGGCGAGGATCTGCTGCTCCTCATGCCGCCGGTCCGCCGGCAGCAGGCGGATGATCGATTGGCCGATCATTTCCTCGGCCGTGTAGCCGAACAGGCGCTCGGCGCCGGCATTCCAATTGGTGATGATGCCTTGGAGATTCTTGCCGACGATCGCGTCGTCCGAGCCGTCGATGATGGCGGCCAGCCGCAGCGTCGAGAGTTCGGCGGCCCGCTGGCCGGACACGTCGCGGAAAACGATGACGACGCCGGAGTGGGCGCCCCCGGCGCCGCGAACCGGCGAGGCCGAGAACTCGATCGGACGCTCCTGCCCGCCGCGGTCGATGAGCAGGGTATGCGCCGTGAGCGGAATCGCCGCGCCCCCCCGGATCACGTCCCGCAGGTCCGCATCGCGCGAGGCCCGGGTCTTTTCGTCGAGGGTCCGAAAGATGCATTCGCCCGGAGCGTCGATCGCCTCGCCTTCGGTCCAGCCGGTGAGCGCGACGGCCGCGGCGTTGAGGAACCCGATCCGGCCGTTCTCGTCCGCGGCGATGACGGCGTCGGCGACGGCCGCCAGCGTCACCCGAAAACGCTCGCGGTCCTTGCGCTGCTTCGAGATGTCGCGCGCGATCTGCGACGCCCCCACGATCCGGCCGCGGTCATCGAAGATGGGGGATACGGTCAGCGAAATGTCCATCAGGGTCCCATCCTTGCGCCGGCGGACGGTCTCGTAGTGCTCGACCCGTTCGCCGCGCTGGATGTGCGCCAGGATCGGGGGTTCCTCGTCATACCGCCCCGGGGGAAACAGCAGGGTGACATGCCGGCCGATCGCCTCATCGGCGGAATAGCCGAACAGCCGCTGCGCCCCCGCGTTCCAGGAGGTGATGTACCCCTGCAGATCCTTGCTCAGGATCGCGTCGCTCGAGGAGTTGACGATCGCCGCCAGGAAAGCGTCGGGGGGGGCGGGCAGGACGGTCGATTCTGGCATGGGCGGGTCACAGGCAGGGTAAGCCACTTTCCGGGCGGGTTCCAGTCCTGGCTCCCCGGACCCTTCTGCGGCAATGCCCCGGTCCTAGGCTCCCGGGGGCAGGATGATGCTCGCGGCGGGCGCGTCCTTCGTGAGATCGACCTCCCGCTCGAAATGCGCGCCGTCCGGCGTGACCACATCGACCGTGTAGACGCCGTAGAAGCCCCGCAGCGAGATTCGGCCCGTGGCGGCCGTGGTGGCCTCGCCGCGGGTGGACCACTCGACGCTCAGCAGGTTGGCGATGCGCCGGCCCGCGGCATTGAGGGTGTTGTCGGCGTCCATAAGCGCCGCATGGGGCCCCATCCAATGGGTCTTGGCGCCGAAGCCCCACAGGACCAGCGCGGTCACGGCGCGGTGGCTGAAGCCCAGCCGGAAGAGGGTCTCGAGGGCCACGCCCCGGGACTCGGCGTCGGGGGTGCGCGCGCTGATTTCGGTAATCTGGATCGGCAGGCCGGTGGCGTCGTGCAGCCGGTCCATGGTGTGCAGGAAAATCGCCGGCGTCAGCGGGGCGTTATACTGAAGCTCGGGCCGGTCGCCGGGGCCGGCCGGCCGGGAGCGGGCGACGAACCGGGCGGTATCATGCGCCTGGATGCCGATGCCGCCCACCGGCGCTCCGGCCGCGCGCAGGCGCTGGACGACGGCGAGGAGCCGGTCGGTCTTCGCCGGATTGCCGATGATCCCGTACTCGTTGACGAAGAGAACCGGGCGGGGATCGACGCGGTGCGTTTCCGCGAACATCCAGGGCACGACCGCATTGCCCAGCCGGTCGCGAAAGAACGAGCCGTCGAGCATTTCGTTGTTCACGTCCCAGCTCGCCACCCGGCCGCGGTAGCGCCCGACGACGCTGTGCAGCCGGCGGTCGACGGCCGCGCTCAGGTCGTCCGGGGGGAGGGCCTGCAGCCAGGGCATGTTGTATTTGGGCTTGGCCCAAAAGATATTGTGGCCGCGCATCTGCAGCCCGTGGTCCTCGGCAAAGGCGAGGAGGGCGTCGGCTTCGGCGTAGGTCTCGACCCCGCGATCGGCCTCGTCGGCGTACCACTTCATCTCGTTCTCGCAGACCAGCCCGCTGAAGTGATCCAGAATGAACTGCCGGTAGGCCTGCCCATCCGGGCCCGGGTCCGAGAACGGCCGGTAGGCGATCGCCATGCCGAAAAGAAACGCATGCCGCTTCAGGCGGTAATCCACCTTCGCCCCGGCGATCGGACGGCCGTCGGCGGCGGAAACGGTCACGGAGAAGTCGCCCTTGCGCAGCCGCTCGATCCGGGCGTCGGCGTCGGAGCGCCAGTCGGCCCGGCTGAACGGGGCAAGTGCGAGGCAGAAAAGAGCCAGGGACGCGGCGCGCATGGGGCTTACAACAGTCGCCGCCCGGCGCCCGTCCGCAAGTCAATACCCCCGCAGCGGCGTCCGCGTGCCGTCGGCGTTGACCCGGGTGAACTCAAAACGCCGGACTGGGGAGACGTAGGGGCCTTGCGACGACGCGTGGACGGCATGGCCGTCGTAGGCGAAGGACGTGCGCCGGAATTGCCCGCGCTCGTAGGCCGGGGTCAGGCCGTCGTCTTCGTAGAGGCGGAACGACGCATGGCCGGAATCGTCCGGGTAAACCAGGCAGTGGAGGGAGTCCCAGGCCTTTTGGCCCACGTAGTCCATCGGCGGCGCAAAGGGCAGGATCGTGCCGCCGCGCACGAACAGCGGCACCTTCTCCAGCGGCGCGTCCACCACGATGGTCTGGCCGCCCTCGATGCGCCGGCCGCTCCAGAAATCGTACCACGCGCCCCGGGGCAGGTAGACCCGGCGCGCCGTCTGGGCGGGCGCCAGGATCGGCGCCGCCAGCAGGCCATCTCCGACCATGAACTCGTCGTCGATGTCCACGGTGTTGGCGTCGTCCTGGAAATTGAGCAGCAGCGGGCGGACCGGCGGCAGGCCGCTCTCGCGGGCCTGCGCCAGGGCCGAATACAGGTAGGGCAGCAGCGCATAGCGCAGCCGCAGGTACTTGCGCACGATGTTCTCGTTGTCTTCGCCAAACCGCCACGGTTCGTGATCGTAGGCGTCGATGCTCGCGTGATTGCGGCAGAGCGGCACCAGAAAGCTCACTTCGTACCAGCGGTCCATCAGTTCGCCGTCGGCCCGGCCGTTGAAGCCGGGGATGTCGCTGCCGACGAAAGCCTCGCCGGACAAGCCCAGGCTTTCGTACATGGGCAGCGTCAGCGCGAGGTCGCTCCACGTGCTGTTGTTGTCCCCGGTCCACATCGCCGCGTACCGCTGCACGCCGGCAAAGCCGGAGCGGGTCACGATGAAGGGCCGCGCGTCCGGACGCAGGCGGCGCAGGCCTTCGTAGGTGGCGCGCTCCTCGCCCAAGGCGAAGATATTGCGGTTCTGCGCGTAGGACGTGTGCGCGCCCCCGTCATACCACACCACATCGGTCTGCGACGCGCCGGTCTTGTCCACGAAGTCCGACGGCTCGTTCATGTCGTCCCATATCCCGGCGACGCCCGCGTCGAGATAAAAGCGGTGCAGGTCGCCCCACCAGCGGGCCGCCGCGTCGATGGTGTAATCGACGAAGACCGCCTTGCCCGGCCACACTTCTCCCACGTAAAGGCGTCCGCCCGCGCGGGTCAGGAAATATCCCCGCCGTGCGCCTTCGGTATAGACCGGATAGCCATTGTCCTCGGGCTCGTACTTGATGCCGGGGTCGACGATCGTGACCACCTTGACTCCCTGCGCGCGCAGGCGGGCGGTGAAGGCGCGCGGATCGGGGAAGCGCCGGGGATCGAAGGTGAAATCGCGGAAGCCCCGCATGTAATGGATATCCAGATAGAGCACGTCCAGCGGCAGCCGGTCGGCGCGGTAGCGGTCGACGATCGCTTCGGCCAGCGTGTCGGGGTAGTAGCTGTACCGGCACTGCTGGCTGCCCAGGGCCCACAGCGGGGGCAGGGGGATGCGCCCGGTGAGTTCGGTGTAGCGGCCGAGCACCGCCTTCATGTCCGGGCCGCCGAAGAAGTAGTAGTTGATCTGTCCCCCGGCGGCGGTGAACGTGATGCAGTCCTGGCTGCTCGCCCCGAAGTCGAAGTTCGTGCGGAAGCTGTTGTCGAGGAAAATGCCGTAGCTGCGGCCGTCCTCCCAGCCGATATAGAAGGGGATGCTCTGATAGATCGGGTCGGTGCCCCAGGTGTAGCCCTTGTCCGTATTCCAGTTGGTGAAGGTCCCCCGGCGCTTGTCCAGGTGCGCCGCCTTTTCGCCCAGCCCGTAGAAATGCTCGTCGAGCCCGAGCCGCTTGGTCACTCCGACCATGCCGGTGGCCGGATCGCCGCCCATCGGGCGCCAATCGGCGTTGATCACCCGGCGAGTGTGGGCATCGAGAAACTCAATTCGCAGGGGGGCGCGCGATATGCGGACGATCAGGGCGTCGGTCGCCAGGGTCACGGCCGCCGGGTCCTCCGCCAGGCTCCAGCGCGGGGCCGGCCAATCGGTCCGCGCAATGGCCCAGGAGTGGTCGCGGGCCGGCAGCGCTGAGCGCAGGGACGCCCGCACCCGCACCAGGTCCGGCGCGAGCACGGTCACCCGCGCCTCCGACCCATCCGTGCAGGCCAGGTCGACGCCGTCCGCCAGCCGCGCCACCCGCGCGACATCGCCAATCGGGGTCCAGTCTTCAGGCGGCAGGTCGGCGCGCAGGGCGCCCGTGGCGGCAAGCAGGACCGACGCGAGAGCGACGGCGACACCGCCACGCCCCCGCACGCCGCCAGCCCCATCGCCTCCCCGGCAACGGGTCGGGGTCGTGGCGGCAGGCAGGCCAGTCGACGGGGCGCGGGGGGCAGTTGTAGCCGCGAGCGGGCCAGTCGAGAGGGCGCGGGGAGCGGTTGTGGCCGCGAGCGGGGCGGTCGTATTGGCGCGCAGGGCGAAAAGCCGGGAAAGTTTCATGGGCCTCTAGGAGCAAGAAGGAAGCGCAGGGGGACGTCGAGCCGCCGGCTCCAGGAGGCCTCCGAGTGGTCGGCGCCCGCAAACACCCGGGAGACCCATTGCGTCCCCTCCGCGTACCCTGCCCGGCGCAGGGCGGCGTCCATGCGGACTTGATCGGGCCCGTAGTCGGCGTCGAGCGTGCGGGTCCCGTGATCGAAATACCAGCGGTGCCCGGCCGCCGCCGGCAGATGGGCGGCGAAATAGTCCACGCAGGCGTCATGGTCGATGGTCCAATGGGTGGACAGGCAGGCGGCGGCGCCGAAGACCTCCGGATAGCGAATCATCGCGTAGGCCGAGATGAGCCCGCCCATGCTCGAGCCCAGGGCGAACGTGTCCGCCCGGTCCGGCCGCGTCCGGTAGCGGGCGTCGACCCAAGGCTTCAGCTCCGTCACGAGGAAGCGCAGGTAGGCGTCCGAATCGACCGCCACGTGCGGGAGGGCAAAGCGGCGCGTGAGCTGGTCCGCCCAGGGCGTGGTCGCCGCCTGCTGCGGCATGTATTCGGAAAAGCGGGTGAGGCCCGTATTCCAGATGCCGATCACGATGGCTCCGCGCGTGACTCCCTGGCGCATGAGCCGGTCGATCGAACGGTCGATGCCCCAGGGCACGCCCGAGTAGGAAAGCGCCGGATCGAAGGCGTTCTGGGCATCCTCCATATAAATGACCGGATAGCGCGCGCCGGCGCGCGCGTCGTAGCCAGGGGGAAGCCAGACATCCACTTCCCGGGGCGGAACCCAGCGCGAAGGAAAGCAGGGAAACGTTTCGAGGCGGCCCACCGAGGCCCGGGGCCGGGCGGACACGCGGACCGTGATCTCCGGGCTGACCACGGTGCCTTCGCGATCCGAGGCCGTGACGGCGTAGCGGCCGTTGTCATCCGGCAGGGCGCGTCCGATTTCGAAGCCGGGCTGGGTGGCGCCGGGAATGGGAATGCCGTCATGGTACCACTGATAAAAAATCGGCGGAGTGCCCGTGGCCGGCGCCGCCCAGTGCAGCGCGGCGCCGAGGGCCGGCGTCCAGGCGGCCGCCGGCAGCGTGCGAAAGCGGGGCACCCGCGCCCCGCGGATGCCGAAGGCGATGTCGTTGGGAGCGACGGCGACGTTGCCGGCCGTGTCGGAGGCGCGGTGCCCGCGCAGATCGTCCACGGTCGCGACAAAGGTGGCGATTTCGCCGCGCTCCCAATCTGCCGGCGGGTGCCAATACACCCGGTAGGGGGCGGCGTTGGCGGTCCCGAGCACCTCAAATTGCCCGGGCCGCGACGCGCGCGAAAGGAGGAAGGTGACTTCGGCCACGCCATCGCCGCCGGCCACGTCCGCTCGGATTTCGACCCGGCTGGGAATGGGCTGGCCGTCGACCGTGCGGGTGGTGAAGTGAAGCGTGGCGCCTGGCAGCGGCGAGCGCAGCCGCACGGCGGGGCCGGCCGCTGGCGCCGGCAAGGGATCGGCCGCCTGCCAGACGGCATAGGACAGCGGCGGGAGGTCGACGGTCACCCGGCCGTCCGCGTCGGCCGTCAGGCTCGCGGCCGAGCCGAAACTCGAATCCAGCGGCCGCAGGACGGCGCCGGCCGGCTGCGCAGTCTGCAGGCGCGCCCGGTGGGCGTGCGACCGGGAGCTGTTGAACACGGCCAGATATTCGACGCGCTCACTGCGCTCGACCCGTGAAAACGCCAGCAGGTCGGGCCCGGGAACGTCGCGGACCAAGGTCGCCCCGCTCGAAAGTCCCGGATGCTCCAGGCGCAGCCGCGCGAGGCGGGCGCTCAGCCGGTAGAGCGGGTGCTGCTCGTCGAACTTGTCGTCGGCCCCCGTGCGGCTCGTGCCGAGCAAATGCAAGGCGCGGTACTGCGGCGTTTGCGAGGCGAACATGTCCTCCCGCGCCGCCATGTCGCCCCCAAATCCGGTCATGCCCTGCTCGTCGCCGTAGTACATCACCGGCTGCCCCCGGCTCAGGAAAAGAAGGCCGTCGGCGAGTTCCTCCCGCCGGAGCAGTTCGGCGCGGCTCGCGCCGGGATTGTCCTGCTCCAGGTAATAGCCGAACCGGCCGGCGTCGTGATTGCTGATGAAGGTGGTCAGCGAACCCGCCGAGCGGTCCGGCCCCGTGAAATAGCTGTCGGCGGCGAAAAGCTCGCGCAGCACGCCCGGTCCCTTGCCCTCCGAGAGGTAGGCCCGGGCGCCGCCGTAGAACCCGAAGTCGAGCACGGCGTCGAGCGTGCCGGTGGTGGCGAATGCGCTGCTGAACTCGCCATCGATGGCGTCGTGCGTCACCTCGCCGAACATGAAGAAGTCGGGCCGGCCGATCGCGCGGGCCCGGGCGTGGATCGCCGGCGCGAACGCCTGCCAGAACTCCTGGTTCACGTGCTTCACCGTATCGATGCGGAAGCCGTCGATGCCGTAGTCCTCCATCCAATGGCGGTACACGGCGATGAAGCCGCGCACCACCCGCGGATGTTCGGTGAAGAGGTCATCCAGCCCCGCGAAATCGCCGTAGAGCGAATTCTCTCCCCGGAAGCGAGAATTGCCGCGGTTGTGGTAAAGGGTGAGGTCGTTCAGCCACGGCGGATTCTTCGCATTGGCCTGCTCCGGGCTGACGACCGGCACATGGGGGAAGCTCCGCTCGGCCGACAGCGGCGGAAATGCGTCGGGCGAGCCCAGGCCGTTGTAGGCCAGCGCGTGTTCGTCGAAGGGCGCCCCAGAAGCGTCGCGATAGGGCGCGTGCGCGAGATCGATGTACCGGGTCCCCCCATCCCGGTAATGGATCACGTCCGCCGTGTGATTGGCGACGATGTCGAGATAGACGCGCAGGCCCCGGGCGTGCGCGGCCGCGACAAACGCCCGGAAGTCGGCCTCGGAGCCCAAGTGGGGATCGATGTGCAGGAAGTCCAGGATCCAATAGCCGTGATAGCCGGCGCTGCCGTCCTGCACGGTCTGATTGCGGAAGGGGGGGGTGATCCAGATCGCCGTGGCTCCGAGCCCGCGGATGTAGTCCAGGCGTTCGGTCAGGCCCCGCAGGTCGCCGCCGTGAAAATACCCCTTGTCGGCGGGGTCGAATCCCGTCCGGTCGCGCCCCCCGGCCATTCCGCCGCGATCATTCGCAGGGTCGCCGTTCTGAAACCGATCGGTCAGGACAAAATAGAACACCTGGCCCGCGCCGGGACTTTCGTAGGCGGGCAGGCTCACCGCCGGCGGCGCCGCGGGAACCGAAAAGGGCAGGGCAAGCGCGAGAACCCACGAGCGACGCATCACCGGAGCATGGCGCGGTTCGCAGCCCGGTCAAAAGCCGCCGGGAAGAAAAATCCGATTTGGCCCGGACAAAACCTAGGTTTCCGGGATTGCCGCCTCCGGATCTAAGAGTAGTCCGCCCGATCGCGGTTTTTTACAGTGTTTGCGCGTGGCTCCCGGCGTTTCCCCCATGCGACACCATCCGCCGGAAAACTCCTCTACTCCATGCACGCATACAAGACCCTTCTCTTAGCGCTGGCCGCGGCCTCGGTGGCTGTGGCGCAGACGGCCCCCACCCCGCCACCGACGACTTCGGACCAGACGGCGCCTCTGGCCCCCCCCGCCCCCGGCACCACGCCGGAAGCCACCGCGACCACCGACACCGCGAGCGGCCAGACCGGCGACCAGCCGGTCGTGCTGCAGGAATTCGTCGTGCAGGGCGGCTACGCCAGCAGCCTCCTCGCCGCCGCCACGGCCAAGGAAGACAACGAAGGCATCACCGAGGATCTCGCGCCCGAGGATCTGGGCAAGCTGCCGACGGTCAGCGTGGCCGACGCCCTCGCAACGCTGCCGGGCGTGGCGGCGCAGCGCACCAACGGCCGCGACCAGCTGATCAGCCTGCGGGGCCTGGGGCCCGACTTTCAGGTCGGCACGCTCGACGGCGTCGAGCAGGCCACGACCAATGACAACCGCGCCGTCGAATACGACCAGTATCCGGCCAGCCTGGTCGGCGGCGTGACCATCTTCAAGACCGGCCAGGCCAACATGGTGGGCGGCATCGGCGGCACGATCGACATCGAGACGATCTCCCCCCTGGCCTATGACCATCCGGTCGTGGAGGGCCAGTTCGAGTATGACTGGACGCAGTATCCGGCTCTCACGCCGGGCGTGAAGCCTTACGGCCTCAGCGGCAACGTGTCGCTGATCGACCAGTTCGACAACAACACCGAGGGCCTGTATGTGGCCTACGACCACACCGAGAATCCCTTTCACGGCAAGGAATTCCAGGCTTGGGGCTACCCGACGGCCGACGCGGCGAACGATCTGGTCCTCGGGGGCATGGAAGACTGGGCGACGGCCGAACTTCTGACCCGCGACGCCGGCATCATCATTCTGGAGAGCAAACCGAGCAGCTTCATTCACAGCAAGGCGGAGGTGTTCTACACCAAGTTCCGCGACAACGAAGCGCTTCGCGGCATGCAGGTGCCGATGGCCGAATGGAGCAGCGCGCAGTTGCAGCCCGGATACACGGTGACCGATGGCGAAGTCACCCATTACACCCTGACCAATGTCCAGCCGGTGCTGGAAAGCCTCAGCGCCCTGCGCAACGACCACCTGTGGGGTGGCATCTGGAATCTTGACGTGGGCGACAAGGATACCCCCTGGCCGCTGCACGTGCTGATGGGCTATTCCCAGGTGCATCGCCAGGATGAGGATCTGGAGTCCTACGCCGGACTGGGCTTCAACGGCGGCGCGACCGATGCGGACACCTTTACGGTGACTCAGCCGATCGGCGGCCTGCCCGAGGTCACCTCCCAGACGAACTATTCCAACGCCGCCCTCTTTACCCTGACCGACCCGCAGGGCTGGGGCACCGGCGTGTTCCCCGTGACCGGCCAGGACGGCTATGTGAAGTGGTTCACCGAGAACGATATCGTGGACTCCATCAAGGTGAATACGGTCCACCCGCTCGGCTGGGGGCCCCTCAAGGATCTCGATTTCGGCATTAGTGTCACCCAGCGGTACAAGGGCCAGGCGCAGGAGCCGACGGGCTATCTGCTCAACTCCAACAATACCGCCCATGAGCCGCTGCCGCCCCTGCTCGGAACCAGCGATCTCGGGTTCATCGGCAACCTCTATCCGATCGCGTGGAACGGACAGGCCCTTCTCACCAACGGCACCTACAAATTCTCACCCAATCCGAATCCGGGCAGCTTCCTGGGCGACTCCTATCAGGTGCAGGAAACCATCGCCCGCCCGTATGTGCAGCTCGACCTCAAGGGGATGCTCGGCGCTATGCCGTGGGATGGAAACATCGGCGGCCAGATTTCTTCGGCCGACCAGAGCTCCAAGGGCTATCTGGGCAACGGCGGCGCCATCGCGGTGCCGATGGACGGCGACGCCCAGTACTCGACGTTCCTGCCCGCGCTCAACCTGGTCCTCCATGTGACCCCGCACGACCTCATCCGCTTCAGCGCCAGCAAGGAGGAAGCGAGGCCCCCCATGTACGAGATGCGCGCGGGCTCGGATTACAGCTACAACAACTCCCTCGCGACTTCGACGACGCAAAGCCCCTGGAGCGGCCAAAACGGCAACCCGGGCCTCCGCCCCTGGGAGGCCGACTCGCTCGACATCTCCCTCGAGCACTATTTCAAGGGCGGCAGCTACGTGGCGCTCGCGGGCTATGACAAGGAGCTGACGACCTACATCTACCAGGAATCGACCGTGACCAATTTCACGGGCTATTACTTCACCGGCCCGACGCCGGCGGACTTCTACGGGTTCACGAGCGAATACCAGAACGGCGCCGGCGGCCACCTCAGCGGCCTGGAAGGCACCGTCCAGCTCACCAGCGAAATGATCACCGACAACGTCGTGCGCGGTTTCGGCGTGCAGCTCAACGGCACCCTCACGCACAGCACGATCCAGCCCTGGGGGCCGGGCAACGGCGACGCTCCCCTGGACAACCTGTCCAAGAAGGTCGGCAACCTGACGATCTATTACGAGAACTTCGGGTTCTCCGCCCGGGTAAACTTCAACTACCGCGGCGCCACGCGCGAGTACATCACGACCTACGGCGTGCCGAATCCGGCGGCGGTCGGGACGCCCAACGACGGTTACTCCGAGGAGCAGCCGGAGCACACGATCAACGCCCAGATTGGCTATGAGTTCCATCATGGGCCGTTCAAGGGCATCGGGCTGTTCATCGAAGGCACCAACCTCAACAACGAGCCGCTCATCACCTTCGCCAACGGCGACGCGCGGCAGCTCACCAACTGGCAGAATTACGGCGCCTCCTACAAGGCCCTCGTTCGCTACAAATATTGATTGAAGACTTGGCTCGATCGGCGTTCTGCCGGGGTGCTGGCGCACATCAGCTCGCTCCCCGGCGACTACGGCATCGGGAATCTTGGTCAGGGGGCGCGCCAGCTCGTGGACGGGCTGGCCGCCGCGGGGATCCGGTACTGGCAGATCTGCCCGATCGGACCGACCGGCTACGGCGACTCTCCTTATCAACTGTTCTCGGCCGCCGCGGGAAATCCCTATTTCATCGATCTGGGAGAGCTCGTCGTTGACGGGCTGCTGGATCCGGCGGACCTGAGCCGGCTGTGGCGGCTGCCGGCGGATCGGGCCGACTACGGCGCGCTCTACCGCGAATTCTGGCCGGTCCTGGCGAAGGCCTACCAGAACTTCGCCCGGGAGCGGCGCGACGAAGTCGGCGGGCTGGGGTCTTTCGCCGGCTTTCGCCGGGATCAGGCCTCCTGGCTCGAGCCCTTCGCCAGTTTCGTCGCGCTCAAGGAGCACTTCGGCGGCTACCCCTGGACGCTCTGGCCCGAGCAGTACCGCGCGTGGCGCCAGGATCTGCCCGCCGGGCTGCCCCCGCCGGTGCAGCGGGACGCGGAGAAGCACGCCTTTTACCAGTACCTCTTCTTCGGGCAATGGAGCCGGCTGCGGCGCTACGCGGCGGACCGGCGGGTGGGAATCATCGGCGATGTGCCGATTTTCGTCGCCCTGGACAGCGCCGACACCTGGCAGAACCGGCAGGTGTTCCGCCTGGACGCGCACGGCCAGCCCCTCGCCGTCGCCGGCGTCCCGCCGGACTATTTCTCCAGCACGGGCCAGCTCTGGGGCAATCCGCTCTACAACTGGGGCTACCTGGGCCGCACGGGCTATGCCTGGTGGATCGAGCGCCTGCGCGCGGCGTTTCACCTCTATGACGTCGTGCGGCTGGACCATTTCCGCGGCTTCGACAGCTATTGGGAGATCCCGGCCGGCGCGCCGGACGCGCGCGGCGGGCGCTGGCGGCAGGGGCCGGGGCGCAAGTTCTTCAAGGTGCTGCAGCGCGAGCTGCCGGGCGCCCGGATCATCGCCGAGGACCTGGGCTACACCGGGCCCAACGTGGTGGACCTGCGCCGGGACGCGGGCCTGCCGGGAATGAAGATCCTGCAGTTCGCCTACGGGCACGACCGCCACAACGTCAACCTGCCCCATTTCTTTCCGCCCGAAAGCGTCGCCTACACCGGCACCCACGACAACAACACGTCGCGGGGCTGGCTGCGCAGCCTGCCGCCCGACTACGGCCCCCTGGTCCGGGACTATTTCCAGCTGAACGGCTCGGACTCGGCGTGGCCCGTCATCCGCGCCCTGCTGGCGACCGCGTCGCGGCTGGCCGTGGTGCCGATGCAGGATCTGCTCGACCTGGGCTCCGAGGCCACTTTGAACCGCCCCGGCACCGCGGAAGGCAACTGGCAGTGGCGGTTCACCCGCGAGCAGTGGCAGGAGTTCGAGCAGCAAAAGCTCGCCACCCTGCGGCACTGGATCGAGCTTTACGACCGGACGGGCGACCGGCCCCTGTGCGACTACAGCGAGCCGCCGGCTCCCTAATTCGACGTGTGCATGAAATTCGAGCTCATCTCGCTCGATTCGCTGGTCGAAAATCGGCCTCCGGCTCCCTGCGGACGGCTGAAGAGCCCACCTGGTTCGCCTTCGGTCGTTTTCGCTCAGCGCCTCGAGCGATCGGGGCTCGTTTTCATCCCAAGCTCGGGCCAGGCCCAAGATGGCATGAAAGAGGCCTCAAGA
>DASRSH010000179.1:0-5867 GCA_035656575.1 Opitutaceae bacterium
CTTCGATCATGGCGCGAATCTCCCCGGCATCGAGGCCCCAGGGCACGATTTCCGGATACAGCACGTCGCCGTGAGTGAGGAATACCCGGCCGTTCGCCAGCTCCAGCCGGTGCAGCGCGGACACGTCGGGATCGTGGTTGCCCGTCAATTGCGTCACCGGAAAGCCCAGCGAATGGAGAAATCCGTCCAGCCGCCCGCGGATCTCGGCGGTGTAGGCCGGGCTGATGCCCGGCCGCGTATCCAGGCTGTCGCCGTTGATGATCCATCCGTCCACGCCCTCGGCCAGGGGCGCCAGGGCCTGGGGCCGCGCGATCCGGCTGGAGCGATCGCCAAAATGCAGGTCGGAGAGGACACGGATGACTTGCTCGGGCATCGCGAACCAGCTTAGACCGCCTGCGTGAACTACCGCCACCATTACCACGCGGGAAATTTCGCGGACGTGATGAAGCACGTTTTTCTGGTGGCCATCGTCCGGGCGCTGCAGGAAAAGCCGAAGGGCCTGCTGCTGCTCGATACCCACGCGGGACGCGGCGATTATGACCTGGCGGCGGCGGCGGCCGGGGACAGCCGGCCGCGCCAGCCCGAGCACCCGCTGGGGATCGGGCTGCTGGCCGCCCGCGCCGAAGCGCCGGGGGAGGCGGCACCGCCGCCGGCCGTGCGCGAATACCTGCGGCTGGTGCGGGCGCATGCGCCCGGCGGGGAGCGCTACCCGGGTTCGCCCCAGCTCCTGGCGCGCCTGGCGCGCCCGCAGGACCGTCTGTTCCTCTGCGAACTGCAGCCCGACGAATTCGCGGCGCTCCGGCGCGGCCTGGGGCGAAGACCCCAGGTTTCCGTGCAACCGGTGGACGGATACACCAGCCTGAGGTCGGTCCTGCCCCCCCCGGAGCGGAGGGGGATGATCCTGATCGATCCGCCCTTCGAGGCGCTGGAGGAGTGGCAGCGCCTGCGCGATGCGCTGACGCAGGGGGTAAACCGCTTTCCCTCCGGTACCTTTGTGATCTGGCATCCGGTGACCGCCCGGGCCGATGCGGACCGATTGGGTGACGATCTGGCGGCGCAGCCGGGGCCGCCGGCCTGGTCCTGCCGGCTGCTGGTGGCCCCCGAAGCGGAAGGGATGCGCGGATGCGGACTGATCATCATCAATCCGCCCTGGACCTTCATGCCCGAAGCCCCGCAGATTCTTAAGGCGCTGGGCAGATTGCTCCGCCGCAACCAATTGGGCGAAACGCAGTCGCGCTGGCTCAGGCGGGAAAGCTGATCAGGCGCCGGTCGGCTTGGGCGCGAACTCGGCGGCCAGCTGGCGCAGGTCGATCAGCGGGGGCTCGACGCGCAGCGGCGGAGCCTTGAAGGTCCAGTGCGTGCCGAACACGTCGCCGATCAATCCCGACTGCGGAGCCGCAGGCGCCTCGGGTCCTAAAGTCCGGAAGCTGGGAATCGGCAGTGTCATAGTGGGGTGTGACCCACAATGGCGCGAAGTGTTTCCTCGGCCATCGGTTTTTCGTAGGTATTATCACGCCACCCGGCGAAGCAGGCGCGGGGCCAGCGGAGCGGCGGCCGCAGCCGCGGCCGCGGCTGGGGCGCGCGCCGGGAGGCGCTTGGGCAGCGTGATCGTCAGGACGCCGTCGTGAATCTGGGCATCCATGGCTTCGAAGGCGAAACCGCGGCCGAGCCGAAGGCTCAGCCGGTAATCGCGCTGCGCGCCCTCCAGGTGCAGGGCTTGCCAGTTGACGCGGACAAAGTGGGTTTTCTGCGCGGTGATGCGCAGATCGGGTCCCCGGGCCTCGATGTTGACGCCGGCGGCGTCAACGCCCGGGACATACACGATCAGCTGCATGGCATCGCCTTCGTCGCGGCAGTCGTACAACGGCCGGCGGAATGCGGGAGCTGGGCTGGGTGGGATCGTGGTGCTCATGGTGGGAATGGCTATCGCCTCCTCGGGGTGGTGACCTCCGGGCTTCAAAGGGCTGAACGTGTTCCGTTTAGCGGAGGTTCAGGCCGGGAAGCCCGTGCCGGTCTGCTGTTTGTTCCAGCGGGAAATGGCGACCGGCTGCTTGTGGCCACAACCCATGCGCATGCTGGCCTTCGTATACGAAGTGCCGGCGCAGTTGGCGGGTTGATGGAGCTGCCGATTCATGATGGAACAGGATGACTATCGGCACATGCAGCTCTTGTGCCAAGCACAAATATCTGTCCTGTTTTTCATATGACAGACTCCACGACCACCGTGGCGGAGGTGAAGGCGAGGGTGATGGCGTTCGCCCGCGAGCGCGATTGGGAGCAGTTCCACTCGCCCAAGAACCTGAGCATGGCCCTCGCGGCGGAGGCGGGCGAGCTGATGGAGCACTTCCTGTGGTCCACGACGCAGGAATCGGCCGCCGTGGCGCAGGACCCCGCCCGGCGCGCCCGGATCGCCGACGAGCTGGCGGACGTGGTCATCTACGCCTTGGAATTCGCGAACACCACGGGCTTGGACCTGGCGGACTCGATCGCGCGGAAGATGGAGGCCAACGCGAAGAAGTATCCGGTGGAGAAGGCCCGGGGCCGCGCGGCCAAGTACACCGAGCTGTAACCGGTTCCGGGCTAGTCGGAGGGCGGCCGGAAGACGGGCATCACCGCGGCGTTGGTTTCCAGGCGGGCTGCGCCGATCAGGTCGAGGCAATAGGGGATGGCGGGAAAGACGGCCCGGAGATTTTCGCGGATGGCCTTGGGCCGCCCCGGAAGATTGACGATGAGGGTGCGGCCGCGGATGCCGGCCGTCTGGCGGGAAAGGATGGCCGTCGGCACGACGGCGAGCGAAGCGGCGCGCATGGCCTCGCCGAAGCCGGGCAGGAGCTTGCCGCAGACGGCGGCCGTGGCCTCGGGCGTGACGTCCCGCGGCGCGGGCCCCGTGCCTCCGGTGGTGACCACCAGGCAGCAGCCGGCCTCGTCGGCCATGCGCCGGAGCTCCGCCTCGATGCGGGCTGGCTCGTCGGGGACGACGGCATAGGCGACGTCAAAGGGCGTCGTGATCCATTCGCGGAGCAGGGCGACGCACGCGCGGCCGGGCGTGTCCGCGTACACCCCGGCGCTGGCGCGGTCCGAGACATTGATGACGCCGATGACCGCATTCATGCCGGCAAGAGCAGAGCCGCGACTTGCGCCGGCGACAAGCCTTGGCCGCGGAGGGCCCGCAGGCTCAGCGCGTCATGGCGCTTGGCCAGGCGCCGGCCCCCCTCGTCGCGCATCAGCTCGCAGTGCGCGTAGGCCGGGACGGGGCGGCGCAGCGCCTCGAGGAGCAGGATTTGGCGGAAGGTCGACAGGATCAGGTCCGCGCCGCGCACCACTTCGGTGATGCCCATGTCGGCGTCGTCCACGGCGCAGGCCAGCTGGTAGCTAGGCCAGCCGTCCTTCCGCCAGATGAGAAAATCGCCAAAGTCCGTCCCCGCGACCGCCGCGCGCGGCCCCAGCCGCCCATCCTCGAAGGCGAGGCGGCGGCCCTCCGGCACGCGGAAGCGCCAGTTGGTCCGCGCGGGAAAGGCGGCCGCGGGCCGCGGCGCCGGCGGGCGGCACGTGCCGGGATAGATCGGCTCGCCGGCCTCCTCGTCCTCATGCGGGGCGCGCGCGGACGCCTGAATCTCCCTGCGGGTGCAGGTGCAGGGATAGGCGAGCCCTTGGGCGGCCAGCCGCTCGAACGCCTTGCGATAGAGCGGGAGGCGCTCGCTCTGGCTCACCATCGGCTCGCGCCAGCGGAGCCCGAGCCAGGCTAGGTCCTCGCGAAAGGCCTGCACGAATTCCGGGCGGCAGCGGTCGCGGTCCAGGTCGTCGTTGCGCAGGAAAAGCTCCCCGCCGGCCGCCCGTTGGGCCGCAATCCAAAAGGTGCGCGCGTGCCCCAGGTGGAGGTAGCCGGTCGGAGACGGCGCCAGCCGCCCCCGGTAAAGTCCTTGACCATTCACCGCCGGAGAAAATCTCATCCTGTCCTCGTGTCTTCAAAGCCAAATCGCGGCCCAGCGGCCGGGCGCCGCCTCTCCTGATCCATGCCGAAACTGCTCTGCATCTACTGCTCGTCGAGCTCCGAACTCGCGCCCCGCTATATGGAGACGGCGGAAGCGATCGGCCGCGCCATGCCGGGGCGGGGCTGGGGCCTGGTTTACGGCGGCGGCAAGGTCGGCCTGATGGGCGCCGTCGCCCGCGGCGTGAAGGCGGCGGGAGGCACGGTCGTGGGGGTCATTCCCGAGTTCATGAAGCAGCGGGAGCTGGCCTACCTGGCCGCGGACGAACTGCTCACCGTCGAAACCATGTCCGAGCGCAAGGCGGCCATGATCGCCCGCGCCGACGCCTTCCTCGCCCTTCCCGGCGGCATTGGCACTCTCGAGGAAATCGCCGAGGTGCTGACGCTCCGGTATCTGGCCCGCTTCGACAAGCCGGCGGTGTTCTTCAACCAGGACGGGTTCTACGACGACCTCTTCCGCTTCTTCGACAAGATGGCGGCGGAGCGCTTCCGGTCGCTGCAGGGGCTGTATGCCGTGGCCGCCGCGGTGGACGAGATCTGGCCGCATCTGGAGCACCCGGCGCCGTATGCGGCGGAACGGCTGTGGCGCTGAGGTCCGATCACTGCCAGAGGGGGACCAGGTCCGAGCGGCGCACCCATCCGGACGAGCCGTCGTCAAAGCGCAGCCGCGTCCAGCCGAGAAAGCTCTTGTCCGGAACGCCGATCGAACCCGGAGGAAGCGGAGCCGTGGCCTGTCCGCCCTGGACCTCCGTGGGAATCGACCGCATCACGGCCGGCTGCGCCACCCACTGGGCGTCGCCCTCGGCCGCGGCCCCGTAGGCCCGGCCGGAAAGCCAGGACGCGATCCCGCCGACGAGGCCGGCCAGCAGGAGCGCGAGGCCGGCCCGCAGCCACGCCGGCGCCCGCAGCCGTCCGTAGCCGAAAAGCAGCAGCGTGAAAAGGCCGGCCGCCGCCAGCCAGGCGCCGGCGATCGCCAGCCGCTGCCACGCCGCCGGCGACTCGAGCTCCGCCCACCGGCTCCAGGCGGTCGGCGCCAGAAAGCGCCCCAGAGGTCCCGGCTCGATCGATGCGCGGTCGCAGGCCGCCAGGAATTGGGCGCGAATCTGCCGCTGCCCGGGATGGCGCACGAAGGCGGCGGCCGCCCAGGATGCGGCTTCGCCCCAGCGCCCCTGCTGCGCGAGAGCCAGCGACACATCGCACTTGGCCGCGGCATCGGCCGGATCGGCCCGCCGCCAGGCGGCCTCGGCGGACGCGAATCGGCCGGCCGCATAGTCGGCCCGCGCGCCGGCCGGCGTCTGCCCGAACCCGGCCGGCACCAGGGCCAGCAGGAGCGCCGCGAAGGGGAACAGGTTGCGCGGAGCCAGCGCCCGCTCCCAGCGGAAAGGGGGCGGAGGCATCTCATCCAGAGACTGATCGGCCCGAACCAGCCAGTCGTCGGGCAGGCGGCCCTCGGGTCCGTAGATCGCCACGTCGGCCTCGGCCCACAGGGCGCCTTCGGCGCGGTCGCCGATCGATTCCGGCGTGGGGGCCCGCTCGGGGAGATCCCAGGCCAGGACGCTGTCGTGCTGCCACTCCAGCAGCAGCGGCCGCAGCCGCGCGGCGTCGTGCGCCTGGGCTGCCTCCTGGATCAGCAGCAGGCGGCGGCGCTGGCGCGCCCACGCTTCCCGCCGCGCCCGGCCCGGGTCGGTTTCCCGGGCCCGGCCCAGGGCCAGCGCCAGCCAGCCCGCCGCGACGAGGAAGAACGGGGCGATGCCGGCCGCCACCCGCACGGCCGCAGGCAGCGGGCGCGCCCGCCGGTCGCCCAGCGGAAGCGGATCGGGGGGCAGCCGCAGCCCTTCCCCGCCCCCGGGCGCCCCCAATTCCGCGGGCGCCCCCCCCG
>DASRSH010000180.1:0-3709 GCA_035656575.1 Opitutaceae bacterium
GGGCGAGCGAGCGCGAGCCCGCCCCCCACGCCGGCGCGCGCACCTTCCGCGAAAATGAGCACTTCCACCTCGGGCGGCTGGCGATCAAGACGCTGCTGACCTGGGGGCATTCGCCGGGCCAGACCACGTTTTACATCACCGGGCTGAGCTATCCGCTCGCCGTCGTGGGCGACTCGCTCTTCGCCGGATCGATGGGCGGGAGCGCCGAGCATTACGCCGACCAGCGCCGGAACGACGTGGAGAAGATCCTGCGGCTGCCGCGCGACACGGTCCTGGCCTGCGGCCACGGCCCCCTCACGACCGTGGCCCAGGAGAAGAGCCACAATCCGTTCTTCGCCCGATGATCCTCCATCCCGCCCTGCCCGAATTCCAGCGCCTGGCGCAGCACGGCAGCGTCATCCCGGTGTACGCCGACCTGATGGCGGACTTCGAGACGCCCGTCTCCGTCTACGCCAAGCTGCGCGGCGAAGGCCCCGCCTACCTGCTCGAGTCGGTCGAGGGGGGCGAAAACCTCTACCGCTACAGCTTCATCGGCTGCCGCCCCCGCCTGGTGATCGCGAGCGGCCCGGAGACCACCGAGCTGCGCCGGCCCGGGCGGCCGCCCGAGATCGTGCCCACGCCGCGGGATCCGCTCGCGCTCGTCCAGGCGGAGATCGCCGGCCACGTCCCGGTGAAGCTGCCGGGCATGCCGCGGTTCACCGGCGGCGCCGTCGGGTATATCGGATATGAATACATCACGCGCGTGGAGCCCAGCGTGCCGGCGGCGGCCCGCGACGAGCTGCGCATTCCGCTGACCTATTTCATGCTGTCGGACACCCTGGTGATCTTCGACCGGGTGAAGCAGACCCTGCGCCTGTGCGTCAACGCGCGCCTGCCGCGCGGCGGCGCGGCGGCCGCCGACGCGGCCGCCGCCTACCAGGAGGCCGCGGAGGCCGTGCGCAGCCTGGCGGCCGTGCTCGCCCGGCCGAGCCGGCTTTCGCCCGCGCCGGTGGCCGACGTTCCCGCCCCGCCGCCGCCGCCCGGCTCGTTCACCCGGCCCGCCTATGAGCAGCTGGTCGAAGGCCTCAAGGAGTACATCCGCGCGGGCGACATCATCCAGGTCGTCCCCTCGCAGCGCTTCACCAAGCCGTTCCCCCACGCCCCGCTTTCGCTCTACCGCGCCCTGCGCTCGGTCAATCCCAGCCCCTACATGTTCATCCTCGAGGCGGGGGACTTTTCCCTGGTCGGAGCGTCGCCCGAGGTGCACGTCCGGCTCACCGACGGCCTCGTGGAAATCCGGCCGATCGCCGGAACGCGCCGCCGGGGCGCCACGGTCGCCGAGGATCTGGAGCTGGAAAAGGAGCTTTTGGCGGACGAGAAGGAGCGCGCCGAGCATCTGATGCTCGTCGACCTGGCCCGCAACGATATCGGCCGGGTCTGCGACTTCGGCACCGTCCATGTGCCCGAGCGGATGGTCGTCGAGCGCTATTCCCACGTCATGCACATCGTCTCCCAGGTCGAGGGCCGCATCGCCTCCGGCAAGAACGCCTTCGATCTGATGCGGGCCACCTTTCCGGCCGGCACGGTCAGCGGGGCGCCGAAGATCCGGGCGATGCAGATCATCGCCGCGAGCGAACCCATGCAGCGCGGCTTCTACGCGGGCGCGCTCGGCTACTTCAGCTACGACGGCAACCTGGATTCCTGCATCACCCTGCGGACCGGCCTGATCAAGGATGGGCAGCTGCATATCCAGGCCGGAGGCGGCGTCGTCGCCGATTCCGATCCCGCAGCCGAGTATTGGGAGACCGTCAACAAGGCCTCGGCCTTGCTGAAGGCGGCGGAGATCGCCGCCCGGATATCGGCCTGAGCAGCGCGGCTGCAGCCGCGCTTGGGGCCTCATTAACTTCATTAATAGGGCCCTCCTCTGCGCAACTTCCGGGGGCTCAGACTCGTCTTACATGGTTAGGAGCCTTACTATCAAGGCTCATCAATGGAGTGAAGACCCCGTTCAGGAACAAAGCGGGGCCCCACACCTCCAACTATCATAAGGACAACCATGCCGCACAAAGCCAACTCTGGGACGCTGGACGCACCGCCCTCTTTTTTGGAAAAGGCGGAGCCGGCGGCTCCCGAGACTGCGTCCTTGGAACGCAGCAATCTGCAGCTTTATCTCCAGGAAATCGGAAAGACCGCGCTGCTGACAATCGAGCAGGAGATCGCGCTGGCCAAGCGCATCCGCCGGGGCGACCGCTCCGCGCGCGATCACATGATCAAGGCCAACCTCCGCCTCGTCGTCAAAATCGCGATGGATTACAAGGACTTCGGGCTCCCGCTCCTGGACCTGATCAGCGAAGGCAACATCGGCCTGATCAAGGCCGTGGAGCGCTTTGATCCCCGCAAGGGCGGCAAGCTTTCCACTTACGCCGCGTGGTGGATCAAGCAGTCGATCAAGCGGGCCCTGGCCAACCAGTCCAAGACGATCCGCCTGCCGGTTCACCTGGTGGACAAGATTTCCCGCATGCGCAAGACGGCCCTCCTGCTCTCGGAGCGGCTGGGCCGCGAGCCCACCGACGAGGAGCTCGCCGCCGAACTGCAGATTCCCACCTCCAAGGTGGCCCATCTCAAGTCCGTCAGCGTGCGCCCGGCTTCGCTCGATGCGCCGATCGGGGAGGAATCCGACTCGACGACCTTCGGCGAAATCGTCGGCGACGAAAACGCCATCAGCCCCTTCGAAGGCCTGCGGGACAAGAACCTGAACGCCGACCTCCACGCGATGGTGGACTCGCTCGACAAGCGCGAGTCCGAGATCATCAAGCTGCGGTTCGGACTGGATGGGCGCGACGAGCTCACGCTCGAGGAAGTGGGCAAGCGCTTCAATGTCACGCGCGAGCGCATCCGCCAGCTGGAGTACATCGCCCTGACCAAGATGCGCAAGGCGATGAGCCGCAATGAATCCATCCGCTCGGTCGACGAGATCGAGCAGGAGGAGCGCATGCGGCAGCGCATGGCGGTCATCCGCGAGTTCATGGAGGCCAAGACGCGGCGCCCCGGCCGGCCGGGCAAGAACTGATCCGCCGCCTCGGAAGGGCATTTTCCGGACGCGCCCCCGCGGGTGCGTCCTTTTTTTTGCCGCCCGCGGCCACGGATCGTCCTAAGTTTGCGGGTTTCCCGGCATGAGCCTACCGACCCACCTCTTCGACTACGATCTGCCGCCTGAGCTCATCGCCCAGACCCCGGCGGCCCGCCGGGACGAAAGCCGGCTCCTGGTCGTGCGCCGCCGGGAGCGCGCGATCGAGCACCACCGGTTCGCGGACCTCCCCGGACTGCTCGGGAAGGGGGACAGGCTGTTCCGAAACAACGCGGCGGTCATTCCCGCCCGGCTGGCGGGTATCCGGCCAACCGGAGGACGGGTGGAGTGCTTCCTGCTGGCCGCCACCGAAACTCCCGCCATTTGGCGGTGCCTGGTTCGCCCAGCGCGCAAGCTGCCGGTGGGCGCGCGCTTTGCGGATCCCGACGGGGCCTATGCCGCGGAAGTCGTCCGGCAGGGGCAGGAGGGGGAGGCCTGGGTGAGATTCGAGCTGCCGGAAGGAGACAGCGTCCTCGCGCTCGCCGAGCGCCGCGGCCACATTCCGCTGCCTCCGTACATCGCCCGCGGCGACGTGGCGTCCGATCGGGACCGCTACCAGACGGTGTACGCGGACCGCGGCCGTCCGGTCGCCGTGGCCGCCCC
>DASRSH010000181.1:0-5000 GCA_035656575.1 Opitutaceae bacterium
TGAGCACCTGTCCCTGCGTGATGGTTTGCGCCTCGACCGGCGCGAGAATGCCTGCGCTCAGCATGACAAGGGCGGTGAGGAGGCCACGGAGGCGGGGGGTCGAAATCATGCCCACCCCCGCAGCACGAGATGCACCACGCGGTTTTTTCGCCCGAACTAGGGTGATTCAAATGCCTGTTGACCAACCACTAAACCGAAGGTCAGGCCACTCCATCACGAGGCCTGCCGTGTCATAAAATCGGCAGCGATCTGTAAGTTTCGCCGACAGCCCGTCACGCGGGGAACGTCGGTAAATGTTCGTACGGCGCAGACGCAAAGACGCGCCCGTGTGGCCATTACAGCGCGCGGGAGCAGCCGGCATGGCGCTGTCGGAGATCGATACAGTTTCTCCGCTCAGCGCCAAAAACGCATGCCACGGAGGAGAAAAAGCCCTCGGGCAAAACCGCCCGTTTGGCGGGCAGAATTCCCCGCAGGATTTTTCTCCGCCGCGGTGAAATCGCCGCCGAATTTTTCACCACTTTATCAAACCACCGCCGCCTTGAGCATCTGTGAACCCATAGTCTCCGAACCTCGCACAGCCTTGAAGACGAATAGCTTCATCCTGGTGACCGACCATGAATTGCTCCGGCACTGGCTGCGCGAATCGATCGCGCAGTCGCCGGGCCATCGCATCGCGGCGGAATGCGGGACCCTCGCCGACGGAGTCGAATCGTGCCTGACGGTGGCGCCCACCGTCGCGATTGTGGCATGGAATCTGCCGGACGGACGCGGCACAGATCTGGTTCGGTCGGTCCGCAGCCGGTCCGTCCGGACCAAATTCCTGATGCTGTCCTCGGATACGCGGCCGTATGTCGCGCGCCAGGCTTTCGACGCCGGCGTGCAGGGCTGCCTTTTTCCCCGCGCCACCTTCGAGATGTTTCAGGACGCCATCGCGGCGCTGCTCGCCGACCGCACGTACTACTGTCCGCAGGCCAGCCGGCTGCTGATCGAGGCCCTGCGGATGAACAAGCGCAGCAACGCGGAATCCCTGACGGCGTCGGACCGGGAAATCCTGCTGGGCGTGGCCTGCAGCGAGCCGATGAAGATGGTGGCGGACCGGCTGGGCCTGAGCGCCAAGACGGTCAGCAACCGGCTCTCGACCCTCAAGGCCAAGCTGGGCGTCCCCGACGTGGCCGGCCTGGTCCGCTACGCGATCCAGATCGGCCTGGTCGAAGGGCCCGGACCGTAAGCCATCTCAGGACGAGCTGACGGCCAGCAGGTGCCGCAGCTCCCCTTCGAGTTCGGAACGGTCGGCCAGCGTGTCGGCAACCTCGGCGCGCACCAGTTCGGCATAGCGGCGGGACATCCGGTGGATCAGCAGCGCCACCTGGCCGCGCCGCATTCCCAGCTGCTGGCTCAGGCGCTCATATTCGCCCGGGCCCGGAGCGGACGTCACAAAGGGCCGCAGCGCCTCGAAGCGCCCGGCCTTGCCCGCGGACACTTCCTCCGCGCGCAGCCGCGACCACGCGGCCTGGAGCACGCCGTTCGCCCACGCCGCCTCGTAGCTGCGGGCCGGGTCGGGGCCGGCGGCCGCGAGGGCGGCGAATTCGCGCTCGCCTTCGGCGGCGTCGATCGAAAGCGACTCGGTGCCGGCGCCGCGCTTCTCCGCCTGGTCCCGGCGGCGGTGGTTGGCCAGGAAATTGCGCAGCAGCGTGAGGAGAAAGGCCCGAAAGCTCCCCCGGGTCGGATCGGCTTGCTTGATCCATTCCTTGCGCAGCAAGTAAACGAAAAAATCCTGCGTCACATCCTCGGCGTCGGCCGCGCCGACGCCGCTGCCCCGCACGAAAACGTAAATGGGCCGCCAGTGCTTGCGGCAGAGCCGTTCCAAGGCCTGCCCCCCATCCTCCGGTTTGCCCGCCGCCAGAACCAGGCTCCATGCCGTCGTGCCGAAGCCGTCAGCGCTGGCCACCGAGTTTTCCTGGGAGCCGGTCATGGGGCAATCCTAGCAGTCCATTCCAGGCAAACGAGCCCAACTTTGGCCGATCTGCGTCATCCGCGGCTGCCTTTAGGCCTGACACCCAGGCGCCTGCGCCCCCACAGTCGGCCCGAATGGAGCGCTGCACCCGTTGCCACGCGCCGATGCCGGCGAGCCACGCCGGGACGTTTTGCCCCCGCTGCTCGTTCGCCGCCGCGCTGGATGTCGCGCGGCCGCCGGTGGGCGACGAGCCGATTCCCGGCTATGAGATGCTGCATGAAATCGGACGCGGCGCGATGGGCGTCGTGTGGCTGGCGCGCGAGCGGCGGCTGGACCGGCTCGTGGCGGTGAAGGTGGTAGCGCAAGCGGGCAATGCGGGCCAGACCCAGAGGCTCGAGCGGGAGGCGCGGGCTGCCGCCGGCCTGCGGCATCCGAACATCGTGACGGTGCACGCGATCGGCGGTTCGGGCCCCTCGGCCTACCTAGCGATGGACTATATCGAGGGAATGAACCTCGACGAATTTCTCGCCGGAAAGCCGCTTCCGGCCCGGCAGGCGGTCGAAATGATGGCGAAGCTCGCGGACGCGCTCGACCATGCCCACCGCGCCGGCGTGGTGCACCGCGACATCAAGCCTTCGAACATCCTGATCGACGAGGCGCAGGAGCCGCGCCTGGCGGACTTCGGGCTGGCCGGCCCGCTGCAGGGGGCCGGCGATCTGACCTTGCCCGGGGCGATGCTGGGAACGCCCGCCTATCTGGCTCCCGAAATGGCCCGCGGCGAATCCGCGGGCACGGTCCAGTCCGACCTCTATGGACTGGGAGCGGTTTTCTATGCGTGCCTGACCGGCCGGCCGCCCTTCACCGGCGCCACCGCCGCGGAGGTGCTCACCCGTGTGACGCAGGACGACGCCGTGCGGCCGCGGCTGCTCCATCCGCACGTTCCCCGCGACTTGGAGACGATCTGCCTCAAGTGCCTGGAGAAGGCGCCGGCCGCGCGCTATGCGGATGCGGGGGCGCTGCGGGCGGATTTGGCGGCCTTTCTGGAAGGCCGCCCCATCTCCGCCCGGCCGGTCGGAGCCGCCGGACGGCTCTGGCGCCTGGCGCGGCGCCACCCCGCTCCCGCCGCCATTTCCGGAATCGCGGCCTTGGCGCTGCTCGCGCTGGCGATCGGCGGCCCGCTCATGGCGGTGCGCATCGAGCGGGAGCGCCGCGCCGCTGTCGCCGCCCAGTCGCGCGCGGAGGCGGCCGAAGCCGCGACGCGCGAGCGGCTGCGGGAGTCGCTGCTCGCCCGCAGCCGCGCCACCCGGCTGGCTGCCGGGAAGGGCCAGCGCGACGAGGCCCTGGCTGCGGCCACGGAAGCGGCCGAGATCCGCCCCGGACTGGACGCGCGCAACGAGGCGATCGCGGCTCTCGCCCGGCCCGAATTGAGCGTGGTCCGCAGCTGGTCGTTCTCCAATCCGCACCTGGGCACCGAGGAATTCGATCCCGATCACGACCGTTACGCGGTGGAGACCAACCCCGGCGAACTGCAGTTGCGCAGCGTCGCGGACAACGCGCTGGTTCAGACTTGGCGCGGTTCCCGCTCGAAGATCATGGCCGGCCCGACCTTTTCCCGGGATGGCCGGTGGGCCGTCGCGCGCAACGCGTCCGGTCAAACCGTCGTTTGGCGGGACGACGGCGCCGATCCCCGTTTTGCCCTGAAGGGCCGGCCCTACGTCCTGGGCACGCACTTCGTCGGTTACGGGCGCCCCGATGGGTTTTCGCCCGATGGGCGGCTCCTCGCCAGCGCGACGGATCGAGCCGGCGTGTCGCTGCACGCCACCGCCGACGGTCGCGAACTCCGGCGCTGGGATTTGCCGGCGGTCGCCACCCACGTGGCCTTTTCGCCCGACGGACGCTGGCTGGCAGTGGGGCGCGGCCTTTCCAGCCGGGATGGTTCGGCCACCATGTTCCTGCGCGTGATCGACTGGCGGACGGGGGCCAATTTTGATTACCCCGGCATCTCCTACTTTCAATCGTTTGTCTGGGGCGGGGGTTCGGATCGGATCGCGCTCAGCAGCGAGCCGGAGCTCCGGGTGCTCAGCGTGCCCCCCAACCCGGACCGCACGCACGTCATCTCGGATCCCCGCAGCATCCGGGTCTATTTCGGCCCGCAGGACGACACGCTGCTCGACGAGGCCGGCAGCGGGCTGGTGACGCTGTGGGACGTGAACTCCTCCCGTCCCCTGCTCACCGAGCCCCTGGGCGCCGATCCCACAATGGCCGTGAGCCGCGACGGCGCCACGATCCTCAAAGGCGTCGGTCCCGACGCGGCGCGGCAGTACCGGGTCGAGCTTTCTCCGGTGGTGCGCACCTACCCCGCGGGCGACGAGCGGCACAGCGTGCTCAGCGCGGCATCGAGCGTCGTCGATTATTCCCCGGACGGGCGCTGGATCGCGGTGGCGCTGTGGGGGGAGATCCAATTGCGGGACGGCGGCGGCGTGCGCCGCGCCGCGCGCCGGGTGGGCGGCACTTCCAACTATTGCAGCGCGCGTTTCGCGGGCGATGGCCGCTCGCTGCTGGTGGCGAGCCTCGAGTTCGGCCTGCAGCGCTATCCGATCGCGGCCGGCACGGACGGCGACATGCGGATCGGACCGCCGCAGACGCTCGATTCCGAACCACAGTACTTCATCGCGGATGTTTCGCCGGACGGGGACGACGCCATTCTCACGGACTTTGTCGGCGGCCGCGTGAAGATCGTGCCCCTTCGTCGTCCGGGGCCCGCCGTGCGCTGGACGGTGCCGCGGGCGGCCGGCGCCGCCTTCGTCGATGATCGGCGTGTCCTGGTGAACAGCCTCGACACCGATTCCCGCTTTCACGTCGCCCTGTGCGATGTTCGGACAGGCGCCGTGCTCCAGCGGCTGCCCGCCGCGGTGGGCGCCCACGTGCATGTCGACCGCGGCCGCCGGTTCGCCGTCGTGGGCGCGGGACCGCACTCCACCGTCATCCTGCGCCTTCCCGGGTGGTCCGCCGGCCCCGGCCTTCCGAGCGAGGTCCAGGGCCGCGA
>DASRSH010000182.1:0-5539 GCA_035656575.1 Opitutaceae bacterium
ATAAATGAATTTCTCATCCTCCCAGCCCAGTTCGCCGCCCTTGGCCAGCCGATGCTCGCGCGAACGCGGCACCCGCTGCGCAAAATGGCACCAGTCCGGGGGCGCCAGCGGACACGCCGCCGCGTGCGGACAGGGCGCCGCCAGATGCGCGCCGCCCGCGACCAGTGCTCCGCGCGCCGCCAGAATCCGCCGCCACCCCGCGGGCGTGCCGGGCTCGACGATCAGGAGCACGCCTTCCGTCCGCCGCCAGAATCGGGCCGCCGCCTCGCCCGGGTCCATGCGCAGTTCGTTGAGCACGTAGGCGAGCGTGACGAGGTCAAAGCCCCCGGCTGGCGCCGGTTCGGCCTGCTCCACGTCCTCGGCCCGCCACTCCAGGGACGGCCGGGGACCGCGGGCGGCCCAAAAGCGCCGGCCCGCCTCGGCCATGGCCGCGCTGCCCTCCACGGCCACAACCGACTCAAGCGAATCCCAGGCCTCCGCCGCCGCCCACGCTGCCGTTCCCGGGCCGCTCCCGACATCCAACTGCCGCCGCGGGGAGAACCCCGGCGCCGCCTCCGCCACGGCCGCCATCGCGGCCCTCGTGGCGGCGTAAGTCGCGGGCATGCGCACGGCGGCATATGCCGCCGCGTCAGCGGGGCCGGCCACGTGCATGCGCTGATCCCTCACCTCGCCGCGGTAGCGCGCCGACAATGCCGCCGCCCGCGCGGCGATTTCGCCGGCCGGAATCCCCTGCAGGATGTCCTCGACCGCCCGGCGCAGAAGCTGGGGCAGATCAGCCGGCAATCCAGTCCATCGCTTTGGCCGCCAAAGCGTCGAACGCCCGGACCGCCAGTTCCAGATGCTCCTCGCGCGTGTCCTCGATCTTGTTGTGGCTGATGCCGTGCAGGCTCTGCACGAACATCATGATCGTCGGAATCCCCGCCCGCCCCATCTCGGCCGCGTCGTGCAGCGGACCCGACGGCAGCCGATGGGGCTTGGCCCCGACCGCGGCGATCGCCTCGTCGCAAAAGCGCAGCAGGTCCGGATGAAACAGCACGGGGTCGATCCGCCAGATCCGCTCCCACTCGACGCCCACCTTGCCCTCGGCCGCAAACCGCTCGGAAGCCGCCTTCGCGTCGGCGAGCATCGCCGCGAGCGCCGCGGCATCGAGGTGGCGCTGGTCCAGGGTGATGCGGCATTCCTCCACCACGCTCGTCACGATGCCCGGCCGGGTCGTGCACGATCCGATCGTGCACACGCCGCCATGGCGCTCCGCGATGCGGTAGATCTCCGGGCTCATCCGGGCCGCGGCCAGAAAGGCGTCCCGCCGCCGGTTCATCGGAGTGCTGCCCGAATGCGCCGCCTGGCCGAGAAAGCGGATCGCATGGCGTTCGACGCCAAAGGTGCCGAGAACGGTGCCCAAGGGCAGGTCGAGGTCGAGCAAGACGGGGCCCTGCTCGATGTGCAGCTCGAGATACGCGCGCGCGTTCGCGCGCTCGCCCCCGGCCTCGAGCGCCCGCGCCAGATCGAGTCCGATGCGGCTCAAGGCGTCGGGCAGCGACACCCCGGCGGCATCGCGCAGCCGGGCCGCCTCCGCCAGGTCGAGGGTTCCGGAGCAGGCGGACGAGCCGAAGAGGCTGCGGCCGAAACGGGCGCCCTCCTCGTCGGCCCAGTCGACGAGGCGAACGGTGATCGGCGGCCGCCCCTCGAATTGGCGCGCGATGCGGCGCAGGATCTCCAGGCCGGCCAGGACGTTCAGGCACCCGTCGAGCCAGCCGCCGTTGGGCACGGAATCCATGTGTCCGCCGATGAGGAGCGTGTCGGGCCGCTCCCCGCGCAGCGTGCTCCAGAGGTTGCCCGCCGGATCGCGGTGGGTCTCGACTGGCAGCAGGGCGAGCTTGCGCTCCAGCCACTCCCGCGTGCGCACCCACGTCGGGGTGAACGCGACGCGCTGCGCGCCGTCGGCGTCGCCCGTGAGCTCGCGCAGCTCCTTCAGCTCCGAGATCGTGCGGCGCGGATCGATTGTGCTAGGCAGCGGCACGGGTCTGTGTTAGCTTCCGAACGCACAAAGGCGCAAGCCTGCGAAACGCCTCTCAGCCCTTCCACGAACCGATCCCCCCGAGGGACACGCTCTTGGATCCGGCGGAGGGTTTCGCTTTGGGGCGCCTGGCGGCCGTCCCCGGAGCCGCACGGAAATCACGGCGTCACTCATCTTCATTCCCATGCCCACCCTCGCGACCAGTGTCGACGGACTCAAGCTCCCCAACCCTTTTGTCATCGGCTCGGGCCCCCCGGGCACCAATCTCAGCGTGATCAACCGCGCCTTCCGCGAGGGCTGGGGCGCCGTCATCGCCAAGACCGTGAGCCTCGATGCCTCCAAGGTGGTCAACGTGTCGCCCCGCTACGCCAAGCTGCATGCCGGCAGCGGCGAAGTCATCGGCTGGGAGAACATCGAGCTGATCAGCGACCGGCCGTTTTCGATCTGGCTCGACGAGTTCAAGAAGTGCAAGGACCAGCACCCCGCGGGCGTGCTGATCGCCTCGATCATGGAGGAATACCGCAAGGACGCCTGGGTCGAGATCGTGGAGCGCTGCCAGGACGCGGGCGTGGACGCCTTCGAGCTCAATTTCTCCTGCCCCCATGGGCTGCCCGAGCGGAAAATGGGCGCGGCGATGGGCCAGGATCCGGACATCCTGGAAGAGGTCTGCGGCTGGGTGAAGGGTGCGGCGCGGCGGCCCTTCTGGGCGAAAATGACGCCGAACATCACCCACATCGAGGATCCGGGCCGCGCCGCGCTGCGCGGCGGAGCCACGGGACTCAGCGCCATCAACACGATCCGCAGCGTCATGGGGGTGAATCTCGACTCCCTGCGGCCGGAGCCGACGGTCGAGGGCTACACCACCCCGGGCGGCTATTCCTGCCGCGCGGTGAAGCCGATCGCCCTGCGCATGGTGATGGAGCTGGCGGCGATGATCCGCGCCGAATTTCCCGGCCGTTCGCTTTCGGGCCTGGGCGGGGTTGAAAGCGGCGAGGACGCCGCCCAGTTCATCCTGCTCGGCGCCGACACGGTGCAGGTCTGCACCGGGGTGATGAAGATGGGCTACGAATGCGTGAAGCCGATGTGCGAGCAGCTCCTGGCCTTCATGGCCAAGCACCGCTTCGAGACCCTGGCCGACTTCAAGGGCCGGAGCCTGGACTACTTCACGACCCATGCCGACCTCGTCCGCCGCCAGGCCGAGCGCAAGGCGGCCCAGAAGGCCGCCGCCGCGGTCAAGACGGTCCGGAACGACGCCGAATGGTCCGGCGACGAATTCGTGAAACAGTCCGACGCCCTCTCCCGCAGCCCGTGAATCCCTGTCCCAACTACATCGGCGGCGAATGGCGCCGCGCGCCCGGCGGGACCCCCGTGTACAATCCGTCCAGCGGCGAGGTCATCGCCGAGTGTCCCGCGAGCGGAGCCGCCGAAGTCAACGCCGCCGTCGACGCCGCGCAGTCGGCCTTCCCGGCCTGGCGGGAGACGCCGGCGGTGGAGCGGGCGCGGATCTTCTTCCGCTACCGTCAGCTGGTGGAGCAGAATTTCGACCGGCTGTGCCATTCCGTCATCCGCGAGCACGGCAAGACCATGGCCGAAGCGCGGGGCAGCGTGTTCCGCGGCCTCGAAAACATCGAATATGCCTGCGGCGCCCCGTCGCTCCTGTTCGGGGATACGCTGGAAAACCTGGCCCGCAGCGTCGACTGCGAGACGCTGCTGCAGCCGCTCGGGGTCTGCGCCGGCATCACCCCGTTCAACTTTCCGGCCATGGTGCCCCTGTGGATGTTCCCCCTCGCGCTGGCGTGCGGCAACACCTTCGTCCTCAAGCCGAGCGAGAAGGTGCCGCTGACCGCGGTCCTGCTGGTCGAACTGCTCGAGCAGGCGGGGCTGCCAAAGGGCGTGCTCAATCTGGTCCACGGCGGACGGCCGGCGGTGGACGCCCTGCTGACCCACCCCAAAGTCCGGGCGGTCTCCTTCGTCGGCAGCTCCCCGGTGGCAAAATACATCTTCGAGACGGGGACCCGCCATGGCAAGCGGGTGCAGGCCAATGGGGGCGCCAAGAATTACATCGTGATCATGCCGGACGCGGACGTGGCGAAGACGGTCGAGGCGGTGGCCACGGCCGCCTTCGGCTGCGCCGGCGAGCGCTGCATGGCCGGATCCACGGCCCTCACGGTCGGGGCGGCGGCCGAACGCGTGCTGCCCACGCTGGTCGAGGCGGCCCGGAAGATCCGCGTCGGTCCCACCGACCGCCCGGAGCAGCCGGACATGGGCCCGGTGATCACCGCCCAGCACCGCGACCGGGTGGAGGCGCTCGTGTCCGGCGGCGAAAAAGCCGGCGCCCGCGTGGTCTGCGACGGCCGCGGCGTCAAGATCGCCGACGCGCCGAACGGCTTCTTTGTCGGCGCCACGATCGTCGACGAGGTCCGGCGCGACATGGAGCTGGCGCGCGAGGAGGTCTTCGGGCCGGTCCTCAACGTCATGCGGATGGAGGACCTGGACGGCGCGATCGAATTGGCCAACCAATCCGCTTTCGGCAACGGCGCCGCCATCTTCACCCGCTCCGGCCATGCGGCCCGCGAGTTCAAGCACCGCGTCAAGGCCGGCATGATCGGCATCAATGTCGGCGTGCCCGCGACCATGGCCATGTTCCCCTTCACCGGCTGGGACGACTCGTTCTACGGCGACCTGCACATCCAGGGCCGCGAGGCGGTGCAGTTCTATACCCAGCAAAAGGTGGTGACCACCCGCTGGTTCGGCGGGGAAGTCGGCGACGTGTGGAAAAAGTGAGCCTGCTGATCAAGAACGGCGAGGTGGTCACGGCCGGCTCGCGCGGGCGCGCGGACATCCTCGTCGAGGGCGAGAAGATCGCGCGTCTCGGCCGGCAGCTCGAGGCGCCCCCGGGGGCGACCGTGATCGACGCCGAGGGCAAGTACGTCTTCCCCGGCTTCATCGACCCCCACGTCCACATCTACCTGCCCTTCATGGGCACGTTTTCCAAGGACACCTACGACACGGCCAGCCGCGCCGCGCTCGTCGGGGGCACGACCACCCTCATCGAAATGTGCTGCCCGGCCCGCAAGGACGATCCGCTGGAGGCGTTCGCGCTCTGGCGCTCCCAGGCGGACGGGCGCTCCGCCTGCGACTACACGTTTCATTTCGGAGTCACCCGCTTCGGCGACGGCACGGAGGCCCAGCTCCGCCAGATCGTCGCGCAGGGCATCAGCTCCTTCAAGATCTTCCTGGCCTACAAGGGCGCCTTCGGCATCGACGACACCAAGCTGTACCGGACGCTGAAGCTTGCCCGGGAGCTGGGCGTCGTCGTCACCGCCCACTGCGAGAACGAGACGCTCGTCGCCGAGCGCCAGAAGGAGCTCCTGGCGGCGGGCCGGACCGATCCGGGGCAGCATCACGAGAGCCGCCCGCCCGCGGTCGAGGCCGAGGGAGTGCATCACCTGATGACCTTCGCCGAGCTGACCGGCGCCGCCACCTACATCGTGCACCTCAGCTGCGAGGAGGCCCTGCTGC
>DASRSH010000183.1:0-1782 GCA_035656575.1 Opitutaceae bacterium
CGCGCCTGCCGGGCTGGGCCGCCCTGATGACGGCCGAAATGGGCAAGCCCCTGGCGCAGTCCCGCGCGGAGATCGAGAAGTGCGCCAAGCTCTGCGAATACTACGCCCGCCAGGCGCCCGGCTTCCTCGCGGACCAGCAGCCCCCCGAGGCGCCGGGCAATTGCCGCGTCAGCTTCGACCCGCTGGGCGTGATCCTCGCCATCATGCCCTGGAACTTCCCGTTCTGGCAGGTGCTGCGCGCCGCCGTGCCCGCGCTGGCGGGCGGCAACGCGGTCATTCTGAAGCATTCGCCCAACGTCTCGGGCTGCGCCTTTGCCGTGCAGGAAGCCTTCTGCGCGGCGTTTCCGGCGCACCTGTTTCAGACCCTGCTCCTGCCCAATGAACAGGTGCCCCGGGTGCTCGCCGATCCGCGCATTCAGGGCGTGACCCTGACCGGCAGCACCCGCGCCGGCCGCACGGTCGCGGAACTGGCCGGGCGCGCGATGAAGAAGGCCGTCTTCGAACTGGGCGGCAGCGATGCCTACATCGTCCTCGCCGACGCCGACCTGGACCACGCCGCCGAAATCTGCGCCTCGGCCCGGCTGATCAACAGCGGGCAAAGCTGCGTGTGCGCCAAGCGCTTCATTGTGGTCGCCTCCGTCCGCCGCGAATTCGAGGCCCGCTTCGTCGCGCGCATGGCGGCGCGGTCAGTCGGCGATCCCATGGAAGAGGCGACCGACGTGGGCCCTCTCGCCCGCGGCGATCTGCGCGACCACCTCGCCCGGCAGGTGCGGGCCAGCGTGAAGCGCGGCGCCAAACTGCTCTTGGGCGGCCATGCCATTCCCGGTCCCGGGTTCTATTATGCGCCGACCGTCTTGACCGCCGTGGCCCCGGGCATGCCCGCGTACGGCGAGGAGCTCTTCGGGCCGGCCGCCGCGATCATCCCGGCCCGCGACGAGCGCGCGGCGATCGCCGCGGCCAACGACAGCCCGTACGGCCTCGGCTCGGCCCTGTTCACCCGGGACACGCGCCGGGCGCGCTCCATCGCCCGCGAAATCGACGCCGGCCAGGTCTTCGTCAACGACTTCGTCCGCTCCGATCCCAGCCTGCCCTTCGGCGGGGTCAAGGCGAGCGGCCACGGCCGCGAGCTGGGGCCATACGGATTGCGCGAGTTTCTGAACATCAAGACGATCTGCGTTACAAAAGCATGAAGATCCGCAAACGGCTGGTTTTGGGGCGGGTTTGAGGATTCACTCTGCCCCTTCCGTGTCCCGCCCTGTTTCCAGCGTCGAAGCGCCGAAAAAGACCCGCCGCCGCAAACCGAGCGCCGCCGCCGCCGAGCCCTCGGCCCTCGAAGTCCGCCCTCCCGCCCGCATGGTCCACGCCGCGGGCGCGGAAATGGACCCCGTCTCCAAGGCCGCGTATTTCAACCGGGAGCTGAGCTGGCTGGCGTTCGATCGGCGCGTTCTCGAGCAGGCGCAAAGCGAGCGCCACCCCCTGCTGGAGCGGGTGCGCTTCCTCACCATCGTCAGCTCGAACCTCGACGAATTCTTCGAAATCCGCGTGGCCGGCCTCATGCAGCAGATGGACTCCGGCGTGACCGAACCGGGCCCGGACGGCCTGTCCCCGCGCGAGCAGCTCCGCCGCGTCCATTCGGTCGTGGCCTCCCTGGTGGACGACCAGCACCGCACCTGGCACGAGCAGCTCATGCCGGCCCTGGCCGAGCAGGGCATCTATGTCCGCACCGCCGCCGAGCTGAGCCAGGCCGAGCTGAACTGGGTCAAGGCCTACTTCCGCGAGCAG
>DASRSH010000184.1:0-14594 GCA_035656575.1 Opitutaceae bacterium
GGCCCGAACCAAAGAACAGCTTGAGGCTGGCGGCGGCTAGACCCCGTGCAAGCGTTGATCGTCCATTCAACCTCGTTGCACTCAGTCGAGCAAACCTCTGCCCGATCGCCTATCCGGACCGTCGGGGCGGCGCCGAACGGGGAAGGGCAAATGCGACGTAGGCGTCCCCGACGGGTCCTCCGACCTTGCCGCCGCCGGTTGCTGTAATGACGACGAACTCCCGGCCTCCGACCTCGTAGACGGCGGGAGCCGCGTATCCGCCCCAGGGCAGCTTGGCCTTCCAGAGCTCGGCGCCGGTGTCGGCGTCAAAGGCCCGAATCATCCGGTCGGCCGTCCCGGCGCAGAATACCAGGCCGCCGGCGGTCACCGTCGCCCCGCCCAGATTCTGGGTTCCCGTCTTCGCCACGCCCTGGCGCGTGAGCTCGGCGTATTCTCCCAGCGGCACCCGCCAAAGTATCCGGCCGGTGTTCAGGTCATAGCAGTTGAGGAGCCCCCAGGGCGGATTGATCCCCGGATAACCCTGATCGTCGGTGAGAAATCGGTATCCATCGAACGTATACCGGGGGCCGGGGGAAACGCCGCCTTTCGCCGGCCGCGACGGCGGCTGGTTTCGGCGCAGGAGGAAGTCCAGCAGGGCGTTCGTCTGGCCGACGGTCATGGCCGGCGCGGGCGGCATGGCGCTGCGCCCGGTGCGCAGCAGTTCCCGGATCTGGGTTTCGCTCATCCGGTCTCGCACGCCGACGAGCGGAGGGACCATCCCATTGCCGAAGCGGTCGGGTCCGTGGCAGCCGGCGCAGTATTGACGGTAAAGCGTCTCCCCGGGGGAGGGCGGGAAGCGGGGATCCCGTTCGGCCTCGTCGGCCCGCAGCACCGTCACCTTCGAAACGATCCGGTTGGAGGTCACGTAGAGCCGCCCGGTCGGGAGGTCGACCGCGGCGCCCGACCATTCGCCGCCGCCCCGCGTGCCCATGAACAGATTCGGCCGTCCCTCCGAGAAGGGCTCGAACCATCCGTAGGTGGCGCGGGCGATTTGCCGCATCACGAACTCGTGCGCCGCGGGCGTCCGGGTCGTGACATCGGAGAGCCGGAAGTCCGGCCGTGAAAGCGGTTCCGGCAGCTCAGGATCGGGCTGATACGGCGCCGTCTGCTCGCCAGGCAGGAGCGACACCGGCGCCCGGCGGAGGCGAAAGGGGAAGATGGGCTTTCCGCTCACGCGATCGAGCAGCAGGAGGACGCCCGTCTTCGACACGCAGGCGACGGCGTCGATCTTTCGGCCCGCGCGCGTGAGGGTCAGCAGCTCGGGCGCGGCGGCGTTGTCCAAATCCCAGATGTCATGCCGCACATTCTGAAAATGCCACAAGCGCCGCCCCGTGACCGCGTCGAGGGCCAGGACGCAATCGCCGTACAGATCGTCCCCCAGCCGGCCGACACCGATGAAATTGGGCTGAGCCGCGCCAATCGCCGCGTACACGATGCCCCGATCGACGTCGAGCGACAGGCCGCCCCAGCAGTTTGCGTAGCCGACTGCCGGCCCCCGCCAGGTATCGGCCCCGAATTCGCCGGCTCGCGGCACGGTATGGAAGCGCCAGCGCTGCGCGCCGGTCCGCGCGTCGAAGCCGTAGATGTCGCCGTACAGGCCCGCGGTGACAAAGACTCCCCGGTACACGACGCCGCTGACGGTGGCCCCGGTGGGGAGGGCAGCGCGGCCCTGCTCGCCGAATTGCGCGAGCGGCCCGCCGGTTTTCGGATCAAGCGCATAGATCCAGTCGCCGCTGCCAAAAAGTATCCGGGGGGCGGCGCCCCTGTCGCCGGGCCAGTACACCAGCCCCCTTCTTGCGGGCTCATCCTCCAGGCCGGGGTGGGCGGACTGGCTGACCTGGAAGCGCCACCGCTCCTTGCCGGTGGCGGCGTCCAGGGCGACGATTGCGCGCCCGGCCGTCGGGGCGAACATGACGCCTCCCACGATGATCGGGGTGCACTGGATGTTCCGCGCACCGTCGCCCGAGTGGAAGATCCACGCCGTCTCCAGGCGGCTCACGTTTTGCCGATTGATCTCGGTGAGGGCCGAATAACGGCGGGATCCGGCGTCGCCCTGCGAACGGGTCCAGGTCGTGAAGCTCTCCGGCCGGATGGCGACGGCCGGGGTGAGCTCCTGGCCGGTCGCGGCCGGTATCGTCACGAATTCGGGCAGTTCGGCGCGGGCCTTGGCATCCTCCAAGCCGGGCGCTGCCCTTGCCGAAAGGCACAGCCCAAGGACCAAGCTCAAAAGGAGCCCTTGAGACGCCGAGCGAGGCACGACCGAAGTGGAAGCGGATTGGGGCGGGGCAGTCGCGCCGTGCCGACGCGCCGTCATCAGCCTCGGGCGCGGAGGCGATCGAGGGAGCAGGTGTCGTGGCGCAGCGTGGCCAGCAGGACGACGTAGAAGGCCACGTAGGTGAGCTGCTGGGTGGCGACGGTCCAATCCTGGACCAGGGCCGTGCCGAACTGCAGCAGGATCATGAGGAGGGTGCCGGCGATGAGCGCCCCGCGGAGCCCGAGGCCGAGCAGCACCAGCAGGCCGATCAGGGTTTCGCCGCCCACGATCACGTACGCGCTGGCCTGGATCAGCCCGGAGGGAAGAAAGGTCGCCGCGAACTGGTGCTGGAGCTTGCCGGAAAACGCGTCGAAGTGCGGGATACGCACCACCCCGTGAAGAAAGATGTTCAGACCGAGGCAGATTCGCGCCAGGGCATGGGCCGTGCCGGCGAGCCGATCGTTGGGGGTTTCGGTCATGGCGGGAAAAACGACCTCATCTTGCACGAGACTCAGCCCGTCGCAACCTTCCTGAATGCCCGCTGATCCATTTTCCGTGCCGGAGTCATTCATGCTCCCGCCGAGCGGCGGCATCCCCAACAACCCGCGGCTTCCCGTGCGGATTCACCGCGCGGCGGTTCCGACGGCCGGCGATCCTGCCGGCGCGCTCGAGGCGCTCTTCGCACGCAACGGCTGGCCGGCCCAATGGCGGAATGGGATCTATCCTTTTCACCACTACCATTCGACCGCGCACGAAGTCCTGGGCGTGGCTGCCGGCCAGGTGGACGTCATGCTGGGCGGCGAAGGCGGCCGCCGCGTGCGCTTGGCGGCGGGCGACGTGGCCGTTCTGCCCGCGGGAACGGGACACTGCCGGCTGGCGGCGTCCCCCGGCTTGCTGGTCGTGGGCGGTTATCCCCAAGGCCAGGATTGGGACACTTGCCGAGCGCCCGCCGACAACGATACGATCGCCCGGATCAGACAGGTCCCCGACCCCGATGCCGATCCGGTTTTGGGCCGCCCCTGATACCATGTCGGAAATCGCCGCCAAAGCCCGTCGCTTCCGTGAACTCCATGCCGGGCCAGCTCCCCTGCTGCTGCCCAATCCCTGGGACGCGGGTTCGGCGCGGATTCTGGCCAGCTTGGGCTTCCAGGCCTTGGCCACGTCCAGCGGCGCTGCCGCCGCCGTGCTGGGGCGGAGGGACGGCGCGATTTCGCGGGATGAGGCGCTCGCTCACGCCCGAGGCATCGCTGCGGCGACGGATCTGCCCGTCTCGGGAGATCTGGAGAACGGATTCGGGCGGAAACCCGAGGAGGTCGCCGAGACCATCCGCCGCGCCGGTGAGGCGGGCCTCGTCGGCGGATCGATCGAGGATTATGGCGGGGAGCCTCAGGCGCCTCTCTATGAATTTACGCTGGCGGTGGAGCGTGTGGCGGCGGCCGTCGAGGCCGTCCGGGACCTTCCTTTTCCTTTTACCCTGACCGCCCGCACGGAAGGATTCATTCGGGGCCGCCCCGATCTCGACGAGACGCTGCGCCGCATGCAGGCCTTCGCCCAAGCCGGAGCGGATGTTCTGTTTGCCCCCGGACTTTCCGACCTGGCGACGGTGCGGTCGGTCTGCGCCGCCGTGGCCAAGCCGGTCAATTTCATGGCGGGAATCCGCGGCAAGTCCTTTTCCGTGGCCGAGCTGCAGGCCGCGGGAGTCCGCCGCATCAGCTTCGGCACGTCCCTGTACCGGGCCGCCATCGGCGGGCTGCTGGCGGCCGGCACGGAAGCGCTGACCGCGGGGACATTCGGCTACACCGAGACCGCCGTGGCCACCCCGCAGCTCTACGAGCGGCTGGGTTGATGACCGGAAGCCCAACGGCCTGATCGGCGGCATGAGCCGGCCGTCGACCCTCACCTCCTACGGCTGCGCGTGATCGGCGCGCTTGCCGCAGCAGGCGCCGAAGCGGTCATTCTCGTCTGCACCGAATTTGGGTTCCTGCCGCGCCCGGGCGACGCGGCAGTTCGCCTTCTCAAGGCGGCCGCCCTTCACGCCCGCGCCGCCGGGGACCGGGCTTTGGCCTGACTACACCTCGACGGTTCGGCAAAGGCCCGCGACCTGGACGGCGCACGCCCGAATCTGGGCGGCCGTCAGATCGCGGCGCCCCCGGGAATAGATGGCCCGAAACAGAAAGCTCGGAGCGAGGACGCGGATGCGCTCGCTCGGCGGCTTGCATTCATGGACATACCATTCCGGATAGACGAGTATCGGCTTCACGGGAATCGATTCGCCCGTCCGGCGCTTGAGCCACTCGCCCAAGTCCCGGGCCCGGTCCAGCGTGGCCCTGACATCGGCCGAGTCGCAGCGTCCGTCCGGCCAGCGCAGGTGCTGTCCGTCAAAATCGATGAAGTGCCCGGCCTCGGAGGTGCCGACGAACTTCCGCGGCGTCTTGGTTTCCACGGCGAAGACGCCGGCGGGGCCAATGGCCACATGGTCGATGTTGAAGCTGCCGCTCCGGCCGGTCATCGGAACGTCGTGGAGCACGATCCAGCCGCTTCGCTCGAGCGGCCGCAGCTTTTCCGCCACCAGCCGCTCCCCGCAATAGCCCACGTGGCAGTCGCTTAATTCGCGGAGCAATCGGAGCAGGCGCGACACGGCGATGCCGATGCCCGACAGGCCGGCGACGACGGCCAGCCCGATGATCGCGCCGGGCGACAGCGACAGACCCCGCTTCGAGGCCGCGACCGCCAGCAGGACGACGCCACAGGCGGTGAAATAGGGCAGCGAGATGCCTCCCATGACCGTCATGACGATCCGATCTTCCAATTGCCGCATGCGGCTCGCCAACCCTTCGCCGGCCTGGCGCAGCAGGCGCACGCTGCGGCCAAAGGGAAACCGCCGCCTCTTCCGCCGCCACCTTTGCCAGATCCAGTAGGCCCCCACGGCACTGAGGGCGAAGAGCGTGGCGAAGAGCAGGAAAGCCAAGGACCAGATTGCCGCGGGCGAAGCCATGGAATGAAATCTAGCACCGATTGCCGGTTCCTCTCCCCATCGCGGAAAGCCCCCTGACGAAATTATTTTGCCGCGCCCCTTGAATTTCCCCTGGCGTCGTCCGTAGGTTACCTGTAGATCGAGCCACCTCCCCTTTTCATGACGAACCTTTCCCAATCGCATATCGCCTACCGCCAGCTCTTTGCGCTGACGCCGCTGTGCGCGTTCGTCGGCCAGAAAATGGCCAATCCCGGCCTGCGCACCGAATGGACCCTCGAAGTCTCCATTCGCCCGCACGCCACCGGAGGTGGATCAACCTGAAGACGCGACCCTGTCGCTTCCCGCTGACCCACTTCCGCCCGGAAGTGGGTTTTTTTATGCCCTGAATCCAACGCCATTTCCTTAAGGAAGCGCGGGCTCTCGATCCGAGGCCCGGGAACGCTTCGCCCTATCGGATCCCTCTGAAGCCTGCCGGCGGCCCGAGTCCGGCAAGGGCCGAGTTTCCCGCCATGACCACCCCATCCACCGCCCCCGCGCTCGCCGACACCCTCGAGGTGGTCGACGCCGTGCTCGCCGCCCTCGGGCGGCGGCTGCCGGCGCATGTGTCGCGCGCCGATCTCGCGAGCGCGGGGAAGCTGGCGCTCGTCCAGGCGCTGCTGCGCTTCGCCGGGCCGCCGGAAGAGGCCCGGGCCTATTGCTATGTCCGCGTGCGTGGCGCGGTGCTGGACGAGCTGCGCCGCCAGGACCCGCTGTCGCGGCATGCCCGCTCGCGGCTGACCTGGGTGCGGCGGGCGCGCGCGCTGCTCGAGTCCGAACTGGGCCGCACCGCCTTCGCGGCCGAGGTGGCGGAGGCCTCCGGCCTGAGCACCGACACCGTGATCGAGCTCGAGCGCCTCGCGGCGGCCGTGCAGTTCTGCTCGACCGACGCCGAAGACGCGGACGGCGAGCCGCTCCACGCCCTCGTGGACGGGGACGCCGTGTGCCCGGCCCAGTCCGCGGAGTCGGTCGACGCCCACGCGTCGGTGCGCGCCGCCCTCGACCGCCTGTCCGGCCAGCACGCGCTCGTGCTGCGCCGGTACCATCTGGAGGACGCCACGCTCGAGGAGATTTCCGACGAACTCGGGCTCTCCACCGAGCGCGTGCGCCAGATCCGCGACGCCGCCGAAAAGAAGCTGCGCGAGGACTTCATCGTGCTCGCGCTCTGGCAATCCCTGTTTGGCCGCCGATGAGACCGCTCGCCCCAGCCTCCCTGCCGGTGGAAGCCCATTGCGCGAATCTCTGCGCGCGCTTAGCTGAGCTGCGAGCCGAAGCCGCCCCATGCCCGCCGCCTTCCCCCACGTTGAAATCGCGCATTACCCGGATGCTGCGACGGGGCTGGACCGCGTCCTTGTGGTCCTGGCGATGGGCGTTCCGTGCTGGCTGATGCCGGCTGGCACCGGTTTCTCCCTGATGGTGGAGGAGCCGGAAGCCGACGCGGCCCGCGAACAACTGCGCCGCTACGAGGCGGAAAGCCGGGGCTGGCCGCCGCCGGACCCGCACCGGTCCCGGCGCCCGCGGCCGGTGCCCCCCGCCGCCCGTTTCACCGCCCTGCTCTGGGCTTTGGCCGAGATCGCGGCCTTCTGGGCTGAAAGCCAAAGCGGCGGCGCCTGGCTCCGGGCCGGCGCCCTGGACCCGGCGGCCGTTTTCGGCCGGGGCCAGGTCTGGCGGGCGTTCACGGCGCTCTTCCTGCACGCGGACGCCGGGCACCTGCTCTCCAACCTCGCCGCGGGTTACTTCGTCTTTTGCGGCGCCCTGGCGGAATTCGGGGTTCGGCGCGGCTGGGCCCTCATCGCCCTGACGGCCGTCGCCGGCAACCTGGCCGCGGCGGCGGTCCACGCCGCCGGGGGCGTGGTGTCGATCGGCGCCTCGACGGCGGTGTTCTCCGCCCTCGGGCTGCTCTGCGGGCGGGCGGCGGCCGACGCCTGGGCGGGAACGGACCGCATCGATTCCCGCGCGCTCATCCTGCCCCTCGGCGCGGGCCTCGCCCTGCTCGCCCTCTACGGCAGCGGCGGGCCGGGGGTGCCGGTGGACCTGGAGGCCCATCTCTTCGGCTTCGCCGCGGGGGCCGCGGCGGGGACTATCCGCCGGGCGAATACGTAGATCCTCCCAGTCCGCGCGGGTTTCGTGCACATTGCGGCGGGAAAAAGTGTATCCAGATATATACTACAAGCTTGACGCCGCGGGAGAAAAATGGCTAAAGTTCCTCATCCTCAAGCCGATTGCATTTATAGGATAAGTTCCGGTGGCTTTTTCCTTTACCCCGCCATCGGGCGAAATGAAGTCGTCCGATGTGTCCGGCGCGGGAGGCGGCTGCCGGGACGCAAGGCAGATGCTCAATCGTCGTTCATTTCTCAAGTCCATGCTCGGAGGCGCATCCTTTTCGATGGCGACCCCCGCTCTGCTGCGGCGCATGCTCACCCCCTCCGATCAGGAATTCCTCGATGACCTGGCCCAGCGGTCCTTCCGCTACTTCTGGGAGCAGGCCGATCCGCATACGGGGCTGGTGCGCGAGCGGGCCCTCGGCTCGCGGCACGACAACGAGGACCGCTATATCGGCAGCCTGGCCCCGACCGGCTTCGGGCTGGTGGCCGCCTGCATCGGCGCCGTCCGCGGCTGGATTCCGGGCGACTCGGCCCGCCAGCGCATCCGCACCACGCTGCGGTTCTTCGCCGATCACGCCCCGCAGCAGCACGGCTGGTTCTACCATTGCATGCACATGGGCACGGGCGAACGCAGCGGCTTTCACCCGTCCGATCCCAACCGCAGCGAGCTCTCCTCAATCGACTCGGCCCTGCTGCTGGGCGGGGTCCTGGCCGCGCGCGGGTGCTTCGGCGATGACGACGCCGAGATCGCCCGGCTGGCCTCCGCCATCTACGAGCGCATGGACTTCCGCTGGATGCTCAACGGGCATCCCCTGCTGCTGTCCCAGGGATGGACGCCGGAAGCCGGCTTCATCCCCTACCGCTGGGATTCCTACTGCGAGCTCACGATCCTTTACCTGCTCGGCATCGGCTCCGAGTACCATCCCCTGAATCCGGACTCGTGGTACGCCTGGAGCCGGGACCGGAATGTCTATGATGGCGACAGCTACATCGGGACCGCGCCGCTGTTCACCCACCAGTTTTCCCACGCTTTCATCGACTATCGCGGCCGCCGCGAGGCCCGGGGGTCCCGGGTCAACTGGTTCGAAAACTCGGTCACGGCCACCCGCGCCCATCGCCGGTTCTGCCTCGATCTGGGCCGGGATTTTCCCGGCTACACGGATGAGATCTGGGGCGTGACCAGCTCCGACAGCGCCAATGGCTACGTGGCGTGGGGCGGGCCGCCGAACCGCTGCGGGATCGACGGGACCGTCGTCCCTTGCGCGGCGGGCGGCTCGCTCATGTTCACCCCGGACATCTGCGTTCCGGCCCTCCGGCAGATGCGCGAGCGCTTCGGCCGCAGGATCTATGGTCCCTATGGCTTCGTGGACGCGTTTCATCCGACCAACGGCTGGGTTTCCTCCGACTACCTCGGCATCGACGTCGGCATCACCCTGCTGTCGGCGGAAAACCTGCGCAGCGGCAACGTCTGGACGTGGTTCATGGCCAATCCCGAGGTCGGAACCGCGATGAAGCGGATCGGCCTCGAGGCCGCGTAAGGCCCTCCCAGGCCTTGCCTTCGGCAGGGTTCTGGCGGAGCGTGGCCCGTGGCCGCCCGCAAGGAAGATTACCTGCTGCGCATGATCGAGGAGCTGCGCGAATGCGTCGTGCGGGCCCTGCGGCTGCGGAACCAGGCGGCGATCGAGGAAGCCCTGCTGGCCGTCGTCCAGGCCCGCGAACGGCTGTTCGCCCGCCCTTCGGCGGAGTTCGCGTCGCTGCCGGTCGACCAGCAGCTCGAGCTATTGTCCCTCGGCCAGGACAGCGTGGCCGCGCGCGGCCGTTGCCTCGCCTACGCGCTGATCCTGAAGGAAGCCGCCTTGGTGTACGAGGTGCAGGGCGACCCGGCGCTGGCGGCCAGCGCGTTCCAGCTTGCCCTCTACATCCATCTGATCGTCGCCGTCCAGTCGCCCGAGGATTTCGCGGCGCTGCGCGAGCCGATCAACGACCTGCTGTGCCGGCTGGATGTCGACGGCCTATACCCGCCGGTCAAGGCGCTGCTGACGCAACTGCCGCTGTAGCGGCGACCGGCGCGGGCAGCCGAAGTTCGAAGCGCGCCCCGCCGCCCGGCCGATCGGTCACGCTGGCCGTGCCGCCGTGGGCCTCGGCGATCGCGCGGACCAGCGTAAGCCCAAGTCCGAGGCCGCGTTGCGAGCGGCTGGCGTCGCCCCGGTACAGGCGGCGCCAGATGGCGGTTCGTTCTGCCGCCGGCACGCCCGGACCGGAGTCGTCCACGCGCAGGAGCGCCGCGCCGCCGGTGTTCTCCACCGATACCTCGACCGTGCCGCCCTCCGGCGTGTACTTGAGCGCATTGTCCAAAAGGTTCGATATCGCCTGGCCCAGCCGAACCGCGTCCCCCACCACGGGCACGGCCGGTCCGGGCGCGAGATCCAGGCGTATCCGCCGCTCCTCCGCCACTTCGCTGAAAAGCGCGACCGCCCGTTCGGCGGCCGCGCGCAAGTCCAGCGCCTCGCGGCGGATGGCGAAGGCGCCGGCCTCCGCCACCGAGACGTCGAGGAGGGTTTCCAGCAGGTGGAGCACCCGGTCCGACTCGTCCAGCACGTTGGCCAGGGCCTGCCGCTCCTCGCTCTGCTCCGTCCCATGCTGCATCGCCATCTCGGCGGTGCCGCGCAGCCGCGTCAGGGGCGTGCGCAGGTCGTGCGCCAGGTTGTCCAGGGTTTCGCGCAGCACCCGCACGTGCTCGGCATTCTTGTCCAGCAGCGCGTTGAGCTGGCGGGAAAGCAAAGCCAGTTCGCCGGCGCCCGTCAGCGATGGCACCCGGGCCTCCAGGTCGTCCTGCTCGACGATCCGCCGCGCGGTGTTCGCCATCGCCCGCAGGGGGCGGGTGGCCCGCCACGCCACTCCTGTTCCGATGATCAAGGACAGGAGCAGGGCCGCCGTGCCGATGCGCACGAAGTCGCGCCGCAGCGGCGCGAGCAGCACCGACTCGCTGTCGGTGCGGCGGGCAACCTGCAGCAGGTGGCCGTCCGCGAGCATGCGCGAGGCGACCATGTAATCGCGGGCCGCATCCTGCGGGATGCGGACGGAATGGGTTTCCTCCGCCCGCCAGCCCATCCAGCCGAAGGGAACGATCCGCAGGACGCCTTTGGGGTCGACCCAGCTGGGAGGGACCGCGACGAACGTGCTGACTCCGCCGGGAGCGATCACGCGGACGAACAGCGTGCCTCCATCCGGCGCCGGGTCGACATCGACCCGATCGCGCAGGGCCTCGAGGCCCCCTTGGCTGTAGGCCCGCGCGTAGTCCCCCGTGCGGGCCTCCAGGGTCAGGCGGTCGCGGGAGATGATCGAACGGGACAGCGTCCAGTACAGCCCGCCAAAGATGACCGCCGTCGCCGCGGCGAACAGGACCGCGTACAGGACCGCGAGCCGCACCGCCAGGGACTGCCGAAAACGTCTAAGCATGGGGGCGGAAAAGATAACCCACTCCGCGCATCGTCTCAATGCGGGTGTGATCGGGATCGATCTTGCCGCGCAGCCGGTGCATCACCACGTCGACCACGTTGGTTTGCGGGTCGAAGCTGTAGTCCCACACGTGCTCGAGAATCTTGGTCTTGGTCACGGGACGGCCCGCGTTGCGCAGCAGAAAGGCGAGCAGGGAAAACTCCCGCGGCTGCAGCTCGACCGGACGCCCCGCGCTCGTCACCTGGCGCGTCACCAAATCCAAGGTCACGTCGCCGGCGGTCAGCCGGGTCGCGTCGGGAGCGTGCGTCGCGCGCCGGATCAGGGCCTGCACGCGGGCCAGCAGCTCCGAGAACGCGAAGGGCTTGGTGAGATAGTCGTCCGCGCCGCTTTCCAGGCCCTTGACCCGGTCCTCGACGCTGCCTTTCGCGCTGAGAAAGAGGACGGGCAGCTGGCGCCGTCCGGAACGCAGCCGCCGGACCAGGCTGAGCCCGTCCAGACCCGGCAGCATGACGTCGACGATGGCCGCGTCGTATTCGGTGCTCTCCACCAGGGCCAGCCCGGTGTCGCCGTCGGACGCATGATCCACGGCGAAGCCGGCCTCCTTGAGCCCGCGGGCGACAAAGGAGGCGATCTTGGCATCATCCTCGACGACGAGAACGCGCATGCGGCTTGATCGTGCGCCCCGGGGCGGAAAAGACAAGGCACCGTCCCCTTGCGGGGACGATGCCGATGATATGGCGTATATCCTCTAACCTAACGAAGGTGTCGTATCAGGGGTTGGAATTGTCCGAGTCCCCGCTGTTCCCATCATTCGAATTATTCGAGTTGGCGCTGTTGTCCGCCGGGGTGTTCGACTCGTCCACGACAACGTAGACGGTGCTGCCGTGGGACCAGAGCTTGACCAGGGTGCGGCGGTCCGGCGTGGCGTGCTCGGTCAGGTCGACCGCGCTCTTGGCCGAATCCACCTTGTGGCGGTTGATTTCCAGAATGACGTCGCCTTCGCGGATGCCGGCCTGGGCCGCCGCGGAATTCGGATCGACGCTGGTCACGAGGGCCCCGCTGAGGTTATCTGGCAGGTTGAGCTGCTGGCGCGCGCTCGAATCGATGTCGCCGACGCCGACGCCATTGAGGACGCCGGTGTCGTCGCTGGCCGCAGCGATGTCGTTCGTGCCGGGCTTGCGCTCGGTCGTGACCGTGAAGGTCTTGCTCTGGCCGTTGCGCACGACATCGAGGGTCAGCTTCGTGCCGGGCGCGGTTTCACCGACCATCAGGCTGAGCTGGTTCGCTCCGTCGACGGACTGGCCGTTGATCGCGGTGATCACGTCGCCGCTCTGGAGGCCCGCGCGGGAGGCCGGCGTGCCGGGCTGCACCTCGGAGACCAAGGCGCCCTTGTCCACCTTCAGGTTGAAGGAGTCGGCCAGCGTCGGCGTCAGATCCTGGACATCGATGCCCACAAAGCCGTGGACGACCTTGCCGTGCGCCACCAGCGCATCGGCCACGTTGCCCACGAGGTCCGCCGGGACCGCCATGCCGATGCCCTGGAAGCCGCCGCTGCGGCTCAGGATGGCCGTGTTGATGCCGACCAGGCGGCCCTCAACGTCCACCAGCGCGCCGCCTGAATTGCCGGGATTGATCGCGGCGTCCGTCTGGATGAAATCCTCATACGCGAGGCCCAGGCCCGCGCGCCGCTCCTTGGCGCTCACGATGCCGCTCGTGACGGTCTCGCCGATGCCGAAGGGGTTGCCGATCGCCAGCACCCGGTCCCCGACTTCGAGGTGGCTGCTCGAGCCAAAGGTGATCGCGGGCAGGTGGTGCGCGTCGATCTTGATGACGGCGATATCCGTCGAAGGATCGCGGCCCACGACGCGGGCGTTGTATTGATGCCCGTCGGCCAGCGTGACCTTAACCTCCCGCGCATTCTCGACGACGTGGTTGTTCGTCACGATGTACCCGTTCGGACTGATGATGACGCCGGAGCCCAGGCCCATCTCGGGCTCCTGCTGCTGCGGGATCAGGCGGTTGCCGAAGAATTGGCGGAAGAAGGGATTGTCGAAGCCCGGAAACTGGCCGTCGAGCCCGGTGTTGGTGGGCCGCATTTCCACGGTCACTTTCACGACGCTGGGAGCCACGCGCTTGACGATGTTCGCATAGCTGGTCGCTTCCATCGGCGTGCGCGTCAGGGGCGTGGTGTCCTTGCGCAGTTCGAGGGTGGCGGCATGTTGCGGCTGGGCCGCCCCGATGGCGGCGAAAAGGCCGCCGGCGACGGCGACCGCGGCGGCGCCGACGAGCAGACGCCGGCGAAGAGGAGAACGGGTGGATGGGTTCATAATCGTGGCGCAAAGATGCCACACCGGCCTGTCGCGCCCCTTTCCCCAGGATGACAAATCTGTAATGGGGCGATTTTCTTTGTATCTGATTTGCTTTTAGGCGGTTGAGGAATTCAGCCGGCCTGGCACCTTCCAAGGTCGCTGCGGTGGAACTTTTAACAAATACTCTTCGTCTCACCGCCCCACCTATGTTTTCCAAGAAACTCGCACTCAGCGCCGCCGCTCTCGCCCTGCCGGTGGCTGCGTTTGGTTACACCCGGGTTGGCTTTGGCTTCAATTTCGGGTTCCCGATCTACGACTATCCGCCGCCTACCAGCGTGTACGTGGTGCAGCAGCCCGTCGCCACCGAGGTCGCCGGCTCGCCGCAGCCCGGCCCGGATTACGTTTGGGTGCAGGGTCACTGGGAATGGGACACCCCCGGCCACCGCTGGGTCTGGTACGGCGGCTCGTGGCAGCGCCCGCCGGCGCCCAATGCCATCTGGCAGGCGGGATATTGGTCCCGCCAAAACAACGCCTGGGTGTGGGTCGGCGCTCATTGGGCTGTGCCTCATGCGGCGCCCGTGGCGGACTCCAGCCAACCGCCCGTTGCTCCCCAGGCGGCGCCTGAAAGTGTCTCTCCGGCTCCGGATAATGCGCCGGCGCAGGAGGTCGTCGTGAACAGCGCCCCTCCCGCCCCGGTGGTCGAGGAAGTTTACGCCGCCCCTGGTCCCGACTATGTCTGGATCGGCGGCTCCTGGGTCTGGAACGGGGCCTGGGTCTGGGCTCCCGGCCATTACGTCCGCCCCCCCTACCGCGGCGCCGTCTGGATCGGCGGCTCCTGGGCCCCCCACGGCCACGGCTACGCCTGGGTCGGCGGCCACTGGCGCTGACCGAAGCCCTTTTGGGAACTACAGATGAAGAAAAAGCCGCGGGCAACCGCGGCTTTTTTTCATTTCTGGCTGCGAAGGATTTCGAAGGCCTCCTCGCAGGCCGGCACGAGCCAGGCCCGCCCGGTGTAGGAGTCGTGGACCACCAGGTGGCGGGGCGTCCCGTCCCAGTCGGCCTCGATGTCCAGCTCCTTGCAGGAGCGTTCCCGGGCGGTGGACAGGCTGGGATTGCGCTCGATCCCCACGGCGAGCCGGGAGAGGAGCTCCTGGAAGAGCCCGTCCACCGGAGCGCCGTAGGCGAGCTCTCCGTCGGGGGTGACGTAGCCTTCGTCGTTGTAGGTGAAGTAGCCCAGATACCGGGGAAGCGAGGGGGAGAGCCCCAGGCTGCGGTTGATCTGGGAACGGCGGCGGTTCACGGATTGGCCGTGGGGGGTCGTGGCGAAATATTCTCCAAACCCGAGCTCGTCGGCAAAATCGCGTCGGAGCATGAAGCAATGCGCGGAGCTGAACCCTTTGCTGGAAGACATGGGATAA
>DASRSH010000185.1:0-29045 GCA_035656575.1 Opitutaceae bacterium
CCGCCGAGGGTCGGTCCCAGGGTCGGCGCGACGATGACCGCGATGCTGTAGAGGGCGAAGGCCTGGCCCCGCTGCGCGGGCTCGAAGCTGTCCGCGAGGATCGACTGCTCGCTGGGGGCGAGGCCGCCGCCGCCCAGGCCCTGCAGGACGCGAAAGACCACCAGCCAGCTCAGGGAGGGCGCGAGGCCGCAGAGGAGGGAACTGACGCCGAAGAGCGCGACGCACCCCATGTAGAAGCGCTTGCGGCCGATCACGAGCGACAGCCAGCCGCTGATCGGGAGGATGATCGCGTTGCTGACGAGGTAGCTCGTAAGGACCCAGGTGCTCTCGTCCTGGCTCGCGGCCAGGTCGCCGGCGATGTGCTGGAGGGAGACGTTGGCGATGCTGGTGTCGAGCACCTCCATGAAGGTCGCCATCGAGACGATCACCGCGATGAGCCACGGGTTGTGGTCGCCCGCGGCGGAGCGTTCGAGGGCCATGGGCGTTACTGGCGGTCGACCGAGACTTCGACCGACATGCCCGGGCCCAGCCGGCGCTGCGGATCGTCGGGCAGGTTGTCGATGTCGATCTTGACCGGCACCCGCTGCACGATCTTGACCCAGTTGCCGGTGGCATTTTCGGCGGGGACCATGCTCAGGGCTTCCCCGGTGGCGGCCTGGACGCTGTCCACGTGGCCTTTCAGTTTCATGTCGGGATAGGCGTCGACCGTGATGGTCACCGGCTGGCCGTAGCGCATGTGCTGGAGCTGGGTCTCCTTGAAGTTGGCCGTGATGTAAACGTCCCGCGGCACGATGGCCATGAGGGGAGTGCCCGGGCTGACGACATTGCCCGGGGACACGGTCTTGCTGGTCACCCGGCCGTCCACCCGGGCCTTCACCTGGGTGTAGGAGAGATTGAGATGCGCCTCCCGGACGGAAGCGTCGGCGCTGCGGATCCCGGCCTGGGCGGCCGCGACCTGGCTGCGCGCGTAGCCGACCTGGGCCTGGGCTGCCGCCACGGATTTTTGGGCCGCGTTGAGCTGGGCCGTGTCGCTGACGGCCGCCGCGGTGGCCGCGTCGAGCTGCTGGCCGGAGACCGCGCCGGCGTTGATCGCCTTCAGCCGCCGGTACCGCGCCAGGTCGTTGTTGGCATTGGTGGCGTTGGCCTGGGCCGTACCCAAGTCCGCCCGGGCCTTTTCGAGCTGGGCCTCATAGACCGTGACCTGGGCGTTCGCCTCGGTGAGCTGGGCCTGCGCCTGGGCCCGCGAGGCCAGGGCCGTGGCCAGACGGGCGTCGTAGTCCGAGGGGTCGATTTCCACGAGCACCTGGCCGGCTTTCACGTCCTGGTTGTCGTTGACCAGAACGCGCAGCACCCGGCCCGAGACCTGGGGGCTGACCTGCTGGGACACGACGTCCACGTAGGCGTCGTCGGTGTAGATGTGGGTTTCGCTGTGGCGCCAGACCAGGACGACCGTGATCGCCACGGCGATCACCACCACGACGACGATCAAGACGATCGCGGGGCGCTTGTACCAGGGGGGGCCTTTGGGTTTGCGCCGGGAAGCGCCTTGCCGCTTCTGCTCGCCGGCGTCACCCTCCTCCTGGGATTGACCCTGGGAGTGCGGCCTGGAGTGTTCGCGGTGTTCAGGCCGCGCCGGATGTTCTTCGCCGCTCATGCTGGAATCGGAAGTGTGCTGGAAATCGCAACCAACGAACGATTAATTCAAGTCGAGAGCCGTGGATAGACAAGAAAACCCGTCCCCAGTTGCTCCCCGCGATACCTATTGGCTGACGCGTTTTGTCCTCTTGCGGGTGCTGGCGGGGGTGTACGTCTTCGCGTTTTACTCGGCGGCGAGGCAGCTTGTGCCTCTGATCGGGGCCCACGGCCTGCTGCCGGTGGGGACCTTTCTGGACGAGGTGGCGGGCAATTTTGGCGGATCCCGGCAGGCGGCTTTTTGGCAACTTCCCTCGCTGTTTTGGTTCGGGCATTCGGATGGGGCGCTGCTTGCGGTGTCGTGGGCGGGGGTCGCCCTGTCGCTGGTGGCGTTTCTGGGCTTTGCCAACATCCCCCTCATGGTGGTCCTCTGGGGCCTGTACATGTCGATCGTCCATGTGGGGCAGACGTGGTACGCCTACGGCTGGGAATCCCAGCTGCTGGAGACGGGGTTTCTGGCGATCTTCCTTTGCCCCTTGTGGGATGGGCGGCCGTTTTCGAAGCAAAAGCCGCCGGTGGCCGTCATCTGGCTGTTCCGCTGGCTGATCTTCCGGATCATGCTCGGCTCCGGGCTGATCAAGCTGCGGGGGGATCCGGCGTGGCGGGACCTGACGGCTTTGTACTATCATTTCGAGACCCAGCCGCTGCCCAATCCGTTCAGCCGGTGGTTCTCCTTCCTGCCCCATGCCGTCCTGAAGGGGGGCGTGGTCGTCAATCACCTCGCGGAACTGGTGGCTCCGTTCTTCGTCTTCTGGCCGCGGCTGGCGCGGATCACAGCGGGGTGCGTCATCGTGGGGTTCCAGCTCGTCCTGATCTTCAGCGGCAACCTGTCCTTTCTCAATTGGCTCACCATCGTACCCGCCCTCGCCTGCTTCGACGACGGGGCGTGGCTCGCGGTCCTGCCGTTCCTGCGGCGCGCGTGGGAGGGGGTCGTCGCCGCGCCGCGCAATAGCCTCGGCCTGAGAGTGGTGTCGTGGGCGGTCGCGGCGCTGGTCGCGATCCTCAGCATTCAGCCGGTCATCAATCTCTTTTCGCCGAATCAGGTCATGAACACGAGTTTCGACGCCTTCGAGATCGTGAACACCTACGGCGCCTTCGGCAGCGTCGGCAAGGAGCGGCTGACGGTGGTGTTCGAGGGCACGGACGCCCTGGATCCGGGAGACCCGCAGGCGGTCTGGAAGGAGTATCTCTATGTCGCGCAGCCCGTGCTGGTCAACGAGCGCCCCCGGCAGATCGCCCCCTATCAGCCCCGCCTCGACTGGGCCATGTGGTTCGCGGCCATGGCCGGCTACCGCGAATACCCCTGGACCCTGCACGTCGTCTGGAAACTGCTGCACAACGATCCGGGAATGCTGAGCCTGTTCCGCTCCAATCCTTTTCCCGACCGGCCGCCGCGGTATGTCCGCGCCGTCCTGTACCGGTACCGGTTCGCCCGGCCCGGCGAAGCGCCGGGGAGATGGTGGGACCGCACGGAGCTGGGGCTGTGGCTGCCGCCGCTTTCGAAGTTTTCCGAGCCGCTCAAGCAGGCCTTGATCCAGCTGGGCCGGCTCGACTGATTTTTATCCGCATGAAGTTGCTTCGCTCATTCGTTCTCCTCGTTCTCGCCGGCGCGTGCTGCGCGCGGGCCGATGAAGTCATCGTCTGCCTGCGGCACGGCGAGCGCCCGCGCGCGGAAATCGGCCAGCTGGACGTCCAGGGCCTCAACCGCTCGCTCGCGCTGCCCGCCGTGCTGCTGGCCCGCTTCGGGCGGCCGCAGTTCATCTTTGCGCCCGATCCGGGGGCGGACTTGGTCGGCGGCAGAAAACCGGGAGAGCCCTACTACGACTACGTGCGGCCCCTCGCGACCATCGAGCCGACCGCCATCCGCTGCGGGATGCCGATCAACACGAGCTTCGGCTTCCGCCACACCGACGAACTTGAGGCGGAGTTGCTCAAACCCACGTACCACCAGGCTCTGGTGTTTGTCTGCTGGGAGCATCTCAAGCTGGCCGACTTCATCGGCAAGTTCGTGGCCGACGTCCGTCATGCGCCGCTGCAGGAGATTCGGTGGCCCTACGAGGACTTCGACAGCCTTTACATCCTGCGGCTGCATTACGGCGCGGGCGGCCCGAGGGTCATCCTCGAGCATGAGCAGGAGGGCCTGGACGGGCTGAGCCGGAACTTTCCCCGCCCGGCTCCCTGACCGCGGCCGACTTCATTTCGCGGCCGGATCCGGCGCGAGAAACCAGCTTGCGCTGGGATCGATGACCCGTTCGGGCTCGGGCACGGTCCGGTCCAGCGCGTCAAGATTCCATCCGCCCGGTTCGATGATCTGGTAGATCACCTGCGGCCCGACGAGCCGCCCATTCGCGTCCTCGTGGGCGCGCAAATAGATCCGCGCGATCTTTGGGGGGCGGTAGAGGAGTTGGGCCGGCCCGTCGGGGCTGGGGGGCGCCGGCGCGGACGCCGGAGCGGATATCGACACGCCGGCCGCGGCCGGAGCGCGCGGGCGCACCGACGCGCAGCCGCCGGTCATCAGTGCGAAGAGCAGCGCGGCCCCAATATTGCGCGAAAACGCCTCCGGACCGGCGAAGCGCGCAAGAACCGGCCGAAGCCGACCGCGAAGGGCTTTGGACCCAGCGCGGAAAGGCTTCGGCCGGCAATCGCCCGGCGTCTTCCCTCGAGATTGAGGCGATTCTTGTGCAATATTGGGGTCAAGGTGCATGGGAAAGCCTGCCCGCGAAGTCGGCGTCCAGCTGCAGCCAGCACGCCGTGCCGGCCGGAATCGTGTCGTAGGCCGCGTAACGGTCCGCCCACTCCTGGAGGCGCGCCCGCGTGAAGTCGCCGATCGCCTGGGCGGAAGCCTGGTAGGCGGGACCTTTGGCGTCGCCGGAGACGGTGGACGCCAGCGTGACTCCTCCAAAACCGACGTTGAGTCCCTGCTGGGCGCGCGACTGGAGCAGCCCGAGAAAGCCGGTCGCGAACTGCGAGAGATAGGGCGCCGTCTGCGCCCAGGCCGGCGCCGGCACGAAGGCCGCGGCCACTCCCGGCCGGATATCCGAGCCCCGGTCGTCCGCCTCCACCGCGGTCGCCGCGATCGGCTCCTCGCGCCCGTCCGGATAAAGCACAGTATCCACCGTCAGCGTGAGGCGATCCCGCAGAGGACGCCCTTCCAGCTTCCCAAGCAGCCGGGTGCCGAATCGCAGCCGGCACAGCCCGTGGCTGAATACATCCTGCGCCACCGCAAATTGAAGGACGGCGGCCGGATTGCTCGTGTCCACGCGGGTCAGCAGGTAGACAGGGACCAACGCGCCGCGGGAGAGAAACGGCGGCGAGGCCGACGCGGCATTCACGCCGCCGGCCGCGTCCGAATCGGCCGCCGCATCCCGGTAGCCAAGCAATTGAGGCCGGGGCAAGCGGCCGCCGCCTTCGCCGTCCGGTTCGGGCGGCAGGGCGGGCAATAACGCGGCGAATCCGTCCGCTGTCGGATCGGCGGCCGCCGGGGGCGACCGCAGGGCCTCCCCGAGGGGGTCCTCCGCAGACGCATCGTCCGCGTCGGACTCGGCGCGGGCAGGCCGCGGGCGCCTGGCCGCGGCAGCCGGCCGATCCAGCCGGAAACTGCGGGCCTCGGCCTGCATCGGGGCCGCCGCGGCGACGACCGGCGCGGCCAGCGAGGCCGCTCCGGTGATGGCGCCGACATCCGCGCCGCGGCGCCGCGCGTGCCTCGGGCGCGCGGGCGCCTCGGGCATGAAGCGCGCGTGGAGCGCGTAGATCACTCCCCAGGCGGCCAAGGCCCCGGCGAGGTACACGGGATACGCCAGCGCCCGCGTGCCGTCAGGCTTCTCCCGCCAGATCAGTCCGCTCATCATCGCCGTCCATCCTCCAGCGAGGCCGCGACCGAGTCCGCGGCCGGCGGCAGGACCAGATCCCAGGCGTTGTGCCGGCTCAGGCGCAGCCCCTGGACGGCCAGATAGGCCCGGCATTCCGCGCCCGGCAGGACCACCGCGTCATCCGGCGAATAGCGGGCCAGCACCGGAAGGGTCCGGCCGGCGGCGACCAAGCCGTACTGCAAGGGGTGCAGATAGAGGGCATCGGGGGTGGTGTTCGTCCAATGGATGCGAAAGACGATCAGGTCCAGATCGAGGAACTGCGCCGCCTCGTCGAGGAGGATGTCGCAGCCGTTCCAGCGCCGGGCGACGGCGAGCGGTTCGAGCCGGAGGTTGGCCTGCGCGGCGCGAAACACCGCGTCGGATTCCGCCCGCTCCATCGTGCGCGCGGCCGCGGGCAGGTCGAGCTCGGCGGGCGCGAGCGGGCGCGCGCCGCCCAATTCCGCCTCGTCCCCCGCCGGATTGGCGTTGGGCAGGATGAACGTGCGCACGAACTGCGCGCGCACGTCCTCGACCACGTGGACCAGCAGCACGTACACATCGGCGCCGATCCGCAGGTTCAGGTTGGTCTCGACGCCCCCGGTCCGGACCGCCGGGGTGATTTCAATCTGGTTGAGCGGCTTGTCGTACTTGTAGGTGATGACCGGCGACGCCAGCGAGATGGCGGACACCTTCTGGGCCGAGCGCAGCAGCACGGTGGTCGCCCGGCCCGGCGCGACGTAGATCTCGGCCGGAACTCCCGGCTCGAGCGGCACGGCCTCGGGCGGCGCGGCCCGCAGCGCCGCCGCGGCGAAAAGCAGAGCTCCCAGCGTCCGGATCATGGCGCCAGACCCAGCGCCTGCCGGCGGGCGCTGTCCACTTCCTCGCGGTAGAAGTCATCGCGGGTGGTCGCCGCCAGGCGCACGAGCCTCCAGCCCGCGGGATTGGCGGCGGTGTGGTCCGTCACCGCGAAGGTGCACGCCAGGTACACGGGGCTGACCTGGGCGGCGTTTTGCGAGCGCGAGGCGAGGAGCCCGCGGTAGAGCCATTCCCGCACTCCCGGGCTGGACGCTCGGCGCCGGGCCTCGAGGATGGTCAAGGTCTGCACGAATCCGGCCGGATAATGCGCCGCCGCGTCCGCGTAGTCGCGGTTCACGGAGGCCAGCACCTCGGGGGCGCAATAGTCGGCCAAGGCGGCGACCGGGCCCGCCTCCGTCCGGCTGAAGAGAAATTGCACGGTGTCCGCAAATTGGCGGTCGAAGTCCGCGTCCGACAGGGCCGACACCGGCTCGGGACTACCGGTGAACACCTGGCCGCCGGCGATGCCGACGAAGGCCGGCGGCCGCAGGGCCAGGACGCGCAGGCGCCACAGGCCCGCCCCCAGGAGCACCAAGAGCCCCGCGCCGCCGGTGCTCAGGCCCCAGAACAGCGTGATGAGCCGGCCCTCGTCGCGAAAGAACTCGCGGTCCTCCACGGTGCGTTCCCAGCGGTGGTGAATCACGGCGCGGCCTCCGTCTCCAGGCTCAGCAGGAAATACGGATACGGATTGAGCCGGCCGCTCAGGTTCGCCGCGAGAACGGCGTGCGCCTGCCAGGGAAAGTCCCGCGGGGGCTGGGCGGGCGCCAGGATCCGCACCACCCCGCTCACGCGCGCGGCCACGCGGGCCGACGCCGGATCGGAAACGACCTCGTCGATCGCGGAGATCACCAGGGTCTGGCTCACGCCCTTGGCCGCCATTTCCGCGGCATGGGATTGCAGGCGGCGTTCCGCATCGCGGCAGATCTCCGGAGCCACCAGCCCCTCGGCCAGCGACAGCCAGGGATGGCGCCCGGCCTCCGCCTGATACAGCAGGGGCACGCAGCCGTTCAGAAAGAACGCGAGCGAATCGTAGCCCAGGCCGATGCCGGCGCCGCCCCGGTCCGCGGCATCCCGCAGGGACGGCGGCGCGTGGACGATCACCGGCGGCTTGTTCTGAAGCTCGGCGCCGGTGAGCCAGACCATCCCGGTGGCCGCGGCCAGCGCGCCCAGGAGCAAAGCCATGAGCCGCTGCTCGTGCACCACCCAGGCAAACGCGCGGTAGTGCCGTTCCGCCACCGGCGGGAGCGGCAGGGGCGACGTGGAGACGTCGGGCATATCCATGGCCCTAAAATAGCAAGCGCGCCTGCCGTACCGAGATCACCCCCTGGGCGGCGAGGCGGAGCGCGCCGCGGGCCAGCGGATCGCCGCCCGCCCGGCGCCAGCGCCGGCGCAGCTCGCGTTCGCTGAAGCGGGCCGCGTCGGCGCACGCGATCAGGTCTTCCATGTCCTCCCCTGCCCCCGGCTGGAACAGCTCGAACAAGGGGACGACCCCGCGCTCTCCGCGCGATCCGCAGGAGGCACAGCCGGCCGCCTCGAAGAGTTCGTTCGGGGCGGCCAGTTCGTGGGCCTCGAAGGCCGCGGCATCGGCGGCCGTCACCGGCGCCGCCACTCGGCAGCGCTCGCACAGGCGCGGCACCAGGCGCTGGCCGATCGCCAGGCGCAGGCCGGCCGCGATTTGCCGGCCGGTCAAGCCCAGGTCGAGCAGCCGCGACACCACGCCGACGGCGTCGCGGGTATGCAGCGTCGCGAGCAGGAGGTGCCCGGTATCCACGGCCTCCATGCACGTCTGGGCGGCTTGGCGGTCCCGCAGTTCGCCGAGCAGGATCACGTGGGGAGCCTGCCGGAGCAGACTCTTCAGGCCGGAGGCGAAGTCCCGGCCGGTGCCGGCTCCCACCGGGATCTGGGTGATCCACGGCACGGGGAATTCGACCGGGTCCTCGAGCGTGCGGATATTGAGCCGGGAGCGGTCAAGCTGCCCCAGGCAGGCATAGAGCGTCGTGGTCTTGCCGTGCCCCGTGGGGCCCGTGGCCACGATCAAGCCCTGCGCCTGGGCGAGACAGGCGGCCACTTCCGCCGCCTGGCCCGGCTCGGCAAAGGGCAGGCGCTGCATACGCTCGAGCTGGGTCTGGGCATCGTGGAGGCGGGCGACCAGGCTTTCGCCGTGGATCGTGGGGGTCACTTCGATCCGCAAGTCGATCCGGCGGCCGGGAGCGACGGCGACGCGGGCCGCGCCGGATTGGGCGGCCAGGGCGGCCGCCACCGGCAGACCCGCCATCTCCTTGCACGCGCGCAGGAGCGCCGCGCCGATGTCGCGCGTCACCGGCGGAAGAATCTCCTTCGCGCCGAAGCGCTTGACCGCGATGTCGTGCCAGTCCTGCTGGTCGTCGAGCAGGATGTCCGAGGCGGAGACGGCAAAGGCATACGCCACGATCTCCAGCGCGAGCGCGCGGCCCGGACCCAGCGCATGACGCCACGCGTGGGGCGCCGGGGGAACCGCGGCGCCGGCCGCGCGCGCCGGCCGGTCATTCCGGGAAACACGGCCGGCGTCAGCCGCATCCCAAGCCGCCCGGAAATCCGCAGGATCCACTCCGAACGGGCGCACTTCCTGGTGCGTGGCGCGCCGGATCGCGGCCACGGACGCCTCGTCCACGGGCTCCGGCATGGCCACCTGCAGCAGCAGCCCGTGGCGAAACGTCGGAAGAAATCCCAGGCGTTCGCAGAGCTCATGCAGATCGGCGAAGGCGGCCCCGTCGACCGCGTGCGGAGAAAACCGGACCTGCGCGGGGATCACAGCGCAAAGATAGCAAGCGCACTTGCTTTAATGAATGCATGCCCCAAAGCACCCGCCTGGAAAACCTGCACTGGGATGCCGCCGGCGCGCGGCTGGATGTCGGCGGCCGGACCGTCGGGCTGCGGGCCGAACAGCATGGCCCCGCGCTCGCCGCGGTTCAGGCTTTCTATGACGAGGCCCTGTCCGCCTACGGCTCCGGCGCCGTCGTCGATCGCCCCGCGCCATCGAAATTGCCCGAATGGCTCCGCCCCGGGCAGTGGGTGCGGCGCATCCGCTCGCTCTTCGCGCATGTCCTCTCCCACGCGACGGGCCTGCCGCTGCCTCCGCCGGCGGCGGCGCCGGCGCCTTCGACGGCGCCCGCTGCCCGGCCCCCGCCGCCGCCCGCCCCTCCGGCGGTGCCCAAAGTTCCCACCCCGCGTCCCGGCGACGCGCCCGTCCTTCGCTCCGCCTATGCCGACGACGCGGGCGTTCACGTGATCTGGGCGGCGGGCGGCCCGGGCCGCCGCGCCAAGGAGACGGAGCTGCTGTACTCGTTCGACTCCGCCGTCGCGGCCCGGCTGCAGGCGTGCTACAGCGGCCTGGCGGAATTGGGCCATGAGGTCGTCGACCTGCGCGTGTGGCGCAAGGACGCGGTGGCCTCGGTCAGCGCCCCCGCGCCGGCGAAAACGTCGCCGCCGGTCCCGGCGGCCAAGCCCGATGTGTCCCGCGTCATGCGCCTGCATCCCGAACCCGGCGACACGCCCGGCCGAGCGGTGGTGTCCCCCGTCGGCGACGACAAGAACCTGCAGGTCCTGACCGCGCCCGAGCGCCTGGTCGCCGCGCTGCATGCGGCGGCCGACCCCAAGCGTCCCGCGGCCGAACGGCTGACGCACCTGCGCTGCGCGGCCAGCCGCGGCGCGCTCAAGGTCGTGGCCGTCGGGCTGGGCGAAAACAAGGACGACCCTGCAATGCCCGGGCGCTGGGAAAACATCGCCACGTGGTGGGAGCAGGCGAAACGCACCGTCCAGCTTGCGCCCGCGGCCCCGGCGCCCAAGCCGGGGCCCGAGCCGGAACTTTTTTGACCCGCGGGCCGTTGCGGGCTACCGTGGGGGCCGATGAAAACGACCCCACTCATCGCGGCTGCCCCCCTCGCGTTTCTGCTGCTCGCCGCCTGCGGCGGCGGGCCCGTGTGGGACCGCAAGGTCGACGGCTCGGACAAGGACGCCTACGACGCCTGGTATCAGCGCACGACCGAGCTGCTGCCCGAAGGAGACGCGCCGATTCTCAAGGAGGCCGAGCAGGAGATCCATTTGGACATCATGGGCCACTCGGATCTGCACGGGGAGGATGCCATCAACGACGCCTATCTGACCCAGGTGAACGGGAAGACCGTCCTGCAGCTGATCGATCTGGGGCTCCACGACCGGCTCACCCGGCTGGGGGCGTTTCGCGACGAGGCCAAGCGGCTGATCTCGACTAATTCGCAGATCACCGGGGCCAACCAGGCGTCGACGGACAAGTTGAATTCGATCGTCGAGCAGCAGAGGGACGCGCTCGAAAAGACCGAGGCCGACATCGCGTCCACGCGGGCGGATTTGGCCAGGATTCACCAGCAGGCCCAGCAGCCCTGAGGGCTCAAGCTTTCCGGACGCGGGCCGATGCACTCTTGACACGGCGCCTTCCCGGCGCCTTGTTTGCCCTTCTTCATGACCTTTTCCGGTAGCGCCGTTTCGATTCCCGCCGCGAGCCTCAGCTCGTCGGCCTCCATCGTCGTCGCCTCCGTCGCCGCTTCCCGCGGCGCGCCGGAACGGGTCTGATCCATTTTCGATCGCCCCCTCCGGTGCCTACCGGAGGGGGTTTTTTATTCCCACCGGGCCGGCAGCGCAGAGGGCGGTTTCCTCGCAACCCTAGACGAAATCACCGCCATGCATACGATCCGCCACCACCGACTGACGCCGCTGTTCCAGCGGCAGGACCTGCCCGCCGCTCCCGCCTCGGGAACCGGCGCCCCCCACGACATGCTGTTTCTGAGCTCGCGACCCGACCTGACGCCGGAATTTCCGGCGGGTTTGGCGCACCCCAGCCAGCGGCCGGCGCGCCCGGCGCCGGTCCCCAGACCGGAAGGGTTGACCTGACATGAAAGCCGTCCCGGTCCTTCCCTCCCGCTTTTCCGCGCGATCCGCCGGCCAGACGTCCAGCGCCATCCGCGAAATCCTCAAGGTCACCGAAGAGCCCTCGATCATTTCGTTCGCCGGCGGCCTGCCGGCCCCGGAGCTCTTCCCGGCGGCCGATCTGGCCGCGTGCGCCGACGCCGTCCTGGCCAGCGACGGCGCGGCTGCCTTGCAGTACGGGACCACGGAAGGCTACCGGCCGCTGCGCGATTGGGTGTCAGGCTATCTGCACCGCGAGGTCGGCCTGGCCGCGGGCCCCGACCAGCTCGTCATCACCGCCGGTTCGCAGCAGGGGCTCGACCTGGTCGCCAAGATCTTCCTCGACCCGGGCGATGTCGTCCTGACCGAGAATCCGGCCTATCTGGGCGCCCTGCAGGCGTTTCGTTCCTACGAAGCCCGCATCGTGGGCCTGCCGACCGATGGCGAGGGCATGGATCCGTCCGCCCTGGCGGACTACCTGCGAACGGGGGCAGAAAGTTCACGGCCGAAGCTGTTGTACCTGGTGACCAATTTTCAGAATCCGACCGGGCTGACGACGACGGCGCGGCGCCGCGGGGAGCTGGCGCGGGTCGCGGCCGAGTTCGACTTGGCGGTGCTGGAGGACGATCCGTACGGCGCCTTGCGGTTCGAGGGGGACCGGCTGCGTCCCCTGGCATCGCTGCCGGAGGCCGGGCATGCGCTGTATTTGGGGACGGCCAGCAAGATGCTGGCGCCGGGGCTGCGGGTGGCGTGGCTGGCCGCGCGGGACCCCCAGGTGCGGGAGCGGATCGTCGTGGCCAAGCAGGCCTGCGACCTGCACACCTCCAGCCTGACCCAGCGGCTCGTCGAGCACTACGTGCGGGCGCCGGAGCGGCTGGAGGCGCACCTGACCCGGCTGCGCAGCGTGTACCGCGAGCGGCGCAACGTCATGGTGGCGGCCCTGAGGCGCTGGCTGCCCGAGGGCTGCGAATGGACGCAGCCAGAGGGCGGCCTTTTTCTGTGGGTGCGGCTGCCGGGCGGGGCCGACGCGTCTGAACTTCTGCCGCGGGCCTTGGCGCGCAAGGTCGCCTTTGTCCCGGGCGCGCCGTTTTGGATCGGGCAGGCGGACGCCTCGACGCTGCGGCTCAATTTCAGCAACGCGGACCCGGAGCGAATCGAGGAAGGGATCCGGCGGCTGGGGGAGGCGCTCCGCGGGGAATGAATCGGCGAACGCTGTGGTTCATGACGGGGGCGGTCGGGGCGATCGTCGCCAATGTTTACTACATCCAGCCGCTGCTCGCGGACATCGCGCGGGAGTTCTCCTTGAGCAGCACCGGCGCGGGAGCCGTGGCGATGGTGTCGCAGCTGGGCACGACCTGCGCCATGCTGCTTCTCGTCCCCTTGGGGGACATCCGCGAACGGCGCGCGCTCATCAGCCTGCTCATCGTGGTTCTGGCGGGCTCGCTGGCCGCCATGGCGGCCGCGCGCAGCGTCGCGGCGCTGTGCGTTGCGGCGGCGGTGGTGGGGGCCTCGGGCTCGGTCGTGCACCTCATCATCCCCTTCGCGGCGCACCTGGCCCCGCCCAAGGAGCGGGGCCGCGTGGTCGGACAGGTCATCGGGGGCTTGCTGATGGGCATTCTCCTGGCGCGCACCCTGAGCGGGTGGCTGGGCAGCATCGCGGGATGGCGAAGCGTGTATTGGTCCGCCTGCGGCCTGATGCTGATTCTCGCGGCGCTGACCCGGCTGTGCCTGCCCAAGAGCCCGCCCGAGAACCAGCTTTCGTTTGGCGAACTGGCCCGGAGCATCATCCGGCTGGTGCGGGACGAGCCGGAGCTGCGCGAGGCGTCGCTTCTGGGCGCCCTTTTCTTTTTGGCCTTCAGCGCGTTCTGGACGACCCTGGTCTTCCTGCTGGAAACGCCGCCGTATCACTACGGCGCGGCGGCGGCGGGCATGTTCGGCCTGGTGGGCGCGGCCGGGGCGGCGGGGGCGCCGCTGATCGGCCGCATCGCGGACCGGCGGGGCCCGCGCGTCACCGTGGGCGCGGCGCTGATCCTGGGATTCGTCTCGTTCGTCTTCCTCGCCGTGTTCGGGCATCGGCTGGCGGGCCTGATCGCCGGGGTGCTGCTCTTCGATCTCGCGGTCCAGGCGGGGCATGTCTCGAACCAGACCCGCATCTACAATCTGCACCCGGGAGCGCGCAGCCGGCTCAACACGGTGTACATGACCTGCTACTTCATCGGCGGATCTTGCGGTTCGATCCTCGGCGCGTGGGCCTGGCACGTCGCGGGTTGGAACGGGGTGTGCGCCTGCGGGGTCGGGGCGATGGGGCTGGGATTGCTCGTCTTCCGGTTGAAAACCCGGCGGCTCACGTCTTCAGTAGCGGCATGAGGATCCTGATAGCGGCGGCTATCGCGGGGCTGATGGCCACGGCCGCGGCCAATGTCACCCCCGGGCCGCAGCCCGACGGTTCGGAATTGCTGCACAACCAATGGTCCCTCCGGCCGGTCGGCGTCCAGGTGCCGCTGGGGGAATTCCCCGCGGCGCTGGCCGTGCATCCCGACGGCGGCTATGCCGCCGTGCTGCATTCCGGCTACGGGCCGCACGAGATTTGGGTCGTGGATCTGCAGACGCAAAAGACGGTGAGCGTCACGCGGGTCAAGATGAGCTTCGACGGCTTGGCGTTCACTCCGGACGGAACCCGGCTGCTCTGCAGCGGGGGCACGGGCAAAGTGCTCTACGTCTATGGATTTGACCAGGGAAGGCTGGCTGCCCAAGGGGAGATCCCCGTGCCGGTCGCGGCGCGGGTGGCGGCGGTGTCCGGCGTGGCGGCCGGGCACGACAACCACAGCGCCTTCGTGTCGCTCCTGTTTGCCGGCGCGGTCGCCCGGCTGGACCTCGATGGGCGCAAGGCCGCCTGGGTGTCCTATCTCGACCCGCGCGAGCCCCGAGCGCGGGACACGATCGGGGCCGACGTCGCCATCGCGCCCAATTCCGAGTTCATGTCCAAGCTGCAAACCGGCTCGCAGCCGTTCGGACTGATCGAAGACCCGCGGCGCCACCGCGTGTACGTGGCGCTTTGGGGCGAGTCGGCCGTCGCCGTTCTCGACGCCAACGACGGACGCGTCCTGGCCCGCTGGCCGGTCGGCCTGCATCCCAATCAATTCGCGCTGAGCCGCGACGGCCGCCGGCTGTTCGTCGCCAACGGCGGGGGGACCGGTGTCACCGTGCTCGATCCCAGCACGGGGGCCTGCGTGGAGTCGCTGCGGTCCACCTACCGCGCCGGCGATCCGCCCGGGGCGACCCCCGACGCCCTGGCGCTCGATTCCATTCATCAGCGGCTTTACGTGGCCAACGGCTACGCGGACAACGTCGCCGTCTTCGATGTGTCCCGGGCCGGGCACGCGGAAGCTCTCGGCTTCATCCCCACCGGCTGGGAGCCCTTTGCGCTCGGGCTGACGCCCGGCTCAGCGCAGCTCCTGGTCGTGAGCGCCCGCGGCCTCAGCGCGCACGCCAATGCCGCCCTGTCCTCGGGGTACGATCCGCACTATCCGCACATCCGGATAGTCACCGTGAGGCCCGGACCCGGGCAGAAGCCGGGCAGCTTTCCGTACATCGCCGACCTTTATGAGGGCACGCTCGGCATCGTCGATCTGCCCCGGCGGGCCGCCCGCTTCACCGACCAGCTCCGTTTCTGGACGGAACAGGCCGCGCTCTGCCGTCCGCAGCCGCCGCCTCCGCAGCGCCACGCGCGGCTCCCCCTGCGCTACGTGATCTACATCATCAAGGAGAACCGCACGTACGACGAGGTCTTCGGCGATCTGCCGCAGGGCAACGGGGACCCCGCGCTGTGCCTGTTTCCCCGGAGCACGACGCCGAATCTGCACCAGCTGGCGACCCAGTTCGTCCTCCTGGACAACTTCTACGCCAACGCGGAGGTGAGCACCAGCGGGCACGAGTGGAGCACGGCCGGATATTCCTCGGAGTTCATCGAGCGGATCTGGCCGGTCAACTACGGGCACCGCGAGGCATCCATGCCCTATCCCGGCGAAGGCAACTTCGCGGCCGCGGTGCCCGCCCTGGGGTATTTATGGGACCGGGCGGCGGCCGCCCATGTCAGCTACCGCGACTACGGGGAATTCGTGCACGGAACGGCGACGCCGCAGGACCCCTCCGACAGCAATCTCCCGGCCCTGAAGGGCCACGTCGACCCGCTCTACCGCGGCTGGAGCCTCGATTACAGCGACGTGAACCGCGCGGACCGCTTCATCGCGGAGCTGCACCGGATGGAGCGGACGGGCGACATGCCGCGCCTGCAGATCCTCCGGCTGCCCAACGACCACACGGCGGCCGGCCGGGCCGGCGCGCTCTCCCCCCGCGCCTACGCCGCCCAGAACGACTACGCCGTGGGGCGGCTGGTCGAGGCGGTGAGCCATTCCCGCTTCTGGCCGCAGACGGCCATCTTCATCGTGGAGGACGACGCGCAGAACGGCCCCGACCACGTCGACGCCCACCGCACCGAGGCCCTGGTCATCAGTCCGTACGTGAAGCACGGATACGTCGATTCCACCCCCTACACCACCTGCTCCATGCTCGCCACCATGGAGCACATCCTGGGCCTGCCGCCCATGTCCCTGTTCGACGCCGTGGCGACGCCGATGGACGAGAGCTTTGACGACCTGGCCGACCTGGCGCCGTACCGCGCCCTGCCGCCCGAGGTGTCCCTGCTGGAGCGCAATCCGGCGAAGACCAAGGCGGCCGCGGCCGCCGCCCATTTCGATTTCAGCAAGGAGGATCTGATCGAGGACCAGGCCTTCAATCGCGCCATCTGGATGGCGATGCGCGGCGACGAGGCGGTGATGCCCGCCCCCGTCCACGCCGCCTTCGTCCGCGCCTTCAAGGCGGGGGACGACGACGATGACGATTAGCACCCACTTTTCACGAAAATCGCTTCAGCCTTGAGGGAAGACGCCGGGCGACAGCCGGCGCGGAGCTTCGCCGAAGTGGAAGCGTTTTCATGAAAAATTAGGGTTCGCGCGATGACCTGAAGCCGGCCGGCGGCGCGACGCGCGCCAGCGCGCCGGCTTCACGACGAACCTGGCAGGACGTAGCGCGGGTCGATCACCTGGTTGAGCTTGCGCTCCACCGCCTCGAGGGGGGCGTCGTAGCCGGGGGCGGGAGTGCTGCACTGCGGAATGTAAATTGGCGCGTCGCCCGGCGGATGCCTTAGGCCGAGCGCGTCGCCCCGGTGCTGCTGCACTATTGTCGGAGAAATGTAGGCGACGCGCAGCCACTGGCGCCCCGCGTCGTCCCGGCGCAGCTCGAAGACCAGCGCTCCGCTCGGCAGGACGGGATCCTGCTGGGCGCCGGGGAGGATCCAGTTCAGGTCCAACAGGCCCGCCAGGTTGATGAGATTCGAGTCGTGGCCCAGCAGCACCGCGACCTTCTGGCCGGGACGGCCCACCGCGCCCGGCACGGGCGCTCCGCGGGCGCCCTGCTCGATCGTTGCGATCAGGTGCCGGGCGAGGTTCGAGCCGTTTACCTGGGCGCAGGCCAGGGTCCTTTCCGTCAGGTCGAAGTAGAGCGAATGGACGGCGAGGAGCCGCTGCAATTCCGCGCCGTCGACGCGGCCCCACCCCACTTGGTCGGGCGGGTGGCCGTCGCAGTATTCCAGCATGAAGGCGTCCGTGATCCGCAAGCCCCAGAAGAAGGGGCCGGTCAGACGCACCGCGTCGAACTCCGCGCCGGGAAGGACGCCGGTGGGAAGCGAGAGGAGAGGAACCTTCCCCGGGACGATGCGGCCGCCGGGAAACAGGACGGCCTGCAGCCGTTCGTACTGCGGGCGGTAGGCCGCCAGCAGGGCTTCCGGGTCATCCCCGATGCGGCCCAGCAAGGCCGCCACCGCGATGCGCCGGTCGGGGTGGCCGATGTCGAGCTTGGCGGCGCCGAAGAGAGGATCGGTCGTCCCCGCGGGCCGCGCCTGCACCGGCACGGCCACGCCGCCGGCGAGGCCTTCGCCCAGGAGCCGCGCCGTCTCGACCGTGCGTTCGTCCGAATCGGCGCGCAGCGTGATCGCCGGGGCGTCGTCCGCCGGCCGCCCCGCCAGCAGGCCGGCCGCGACGTAGCGCTCGCGAAAATACCGGCCGAGCTGGTTCGATTCGTACGCCCCCCGGGGGGTAAGGTAGCCCGGCGGCTCCGGCCATTGCGGCCACGGCTGCGCGGCATAGGGGGCAAGCTGAGCCGGTGTTTGCAAGGGCGACCGGATGCCGTGCCGGCCGACGATCACCACCAGTTCCAAGGCCGCGCTGAAAAACCAGCGGTTCATGCGATACGGTGCATACGGGAACCTCCTAGATAGCGCTTCGGTCTCAGGGATTAGGCAATGAGAATCGAGGACTACGCCCTGATCGGCGACACGCACACCGCCGCGCTCGTCGGGCGCAATGGATCGATCGACTGGCTGTGCCTGCCCCGCTTCGACTCCGGTTCCTGCTTCGCCGCCCTGCTCGGGAACGAGGACCATGGCTTCTGGATTCTGGCGCCCGTCGACGCGCCGACGCGGATCACCCGGCGCTACCGGCCGGGGACGCTCGTCCTGGAAACGGATTTCGAAACGGCGGGCGGCGCCGTCCGCGTGATCGACTGCATGCCCATCCGCCAGGAATACCCCTGGCTCGTGCGCCGCGCGGTCGGCCTGCGCGGCCGGGTGCCGATGCGGATGAAGCTCGTGATCCGCTTCGACTACGGGGCGGTCCTGCCGTGGGTCCACAAGACCGACCACTCGCTGGAGGCCAAGGCAGGGCCCGACGCGGTGATCCTGCGCACGCGCGCCGCGACGCGCGGCGAGGGGTTTTCGACGGTCGCCGAATTCGAGCTGGCCGAAGGCGAGGACATGCCCTTCGGCCTGCACTGGTATCCGTCGCACCAGCCGCCTCCTCCGCCAGGCAACGTCCACGAAGCGATCGAGAGCACGACGCAGTGGTGGCAGGAGTGGAGCCAGTCGGGCAATTTCAAGGGCGACGACCGCGATGCCGTGCACACCTCGGCCCGGGTGCTCAAGGCGCTGACTTACGCCCCCACCGGCGGCATCGTGGCGGCGGCGACGACCTCCCTGCCCGAATCGCTCGGCGGCGAGCGCAACTGGGACTACCGCTTCTGCTGGCTGCGCGACGCCGCCTTCACCCTCGACGCCCTGCTGGCGGCCGGCTACGCCGACGAGGCGGAGAGCTGGCGCGACTGGCTGCTGCGCGCCATCGCGGGCGATCCCGCCGCCCTTCAGACCCTCTACGGCACGGCGGGCGAGCGCCGCGCGCCGGAGTTTGAGCTGACCTACCTTCCCGGATACGAGAATTCCCGGCCGGTGCGGATCGGCAACCTCGCCTCGACCCAGTTCCAGCTCGACGTCTATGGCGAGGTGATCGACGCCCTGTACCGCGCCCGGCTCTCCGAGAGCGTCGCGCGCGAGAATTCGGCCGACGCGTGGTCCCTGCAGATCAAGCTGATGGAATACCTGGAGAAGCACTGGCGCGACGACGACAGCGGCATCTGGGAGGTGCGCGGCGAGGTCCGCCCGTTCACGTACTCCAAGGTCATGGCGTGGGTCGCCGCCGACCGGACGGTCAAGGCCGCGGAAAAGTTCGGCCTGGAATGCGACCGCGATCATTGGGCCGCGCTGCGCGACGAGATCCGGCAGGACGTTCTCAGCCGCGGTTTCAATCCCAAGGTCAACGCCTTCACCCAAAGCTACGGCTCGGACGTGATGGACGCGGCCGTGCTGCGGCTGCCGATGGTCGGCTTCATCGATGCCAAGGATCCGCGCATGCTTTCCACCATCGCGGCCGTGGAGAAGAAGCTCCTCAAGGCCGGGCTGGTCGCCCGCTATGAGGATGGCACCGACAATCTGGGCGGGGTCGAGGGCGTGTTCCTGCCCTGCAGCTTCTGGCTGGTGGTGAATTTCGCCCTGTGCGGCCGGGTGGGCGATGCCCGCAAGCTCTACGACACGCTGATCTCCCTGGCCAACGACCTGGGATTGTTTTCCGAGGAATACGATCCCCAGCGGAAGCGCCTGCTGGGAAACTTCCCGCAAGCATTTACCCACGTGGCGCTTATAAACGCCGCGGTGGCGCTTGCGGAAGCGTCCCGCTGACGCTTATCGCAAGGCATTTTCACGGCAATTGATACCGGGTTAATACCGGATTGAAAGTGGGAGAACGACGCGGCATGGTCCGCCCTGTTCTTTTCACCGCCTAAGCCGCGCCTCTCCAGCGCGCGGCGCGGGGAACCCACTTCCGCCGGCTTTGGCCGGCGGACGGGGCGAACGGTCCGCGGAGATCAACGCGGACCGAGGCCACTTTCGCGGCCCAGCCCGTCAGCTAACCTCGCCGGCTTGAAGAAAGGGTGCATGTCATCGCATAAGGCTTCGCGGCGGTCGCTGAAGACCGTCCTGTTCGGACGCGCGCGTTCGCTCGCGGACGACGATTTGTTTCACAAGGTCTCGCTCATCGCGCTGTTCGCATGGGTGGGCTTGGGCGCGGACGGGCTTTCCTCGTCGTGCTACGGCCCCGAGGAGACGATGAAGGCTCTCGGCGCAGCGACGCACCTGAGCCTGCTCGTCGCGCTGGGCTCGGTCATCACGATCGTCGCCATCTGCGCGAGCTACTCGCAGATCATCTCCCTTTTCCCTTCGGGGGGCGGCGGGTACCTCGTCGCCAGCAAGCTGCTGTCGCCGGCATTCGGCGTCGTTTCGGGCTGCGCGCTCCTGATCGACTACGTCCTGACCGTGACGACTTCCATCGCCAGCGGCGGGGACGCGCTCTTCAGCCTGCTGCCCGATTCCTGGCAGACCTGGAAACTGGCCTTTGAAGTCTGCGGGGTGCTCGGGCTGACGCTGCTCAACCTGCGCGGGGTCAAGGAATCGGTCCTGGTGTGGGTGCCGGTGTTCTTCATCTTCGTCATCACCCACGCGATTTCGATCATCGTCGCGGTCGTCACGCACGCGCACGGGCTGACGGGGATCATCCCGGCCACGGTGCACGAAGCCCACGGGGTCAGCGCCCAGGTGGGCCTGGTCGGCCTGATCGCCCTGGTCCTGCGCGCCTACAGCATGGGCGCGGGCACGTACACGGGCATCGAGGCGGTGAGCAACGGGCTCCCCATCCTGCGGGAACCCCGCGTGAAGACCGGCCGCAAGACCATGCTGTATATGGGCGCCTCGCTCGCGATCACGGTCGCGGGACTGCTGCTCGCGTACCTCCTCTACGGCGTGCATCCCTCGCCCGACCGGACGCTCAACGCGATCCTGTTCACGGCCCAGACCCAGCACTGGCCGGGCCACTGGGGCCAGACGTTCGTGTTCGTGACCCTGCTCTCGGAGGCGGCGCTGCTGATCATAGCCGCCCAGACCGGCTTCCTCGACGGGCCGCGCGTGCTGGCCAACATGGCCCTCGATCGCTGGTTTCCGACGCGCTTTGCGGTGCTGAGCGACCGGTTCGTGACCCAGAACGGCACCGTGATCATGGGCGTGCTCTCGTTCGTCATGATGACGGTCTCGCGCGGGTCGGTCGATCTGCTCGTCGTCCTTTATTCGATCAACGTGTTCATCACGTTCTCGCTTTCCCAGCTGGGCATGGTGCTGCACTGGTGGCAGGTGCGCCATGAGAGCGAAGGGTGGAAGCACCGGCTGGCGATCAACGGCTTCGGGTTCATCCTCACGTTCTCCATCCTGGTGTCGCTCGTGTACGTGAAGTTTTCCGAAGGGGGCTGGGTCACGCTGGTCACGACGACCTTGCTCGTCCTGGCCGCGTTCGCCATCCGCCGCCACTACATCGGCGTCAGCGCCCAGTTGCGGCGGCTGGACGCGCTGGTCGAGGTTGCCGGGCTCACGCACCATCCCTCCCCCACCCACCGGCACCTGAAGACGGGCATGGACGCGGCGGCCGACGGCCCGCTGGACGAAGGGGCGCGCACGGCGATCATCCTGGTCAACGGCTACAACGGCCTGGGCCTGCACACCCTGCTGCACGTGCCGCGGGTCTTCGGGGACACCTTCCGGAATTTCTGCTTCATCGCCGTCGGGGCGGTCGACGCGGGCAATTTCAAGGGCACGGACGAACTCGGCGCCCTCCGGGCCAAGACCGAGAGCGATGCGGAAAAGTACGTCGGCTTCGCCCGCTCGCGCGGGTACGGGGCGGCGGCCTTCACCGCCATCGGCACCGACGTCATGGGCGAAGTGATGGGGCTGGCCGAGGCGGCCGCCGCGCGCTTCCCCAACCACGTGTTCTTCGCCGGCCAGCTGCTCTTCGAGCAGGAGACCCGCCTCACCCGCCTGCTCCACAACCACACCGCTCTCATGCTCCAGCGCCGGTTCTTCCTGGCGAACCTTCCGTTCGTGGTGCTGCCGATCCGAGTCGGGGCGCCGGCCTAGCCGGAGCGGAGGGTCAGGGATCGCGGCAGGCGCGCGCCGTCCCCGGGGGCGCCCGCGCCACCGCCGGCACATCGGCGGCCTGCCGGCCCGCGCACGCCGATGGCACCTCTTCGGGCGGGGGCGCGCCTGGGCCCGGACCGGACCATGACTTTTGGCCTATGCCCTTGGCCCTCCGGATGTGCTAGTGTTCGGCATGATCCAAGGGCTTGACCACGAGGACGGACCCTGGGCCGGCCGCCAGCTGCTGGCGGCCGTGTTCGTGGGCACGGTCGTCGTCGCCTATGGGTGCTCGCTTCACGGCAATGAGCTTCGGCTCGACCTTCCCCGTGGGCGCTGGTGCCTCGCCTGGGGCGCGCTCTTCGCGGCCTTCAACGCCGGCTACATTTTGCTGCGCAGCGACAAGTGCCGGTACGCGGTCTCGATCCCGTTCCTGGCCGTGGACTTTGCCCTGCTGTGCGCCATCCTCTGGACGAGCCGCCTGGCGGGCGCCGTCTCCGTCTGCGTGTATCCCCTGCTGGGACTGGCGGTGGCGATCCAGCCGCCCCTGGCCGCGGGAGCCGCCTCCGTGCTGCTCTTTGGCGCCGTCGAAGTCATCTTCGCCCACTTTCGCGGCGCGCCCGCGGCATGGAACTGGGCCTATGGGCTGCTTCCGGGTTTCGCGTTCGTGATCGTTTTCACCAAGATCGCGCTCTCGGCCAACGCCGCCCGGCTCAAGGCGCTGGCGTTGGCGGCCGAAGTCGAGAATCTCGCCACCGTGCGCGAGCGCAACCGCCTTGCCCGCGAAATCCACGACAGCCTCGGCCATTTTCTCACGACGATCCATGTGCAGCTGGGCGCGGCCCGGGCGGTCCACGCGGCCGACCCGGAGCGCTCGCTGAGCGCGGTGGCCAAGGCGCAGGACCTCGCGCGGGAGGCGCTGGGCGAGGTGCGCCGCTCGGTGGCGGCGCTCCAGGCCGACGCCGGCGCGCCTCTGGCCGCGCGCCTGGGGGAACTGATCCAGGTGGCGAATGCCTGCGGGCCGGCCGTGACCTTTGACGTGCGCGGCGTGAGCCGGCCGCTGCCGCTGATGGCCGAGCACGCCCTGTATCGCGCCGCGCAGGAAGGGCTGACCAACGTACGCAAGCACGCGCAGGCGCGCGCGGTCTCGGTGCTTCTCGACTACGCCGATCCGGCGCGCGTCCGGCTGGAGCTGATCGACGATGGGCGAGGCGCCGCTCCCTCGGCCGACTCCGGCTACGGGCTGGACGGGCTGCGCGAGCGCATCGCCGCGGTCGGGGGGCGCGTCGATGCCGGCAACGCCTCGCCCGCCGGCTTTCGCCTCTGCGCGGAAATCCCCGCGTAGCCCATCATGCGCCTGCTGCTGGTCGACGATCAGGCGATGTTTCGCGAGGGCCTGCGGCTGATCCTCGCGCAGCAGCCGGATTTTGTCGTGGCCGGAGAGGCGGCCGACGGTCTCGCCGCTGTCGCGGCGATCCCCAGCCTCAAGCCGGACGTCGTCCTGATGGACCTGCGCATGCCGCGCCTCGGCGGCGTCGAGGCCACCCGGCGGATTCGCGCGCAGTGGCCCGCGATCAGGGTCATTGTCCTGACGACGTTCGACGACGATCAGGAGGTCTTTGCGGGCGTGCGCGCCGGCGCCTGCGGCTACCTGCTGAAGGACGCGTCCTCGGACGAGCTATGCACGGCGATCCGGCTCGCCCACAAGGGCGAGACCTGGCTCCAGCCTTCCGTGGCCGCCAAGCTCGTCGCCGAATTCAACCGGCTGAGCGCGCCGCCGGCGCACGCCGGGCCTCTGGCTCCGGAGCTGGATCCCCTCTCCTCGCGCGAACGGGATGTTTTGCGGTGCCTGGCCGACGGCCTTTCGAACAAGGAGATCGGGCGGCGGCTTTCGATTTCGGAGGGCACGGTGAAAAACCACATGAGCGCCGTGCTGGGCAAGCTCCAGGTGCTGGACCGCACCCAGGCCGCCCTGCGCGGCCGCGAAATGGGCCTGCTGTAGCCCCGGCTGGCGGAAGCGGCGTCCCGTCGCTCCCAACCTCCTCCAGGGCGGCCCACGCCCTCGACGTCAAAGATCCAGATATCGGCCACTTCAAACCACTTTTGACGGAAGTGGCGGGAGGATTCCGGGAAGGTGTTGAAGAAGTCCACGCCCAGGAAGGTGCTGGCGGTCGAGGGCGGAGGCTGCGGCAAGCGCAGCCCAGTCACCGGCGGCACGCGGGTGATCGGCGACCGGATCTTCGTGCGCTGCACCCGGCGCCGATCTCGAAGGCGTCGGAACCCGATGACGGCAGCCAGTCGAAACGGATAGGGCCGGGCGGCCCGGTCGCATGATTCCCCGGCGATGAGGCGCCGACGGACGCCCCGCGAAAGCGAACCGTACGACGGCCACCCACCGTGACTTCCGGCAGATGCGCCCGCTAGGGCGCACGGCGTATCGTTGCGCCCATGAAACGTCTCCTGCTTATCGCTGCGCTCGTCGCGGCCGCGGCCGCCGGCTGGATGGCGGCCCGCTATCGGTCCGCCCCAAGCCGGCTGCCGCTCGGCCTTCCCGCCGATCCTTTTGCCGCGGAGCACCGGCCCCGCGTGCCGCCGCCGCAGGGTTCGCCGCCGGCGGCATCGGCCGCCTCCACCCGCTATCGGTCGCCCGCGCCTCCCCCGCCCCTGACCGCCGACGAGGCGGGCATTGCGGCCGCCGTCGACCAGCTCACGTCCCATACCCTGAGCTATGCCGAGCGGCGGAAGCTGCTCGACTCGCTGCGCGACTCGGGAGCGATCAGCGAGGTGGCGGCCCTGCTCAAGCACCTGGCCGCCGAGGACCCCGGCGACGCCGAAGTTTCGCTCACGTTGGGCGAAGCGGAGATCCGCGAACTGCAGGCGCAGGCCCAAGCCGGCGCCAGCTTCACCCAGCAGGGGCTGCTCGCCTTGCAGGCCGACGCGGATTTCGACGCGGCGCTGGCGGCGGATCCGGCCAATTGGGAAGCGCAGTTCGAGAAAGCCGCCGCGCTGGCGCATTGGCCGGCCTACCTGGGTAACGGCCCGGAGGTGATCACGCTCCTAACCTCGCTGGTGGCGCAGCAGCAAAATCTGCCGCAACAGCCGGCATTCGCCCAGTCTTACGTGATCCTCGGGCAGGCGTATGCGAACTCCGGCCAGCCGGACAAGGCCATGCAGACCTGGCAGCAGGGCCTCGCGCGCTTCCCGGTCAGCGGCGCCCTGCAGCAGCAGATCGCCTCCGCCGCGCCCCGCTGATCGTCAGGCTCGACCCCGCGCCAGATTTCCGTCAGGGCTCGGGGATGCCCCCCTCGGCCCCATTGCGGCGGTTCACCCTGGGGCTCGCCTTGATGGTGCCGGCGGCGGCGGGCTTCGCGGACCTCATGCCCCCCACGCTGACCGCCGGGCTGGATTCCAGCGCGAATGCCGCCCGCAGCCGGCCCGCGCCCCCGGCCGCGGAACGCCTCGATCCCCTGCCGGCCGACGCGCCGATCGTCGTTCTCGTGGATACGATTCCTTTGGGGGCGCGCTATGTCGAGCACACGCTCTGCACCTGCCCCATGCCGCATCTCGATGCGAGCCAGGCCGGCGCCGCGGCGGAAAATATCGCCGAACTGCTGCCCGAAGCCGCGGCGTTCGCCCGCACGCAGGGCGCGAACGTCCTCGTGCTTTTCGGCGCCGAACATGGCGTCCCGGTGCCGCTGCCCGGCGTATCCGATCCGGTGACACTGGCTTTCGACCATCCCGGTTACGTGCTGGTCTTTTTCCGCTGCGACCTGCCCTGCCGCCTTCCGAAGATTCCCGTGCGCTTCACCACCGATCTGCCTCCGGCCGCCTTCAAGGCCCAGGCGACGGCGGTCAGCTACCGGGTCGGCCGGGATGGCGGGTACAGCCGGACGCTCGCGTCGTGGGTTTACGGCAACCTTTCGCGCTTCATGACCCAAGCCGACCAATTGGGATTTGACCGCATTTCCATCCCGAGCGCGGAGGGGCCCGACACCGAAGACGTCCTCCTGCCCGGCTGCGACCGGCCCCTGCGGGTTTCGCGCGACCACCCCAGCCTGAACGTCACGATCTACCGGAACAAGGCGTAGCGAATCCGTGGTCGCGGTCCGCCCATGGATGCGCCCGCCGCGTGCTCGGATTGCATGAGGTCTCGTCGTTGACGATCAGCTCGATGCCGCCGCGCCGGGCGGCGTCGCGCATGGCGCGCGCCGCGGCGAGGTCCAGCGCGAACGGCTTCCCCATCAGGGCGGTATCCGTTTGCGGTGGTGGAAGCGGCGTCCCGCCGCTTCGGCCGCGGCAAGCAGCGGGACCGGGCCGCCGCTTCCTCTCAGGCAACTGATGCCTCACCCGAAGCCGGTCAATTCAGCGCCGCGAGCCCCAGCAGGAATCCTCCGGCCAGCCCGCCCACGTGCGCGGACAAGTCGATCCCGGGCACGGCCAGGCCGAAGATCAGGTTGTACAGGACGAACATGCCGCCGCTGCGGGTCAGGCTGGCCACCAGCGGCCGGGGCAGCGTGTGGCGGTGGCGCAGCGCGAAGCCGAGGACGATCCCATACAGCCCGAAGATGGCGCCCGATGCGCCGGCCGAGACGATCCGGGGATGCACCAGCGAACTTGCCAGCGAGCCGCAAAGACCCGCCACGACATAGAAGAGCAGATAGCGCCACGCTCCGCAGAGCGGCTCCACGAATTTGCCGATGATCCACAGGACCCACATGTTCATTCCGATGTGGATGATTCCGATATGGACCCACAGGCACGTGAACATCCGCCACTCCTGCCCATCCCCGAGGGACAGCACGCCGGCATTGCCGCCCCAGCGCACCAGCTCCGGCACGCTCGGGCCGGAAATCGGGCTGATGCCGGCCACCGCCATGAGCAGATACACCGCCACGCATAGCCCGATCAGAAGCGGCGTGGCCCAGAGCTTCCCGGACCACCGCCGCAGGCGCCGGATGGCCGCGGGCTCGGCCGGCGGATATTCGGATGCTGATGCGGAAAAGGCGCTCAAGCCGCCACGCTAGACGCCGGCGGCCGGGATTCCAGCGCGAATGGGCGTTGCCCAGGACGAGGTTGGGGCGGGGATATCCGTTGCGCCCACCGGCGCGCCGTGAGTAGATTGCCAGTCATGCGGACCCCCTTCAGCTCCCGCGCTTTCCTGGCTGCTGCCGCCTGCGCGGTGCTTTCCGCCGCTCCCGCGTTGTCCGCCGATCCGATCCTGGATGTCTATCAGGCGGATGTTCCGCCCAAGATCACGCAAATCATCTATCCTAAGCTGCCGTATCTCTTGCGCCGCCGGGAGGCGGAGAACGACGGCTACGCCGTGGTGGAAGCGGTCATCGACGCCCAGGGGCATGTCCACGCGCCGCGGGTCATCGCCATGACCGACACGGAGCTCGTCGCCCCCTCGATCGACGCCGTTTCCCGATGGAAGTTCAGGCCGGCGCTCAAGCACGGAATTCCGGTCGCCGTCCGGGGACCCTTCGCGGTGTGGTTTCACCGGCACATGCAGGCGCATGCCGCCCCGCGCAATCAGCTGACGCGCCTGCTATACCTGATCCACTCGAAGTGGGCCGCCGCCCACACCGACGGCGGCATCGCCGAACAGGTCTCCCTCCCGGCCGATCATCCGAGCGAGGCCGTCTGGCTGATCCCGGATTCCGGCACCCGGCTCATCTGCGATCCCGTCGCGGCCAATACGTTCCGCATGACGCGGCCCGCCGTCACCTTCGTGGACGCCCAGCTGGCCCATGCCGCCGTGACTCCCGATATGCTCGCCATCGTCCGCCACTTCGGAGGCCTGTGGCTTGTGCTGCCGTCGTTCGACACCCAGTCGTGAGCGCCGCGCCGGCCCTTGGCCGATTTCCCGCCCCATGAATGCGCCCCGCCTCCTCCTGCCGTGCACGATCTTCGCCGGGGTGCTGCACCTCGCCGCCGCGCCCATTGCCGTCAAGTATGGGCCGCCCTCGGACCGAAGCATCCTGGGGACGACGTTCGTGGACTGGGACTCGCTGAGCGGGAAGCCCACCGGGGTGGGCGTGTTTCGTCCGGTTTTCGACAACCCCACCCCGGCGCTGGAGAAGTTCGAGATGCACGTGACGACGCTCCTGCCCGGAAAGATGTCGCACCCGGTGCACCAGCACCCCTGGGAGGAAATGCTCTTCATCAAGGAGGGAAGCGTCGACGTGTCGGCCAACGGCGTCCTGCACGCCGCCGGTCCGGGAAGCCTGGTTTTCCTTGCCTCGCACGATCCGCATAATGCGATCAACCACGGCGCCGCGCCGGCGACCTACTATGTGATCAATTTCGTGACCGACCGCGTCCATACCGTGGCCGACAAACCCGCGGCGGAGCAGGCCGTGCCCGGCCTGCTGGGATCGACGGTCTTCGCGTGCGACCGACTCGACTCGACCCCCACCCCGACCGGCGCGCGGGTCAACATCGTCGACGCCCCCACCCTGACCTTCAAGCGCCTGTCCGTGCACCTCACCACCTTGAATCCCGGGCAGCGGACCAAGCCCGCCCTCATCGACGAGGGCGACGAACTGTTCATCGTCCGCCAGGGCGTGCTCGAGGCGAGGGTGAACGGGATCGCCTGCCGCCTCAAGGCGGGGTCGTTTTTCTACTGCGCGCCGAACGACCGCCGGTCCCTGCGCAACCTCGGCTCCGGCCCCGCAAGCTACCTGGTGATCAAGGTGGTCTCTGACCGGTCGCCGTCCGCGTCCTGAGATCCGGCCCGCCGGCGAAGGCCGCGGGCGGTCGAACCGTTGATGCCGAGGCGTGGTCCAAGGTCCATCTACGCCTATGCCAGACCCCGTGCCGGTATCCGAAACCCTCGTCGAGCAGCTCAGGGAACTCCACGCCATGGAAGCCGCCCTGATGCCATTCTTGCCCAAAATGGTCCTGGCCGGCTCCTCGGTGCAGTTTCGCGCGCTGGTCGCGACGCACCTGAAGGAAACCGAAGGCCAAGTCGCCCGGCTGGACAAGATCTCCAAGCACATCGGCAAATCCCTGAAGGGAAAGTCCTCGACTGCCATGTCGGGCCTGCTCGACAAAATCCGCCCCTCGCTGCAGCTCTCCGCGGCGCCCTTGGCCAAGGATATCGCCCTCCTGCATGAGGCGCAGAGAATCGAGCAGGCGGAAATTGCCGCATACCAGGCGGCTGCCGCGCTGGCCCGCCAAGAAGGCGCCGGCCCGGTGGTGGTCTTGCTGGAAAAGACCGAAAAGGAAGAAGAAGCCGCCCACCGGCTGCTCGGCGCCTTGGCCGGCGAAATGGCCGCCGGCTCCATTCAGGCAACGCCGTCCCCCTAGCGAAGGGGTCACGTACCAAATAT
>DASRSH010000186.1:0-1741 GCA_035656575.1 Opitutaceae bacterium
TCAAGGCGCGGGTCACGGTGCGCACCCACCTGGACCGGTTCGTGGGCGGCGCCAAGGAGGAGACGATCATCGCCCGGGTGGGCGAGGGCATCGTGACCACCATCGGCTCGTCCGACAGCTACAAGCACGTCCTGGCCGCCCCGGACAACATTTCCAAGACGGTGCTGGCCCGCGGCCTCGACGTGGGCTCGGCGTTCGAGATCCTGTCCATCGACATCGCCGACGTGGACGTGGGCGAGAACATCGGCGCCAAGCTGCAGGAGGCGCAGGCGATGGCGAACAAGAACATGGCCCAGGCTCAGGCGGAAATCCGCCGCGCCGCCGCGGTGGCGCTCGAGCAGGAAATGAAGGCCCGGGTGCAGGAGATGCAGGCCAAGGTGGTCGAAGCCCAGGCCCAGGTGCCCCTGGCGATGGCCGAGGCGTTTCGCAGCGGACGGCTCGGCGTCATGGATTACTACCGCATGGAGAATGTCCAAGCGGACACCGCCATGCGCCAGACGATCGCCCAGCCCGACCAGAAGAAGTAAATGGCCGGACAACCGTTCAACGAGGGGCTGTTTTTCTGGGTGATCGTCGCGATCATCGGCTGGGTCACGAGCCGCTTCCGCAAGCGCCAGTCCGCGGCGGACCAGACCGGCGAGCAGCAGCAGCGCGCGTCCGGTGCGGGTCAGAACCGGGAGCGCCAGCAGCGCGAAGCCGAGCGGGCGGAGCGTGTCCGGGAGGCCCGCGAGCTCGTGGCGCGGAAAATCGCCGCCCGCCGCGCCCAGGCGCAGACCGAGGCCGCTCCGAACTGGCGCCTGCCCCGGCCGCACTCTCCGGCGGACCTGCGCCGGGGAATCACGGTGCCGCAGGTGCCGGCGGCGGAGCCGCCGCAAATAGAGATCCCCGGCGACGAGGAAACGGAGCCGGAAGCTCAACCGTCGCCCCTGCGGGTTCCCGTGACGCGGGTGCAGGACGACCGGGCGACCTACTTCCCCACCAGTCCGGCTTCGCCAGGCTTCGCCGGGACGGGTCCGTCCACCACGCTCCTCGTGGGCACGGCGCCGGCGGCGAACTTGGGGACGGCCGATGCCGGAACCCGGCCCACGGCCATCGCCGCGGCGCTGCCCGCTTTCGCGGAGGAATCGGCGGCGGTCGCCGCCTTCGGCGGCCTGGCCGACCTGCGCGGCGCCGACAACCTGCGCCGCGCGATCATACTGCGCGAGATCCTGGGCAAGCCTATCGGGCTTTAAACGCGAGGTCGGAGGTTCAAGGCGCAGTCGAGCGAGCGAGGCTGCGGGGTTTCCCGTAATCTGAGCACTTTTCCTTCTGTGGCGGCACTTCCCAGAGTGGCCCCGCCTCATGAAGCCTTTAATTCCGGCGGAGCAGGTTTGGTGGCGCGGCCTTGGTCTCGGCTGCTTCCTATTGTGGGTGGCCCACGCCGCGGGCCAGACGGCAGTCATTGGCGCCTCCGCCAATAGTGCCTGGACGTCGCTGACCGCGGCGCAACCATCCGCGGGGTCCAGCGCGACACCCGCTCAATTGGCGGCGCAACTGATTCAGACGGCAGCAGCGGCCCACGCCTTCTATACCGGCTATCCTTCGGATGCGCGTGCCGCGGCGGCGCAAAAGATCGAGGCTCTCTCCACCTTGGGGGCGGCGGAAGTTGATCCGACCGACTACAAGTCCTCGGCAGTGACGCTGGCGACGGCGTTCCGTAACAATACGTCTCTTGCGGTCAGCGACCGCATCGACGTCGCCT
>DASRSH010000187.1:0-22250 GCA_035656575.1 Opitutaceae bacterium
GCCCCGGTGTTGCCGACATGAACCAGATAGAAGAAGCCGGGGATGACCACGATCGAGCCCTCGCCATAGGTGTTGAACGGCAGGCGCGCGGCGATCCAGGCCTTGGACAGCTGGTCCAGCGCCAGCACGCCGACCGCAATGCCGATCCGGCCACGGTCCCGCCACAGGCGGCGCCCCCAGGGCGCCGCCGGTTCATTCGTCACCGCCGGAGTCATCCTCCACCAGCTTGCCGCCTTCCTCTCCCAACTCGCCGAATAGTCCGGCCTGGGCGCGGCTGCGGTAGCGGTTCTTTTCGATCTCCTTTTGCGCCTCGGCGGAATACCGGGTGAAGGGCACCGCCAGGAGCCGTTCCTTGGCGATCGGCTTCTGCGTGCCTTCGCAAATGCCGTAGGTTCCCTCCTTGATCCGCTTGATCGCCGCGTCGATCTCCGAGAGCGCCTCCTGCTCGCTGGAGACGAGGCTCAGGACGAAGTCGCGGTCGAAGGTATTGATGCCCCCGTCGGCCATGTTCTGGCCGTAGGCGGACAGGTCGCCCGCGTCGTCCTTGGCCGAGCGCTTGAGCGATTCCTCGGAGTGGCGCTCGATGCCCTCCGTCAGCTGGGCGCGCATCTCGACCAGCAGCTTGTAGTAGCGGCGAAACTTCTCGGGGATGTTCTCCTCGGATTCCACGACGTCCTGCGCCCGGGTCTTGCGCGGATTGAAGCCCAGGATGTCCGCGAGCGAGGCGGCCTTGATGTGGTTGGGCTTGGCCGGCTTGTCCAGCGGGACCAGGGTCTTGCTCGGCTTCGGGGCCGAGGACTTGGGCGCCTTTTCCGCCTCGCCGGCCTTGGCCGCGTTCGTCTTGGCGATGGCCCGCACCTCGTCGAGGCTGAAGGCGATCGGCTTGGTCGCGGACTTGCGCGCGAGGATGCTTTCGCGCAGGGCATTCTTTTTCGAAGGTTTTTCCATGGTGGCAGGCTTGGCGGAGGCGGCCGGAGCCGAAGGCGCGGAGCGCCCCGGCGTCGCGGCGGCAGCCTTCTTGGAGACAGCGGCGGTTTTTTTGAGGGTTGCGGGCTTGGGTTTATTCTTGGCCATGGGGAGTTTCGGGGGTGGGGAGAGGCATCCGGATCAGGTGGGAGAAAGAACGTCCCGGCAGCGCGGGCAGGTCGCGCCGCGATCGGTGGTTTCGAGCGCCGGCACCCAACGCAGGCAGCGAGGGCAGCGGACATATCCGCGCTCGCTCGCGGGCGCCACCGCCACGCCGACAGGGGTATCGGACGAGGCCGCGTCCGAGTCCTCAAGGCTGACATCCGAGACGATGAAAAGTTCGGGCAAAAATTCCCGGTGGCGCTCGAGAACGGCCGAATCGGGCGAACCCGGAGCGGCCGCGAGGGTCACGTGGGCGTCGAGGGACTTGCCCAGCCGTCCGCCCGCCCGCAGCGGCTCGATGGCGCCGGTGACCAGGCTGCGGATCCGCAGCAGCGCGGCCATGTCGGCCTGGACGCCGGCGTCCGACCAGTTGGCCGGCGGCTCAGGCCAATCCTGCGCATGCACGGAGCCGTCCGTGTATTCGGCGCCCGCGACGGCGAAGCTCCAGACCTCATCCGCCGTAAAGACCAGGATGGGCGCGAGCAGCCGCGCCAGCGCGTGCAGGATGTGATGCATCGCCGTCTGGGACGAGCGGCGGAGCGGGTGGTTGGTGCCCAGGGTATAGAGCCGGTCCTTGAGAATGTCGTGATAGGTGGCCGACAGGGTCACGGCGCAGAACTGATTGCAGAGCTGGTACACCTTGTGGAACTCGAAGGCCTCGTAGGCGGCGGTGCAGCCGCGAATCAGCTCCGCCGTCTGGTGCAGAGCCCACCGGTCAAGCAGGTCGAGTTCGCCGGTCGGCATCGCGTGCCGGGCGGGATCGAAATCGAAGAGGTTCCCGAGCTGCCAGCGCCAGGTGTTGCGAAAGAGCCGGTACGTCTCGCCCACGTGCGAGAGGATTTCCTTCGAGATGGGAATGTCGTCGCGAAAATCCTGCGAGGCGATCCACAGGCGGACGACGTCGGCGCCCAGTTCGCTGACGTAGGAGTCGCTGGTCTGCGGCTTCTCGTAGCTGGAGCTTTTCGAGATCTTCTTGCGCTCCTCGTCCACGATGAAGCCATGGGTGAGCACCGCGCGGTAGGGGGCGAGGCCGCCCTGGGAGATCACGCTCGTCCACAGCGAGGACTGGAACCAGCCCCTGTGCTGGTCGCTGCCCTCCAGATAGAGGTCGGCGGGCCAGCGGGTGTGGCCGTGGCCGCGGCGCAGCACCGCCGCGTGCGACGAGCCGGAGTCGATCCACACGTCCAGGGTGTCCCGGCCGCAGGTCAGCTCGGAGGCCGCCGGCCAGCCGGCGGGCAGCGGGATGCCGCTCAGGATCTCGGCCGCCCCCGCGTCATACCAGAAATTGGAGCCGCGGGCGGCAATCCGGTCCGCGACCGCGCGAATCACTCCGCCGTCCAGGTAGGCCCGCTTCTGGCCGTCATAGAAGGCGGGAATCGGCACGCCCCAGGCGCGCTGCCGCGATATGCACCAGTCGGGCCGCGATTCGACGGCGCCCTGGATGCGCGCCCGGCCCCATTCGGGGATCCACTGCACCGCGGAAATCGCCGCCAAGGCGTCCTGGCGGGGGGAGGACGCGCCCTCCGCCGCGCGGTCCAGGGCGACGAACCACTGGTCGACGGCGCGGAAGATGATCGGGGTCTTGGACCGCCAGCAATGCGGGTAGCTGTGGGTGTAGCGCTCCTTGGCGACCAGCGCTCCGGCGGCATCGAGCTTCTTGAGCACGCCGATGTTCGCCGGCGAGGTGCGCTTTTTCGCGAGATCCTCGACGGTTTCGAGCGTCGAAAGCCCGACCAGATCCGCCGGTACGCGGCCATCGTCCAGATACCGGCCGTCGTCGCCCACGGGGCAGTAGGTTTCGAGCTTGTAGCGCAGGCCGGTGAGATAGTCCTCCGCGCCATGCCCGGGCGCCGTGTGCACCGCCCCCGTGCCGCTTTCGGTCGTCACATAGTCGGCCAGCACGAGCACGGAATCGCGGTCGATGAAAGGATGGCGGGCCTTGAGCGTCTCCAGGGCCCGGCCGTCCACCTCCGCCACGGTTTGGATGGCGGGCGCCCCCGGCAGCTTCGCGGCGAAGGCCGGCACGCGCTGGTTCGCCACCAGGTAGCGCTCGGCGCCTTCCGGGACCTCGATCACCGCGTAGGTCAGCTCGGGATGGACGGCGATGGCCACATTGGCCGGGATCGTCCAGGGGGTCGTCGTCCAAATGACGACGCTGAGCGGCTTGTCCGTGGGAAGCTGCGCCCGGGCCGCTTCGGCCGCCGGCAGGGGGAACTTCACCCAGATCGAGGGCGAGACGTGCTCCTTGTATTCGATTTCCGCCTCGGCGAGCGCGGTCTCGAAGGGAATCGACCAGTAGACGGGCTTCTTGCTGCGATAGACGAGGCCCCGCTCCACAAACGCGGCGAAGGTCCGCAGGATGTCCGCCTCATAGGCGGGGTCCTTGGTCTTGTACGGCTGAGCCCAGTCTCCCTGGACGCCCAGCCGCTTGAACTGCGCGGTTTGCGTGGCGATCCAGCCTTCGGAAAAGGCGTCGCAGGCGGCGCGCAGCTGGGCCGTCGTGACTGAGCGCTTCTGCTCCTGCAGTTCCCGGGCGACCTTCTGCTCGATCGGCAGGCCGTGGCAGTCCCAGCCCGGGACATACGGAGTATAGTAGCCGCGCAGCGCCTTGTACCGGACGATGATGTCCTTGAGGGTCTTGTTCAGGGCGGTCCCGATGTGAACGTCACCGTTGGTGAACGGCGGCCCGTCGTGCAAAACGTATGAGGGGGATCCCTTCCGGCGCTCGAGCATCCGGGCGTACAAACCCAGCGTCTCCCAATGCGCGAGCCGCTGCGGCTCGCGCTGCGCAAGTGCCGCCCGCATCGGGAATTCCGTTTTCGGCAATTGCAGCGTTTCCTTGAGATCCTGGGCCATCGGATAAAAGGGGGCAGAGGGTAGCCACCCCCCGGGGGGAGTCAAGGGGCGGCTGCATTCTCCGCGCTCAGCCCAGGTCGGGCGAGAGGGAGGTTGCCAGGCAGTCGGGCAGCGCGATCCCGTGGCGGTAGCTGCCGGCGAGGATCAAGCCAGGATGGCGCCCCTCCGCATCCGCGATTGCCGCCAACAACGGGGCGTGGGCCAGAGTGTATTGGGGAATCGCGAAGGGGTAGCGCGCGGCCTCCAGAAAGGCCGGCTCCCCGCTGACCCCCAGCAGTTCGGACACGTCCGGCTGCGCGGCCGCCCACGCCTCCTCCGGTGTGGGTTTGGCCAGCAGCGGCTGAAGCGTGCCGCCGAGCATCACCGTGAATGCCACGTGCCCGGCCGGAGCCCGGTGGGGAAAGAGCGAGGAGGTGAAGATGATGCCGAGGAGGGACCGCTTCTCCAGCGCCGGGACGAGGCAGCCGAATCCGTCCAGCGGATGGCGCACCGCGGCGCGGGGAAAGCCGAGAGTGAGCACCGTCACCGGCGGGTGGGGAATATCGGCCAGAAAGCGCAGCGGCTCGGCGCCGGCGATCCTGAGCCGCGCCGCGGCATGGGCCGGGAGCGTCAGCAGGATCCGGTCGAAGCGGCGGGACGCCGCTTCCAGGGGGCGGTCTGCGCTGCAGTGGACGAGCCAACCCCCGCCGTCGCGCGACAGCCCATGAACAGGCGTGTGGAGCTGAAGGGCCCCGTCCGGCAGAGCGCGGGCCAGGGCGTCCGGCAGGTCGCCCAAGCCGCCGGGAAAGGACGCCAGGGGAAACGCGGCCTGTCCGCGCAAGAGCGAGCCGGATTGCAGGGCCCGCCATAATCGGGGGAAAGCATACTGCGTCGACAGCTGCTCGGGGTCGCCGGCGTAGATGCCGCTGACAAACGGTTGCGCCGCCAACGCCAGAACCTCTTCCCCGAAATTGCGGCGGACAAAATCCGCGAAACTCAGGTCGCGCTCCGGCGGCGGGCTCTTCCCCAGCATCCGGCGAAGAATCCGCGTCTTGGTGTGCCACCGAAAAAAACCGCCGAAGATCAGGCCGCGCGGTCCGGCCGGCAGCGGGATCAGGCGGGACCCGCGCGCGATGTACCGCTTGAGCCGGCGCCCGCCGGCGGCGATCACCGGCGTGAGGCCCAACGAGGAGACCAGCTCCCGGGCCTCGGGCCGCAATTGGAGCGTATGCGGTCCGCGCTCGACGAGCCACTTGCCGCGGCGGTCGCTGCGCACCACTCCTCCCCACCGGTCCGCGGCTTCGAAGACCGTGACCTCGGCGCCGGCGCGGCATGCCCGCCAGGCGGCCGCCAGGCCGCTGACTCCCGCTCCGACGACCGCAATCCGGCCCGAAGCGCCCTCCATCAGGTGTTTTCCGGCACGTCGGCCGCCACCGCGGCGAAGGCGGGCGATTCCTTCGCGGTGAACAGGCCCCGGCGCCACCGCTCAATGGGCGCCTCGCAGTACCGGTGCAGCGCCCAGCCCAGCGCCAAGCCCAGGGTGAGGCCGATCAGCCACAGTCCGACAAAGCCCAGGGAGCCCGGCGACACATAGTGCTGCGCCAGGTTATTCCACGGGGAAATGGCGCAAATGTGGATCAGATACAGCGAATACGACATGGCGCCCAAACCCAGCGCCGCCCGGCTGATGGGCGTATCGCGCAGCGTGCTGCGCGCGAACACGAGCATGAGGATGGCGGTTGCAATGGCGGTGACGCGGTGGGGTTCCGTCCAGCCCGGGCGGGAAAGTGCGGCCAGGGCCAGCAGGCCGAGGGAAGCCAGGATCCACTTCGACCGGCCGGGCAGGCGGGAGGCCTGCCACGCGACCATGCCCGCAAAAAAGTCCGGCCAATAGTGCAGGATGACCAGCGCCCGCGACGTGTGGGGAAAATAAGACCACACCGCGAGCCCGAAGCCCGCGGCCATCAGCCAAACGGTGGAGACGCCGCGCTGGCGCGCGCTCAATGCCGCTCCGGCCACGAGATAATAGCCCAATTCATAAACCAGCGACCAGCTCACCAGCAGGAATGCGGGCGTGCCCAGATAGGGCTGGATGAGCAGGATGTCGCCGATCGTGGCCAGGGGTCCCGCCGGAACGGTTTGGCTGAGGCTATGCTGGTTGAAGAATGTCGCAGCCACGCGCAGTCCGATGGCGGCCAGCAGCGCGCACCAATAAACCGGAAAGATCCGCAGCGCCCTTTCCAGCAGGAAGCGGCTCGTCGGCTCGCCCTTGACCCACGCCGAGCGCGCGCGCTGGGCGATGCACCAGCCGCTGATGGCGAAGAACACGCTCACGCCGAGATAGCCGAAACCCGTGGCGTGGCGGATCGCGAACAGGATCGGATGCAGGACCGGATGACTCGCCGGCGATCCGATGACATTCAGGCTGTGAAAGAGCATCACCGCCAATGCCGCCAGGCCCCGGAGCACATCAATCGCTGGCATCCGCCGCATTCTGAAAGTGTGCTCCGAGCTCCGCGAAGGGCAAGCGGAAGCCGGGCCCCGCCCCGGCGTAGCGCAGCGAAGCCGGGGGGGGTACGCTAGCGCCCGTGCTCGGTATGCGTCGGCGGCTGGTACCGCACGTACGCGAGCTTCGAACTGTCCGGCGCCCACGAGGGCACGTTGATCGTGCCCTGACCGCCGAAGAGCTCGACCAGCACGCGAATCTTTTCGACCGCCGGACGGTCGCCCTCCATCGGGATCAGGCGCAGCCGGACATCCTTGTCCGGCGGATGCCCCTTCACCTCGGGCCCGTAGCTCAGGATCACGATCCATTTGCCATCGGGGGAGGGGTGGGCGAACCAATTGTTGTCGCCGTCGCGAGTCACCTGCTCCAGCCCCGACGCGTCCGGATGCATGCGCCAGATCTGCATGCGGCCCGTGCGATCCGAGTTGAAATAGATCCACCGGCCATCCGGCGAATAATCTGGCCCGTCGTCCAGCCCCTCCGCCGTCGTCAGGCGCTTCTCGGGGCCCCCGGCGGCCGGCACCGTGAAGATCCCGAACTTGCCGTCCCGCTGGCCGCAGAAGGCCAGGGTGACCCCGTCGGGGGACCAGCCATGCCAATACGAGGGCGCCCCCGGCGTGATTTCCCGCGGGGTTCCGCCGCCGGCCGGCAGCACGTAGATCCGGGAGTGATCGTCCTGGCTGTGATCGCTGATGGCCAGCAGCGAGCCGTCCGGCGAGAGCCCGTGATCGTTGTTGCAGCGCGTGCAGCTCCCGGTGTCGATCAGCACCGGCTCGGCGCCGCCGGCCAGGTCCAAGCGGTGCAGGCGGCCGCCCCCGTTGAAGATGAGCGCGGCGCCGTCGCGCGTCCAGTTGGGCGCCTCGATGATCGCATCGGTGTGATACACGCTGCGGCGGTCGCCGCTGGGGACCTTGACGTATTCCAATGAGCTTCGCACCGCGACGACGCTGGCGATCGGAGGACCCATGACAACGTCGGAAAACTGAGCCGTCTCGAACGCCTGCGGATCGTGGGCGCATACCCCGAGCCCGACGAGGACGGAATCCCCCAGGGCGATGGGCACGGAAGAGCCGGCGGCGTGCAGCTTGCCGTCGGGGCCGGCGACGAGCAGGTAAATGGTGCCCCCGATGCGTTCGATGCCAAACGTCCCCGGCCCGGTCGCGGTCGACTGGATTTCGTGCGTGGTCTCGCCGGCGGCCATCCGAAACTGCAGCGACACCAGGCCGTCGCCGTGGACGGCGGCGTCCGCATACGCGGCGTCGGGCGCGAGCGACTGGCGGATCATCAGGATCGCCTTGCGATGGCCCTGGGCGCTCCGGCCCTCGAAGTTCAGGTGCGCCGCGAGCAGGAAGTCCCCAGTCATCCGCTTCCAGACAAAATGGAACGAGTCCTGGTTGAACCACATGTTCGCGCCGGCGCCGCCAATGGTGTAAACCTGCGAGGCCGGATCATAGGCGGCGGTGCCCGGATGGCTCGGCCCGCCGACGTCGCTTTGCTGGGAGAACAGGCCGATCGCGGCCAGGAGTGCGCAGAAGGGGTGAAGCACGCCCCAGCGAAATCCCCTCGCCGCTGCGTGGCAAGTCCGGCATGCATGACGGCATGAACGGGCGCCTGGCCCCCGCGATCGTGGGTCTGGCAGTTCATCCCCCTGGCGATCGTCGTGTTCGTGATCGTCCGGATTGCCGCCCGCTGGCGGCGTCCGGCGTCCGCTGTTGCCGCTGCGCTGTAGGGCCGCGCGGCGTGCCGACCACCGTTAAACGGCTGCAGTTTTCAAGAAAGCGCCCTACCTTGAAGCGGCGCCCACCGTCGCGTCGACCAGGGCCTGCACGCACTCGATGCGAGCCTGCGGCAGGATGCCATGCCCCAGATTGAGGATATGCCCGGGCCGGCCCTGGAGGGCGTCCAGCAGCCGCCGCGTTTCGCGCGTGACGATGGCGGGCGACGTGTTGAGCAGCACTGGGTCCAGATTGCCTTGCAGCGCGATCGGACAGCTCGCGCGCGCCGCGGCGAGATCGACCGATGCGTCGACGCTGAGCACCTTGACGCCGGAGCGCGCCTGGGCCGCCATCTGCGGCGAGGTCCCCTTGGCGAAGAGGATCACGGGAAAGTCCGCCGGCAGCGCGGCCACGATGCGGCGGATCCATTGCAGCGAGCCGGCTTCGTAATCGGCTCCGGCGAGGGCGCCGCCCCACGAGTCGAAGATCTGGATCGCGTCCGCGCCGGCGGCAATCTGCATGCGGAAGTAGGCGATGAGGGCCTCGCACAGCGTGTCCATCAGCCGCTCGAACGCCGGGCGCTGCTCATAAAAGAGCGCCTTGATCCGGGCGAAATCCTCCGAGCTGCCCCCCTCCACCATATAGGTCGCGAGCGTCCATGGGGAGCCGCCAAATCCCAGCAGGGCCTGCCCCTGCAGGGAGCGGCGCACCAGCCGCAGGGCGTCGGCGACGTAGCCCAGCCGCTCCGGAACGGTGGCGCCGGACGCGAGGCGGTCGATGTCGGCCGCCGACGCCAGGGGAAATTCCATTTCGATCCCGCCTTCGTCGCGAAAGCGGTAGCCCTGGCCCAGCGCTTCCGGAATGACCAGGATGTCCGAAAAGAGGATGGCCGCGTCGAAGGCGAAGCGCCGGAGGGGCTGGAGGGTGACCTCGGCCGCCAGATCGGGCGTCTTCACCATCCCGAGGAATCCGTGCTTGGCCTTGAGCGCGCGGTATTCGGGCAGGTAGCGGCCGGCCTGGCGCATCACCCAGATCGGGGGACGATCGAGCGGCTCGAGGCGGCAGGCGGCAAGAAAGCGTTCGCGTCCGTGCATGGGTCAGCCCTCAGCGTGCCCCGCCCAGTCGCGGGGCTTCAAGAATTCTTCCGTCAGCCGCGCTTCCGGCGAACCGGGTTCGGGCCGGTAATCGTAGTCCCAGCGCGCCAGGGGCGGGAGGCTCATGAGGATCGACTCGGTCCGTCCGCCGCTCTGCAGGCCGAACAGGGTGCCGCGGTCCCACACCAAGTTGAATTCGACGTAGCGCCCGCGGCGGTGCAGCTGAAAGCGCCGCTCGCGCTCGCCGAAAGGGGCGGACTTGCGGCGGCAGACGATGGGAAGGTAGGCGGACAAGTAGGCCTCGGCCACGGCCCGGGCCAGCGCGAAGCTGCGTTCGAAACCGAGGGCGCTGAAGTCGTCGAAGAAGATTCCTCCGATGCCGCGGGCTTCGCCGCGGTGCTTCAAAAAGAAGTACTCGTCGCAGGCGCGCTTGAACCGGGGATACCAGTCGGAGCCGAAGGGAGCCAGGGCGTCGCGCGCCGCCCGGTGCCAGTCGGCCGCATCCTCCGCGAAGGCGTAGTAGGGCGTCAGGTCCATGCCCCCGCCGAACCACCACGTGTCGCCCGCCGAAAAATACCGCACGTTGGCATGGCTCGTCGGCACGTAGGGATTGGCTGGATGCACCACGAGCGAGACGCCGACGGCCTCCCACGGCTTGCCCGCCAGTTCGGGCCGGTGCGCCGTCGCGGACGGGGGCAGGGCCGCGCCGCGCACGCGGGAGAAATTGACCCCGGCTTTCTCGAAGACCCCGCCGTCGGTGAGGATGCGGGTCCGGCCTCCGCCGCCCTCGGGCCGCTCCCACGTGTCCTCGCGGAACGAGGCCCTGCCGTCTTCAGCGGCCAGCGCGCCGCAGATCCGGTCCTGGATGGACTGGAAGGCCTCGGCGACCTGGAGCACCTCCGGCATCGGCTCAACCCGGCACGGAAAAGTGCACGAGGGGCGGTGCGCCGGGCGCCGCGGACGGCGCCGCCGGCGGGGCGAGCGGCTCGAGCCGCACGGCCGGCAGGGTGGCGAAGCCGCGTTCGAGCAGCCGCGCCACCGCCAGGTCCCGCGAGCGGGCGTCCGGGCAGTCCATCATCACCACGATGAGGCGCCGGCCGCCGCGGTGGGCCGTGGCCGAAAGGCAGAAGCCGGCTCCGTTCGTGAACCCGGTCTTGAGTCCGTCCACGCCGGGCACCTTGCCGAGCAAATGATTGTGATTGGTCATCTCGGTGGGCGGAAAGCGCTCGTGCAGGCCGAAAGGGCGGGAGCGGACCGAGGTGTAACGCAGGATGTCGGTGTGCGCGATCAGATACCGGCACAGCAGCGCGAAGTCGTGGGGCGTCGTCAGGTCGCCGTCCGCGATCCGGTGGCTCGGCACGGGAAAGCCGTTGGGCGTGCGGAAGGTGGAGCGGGTCATGCCGAGCGAACGCGCCTTCGCATTCATCAGGGCGACGAACGCCGGCACGCTGCCGGCGACATTGTGGGCGACCATCCAGGCGGCGTCGTTGGCCGACTGGATCATCATGGCATAGATCAGATCCTCGACCGTGAAGCGCTCGTTCGTGCGCAAGTGGACGCTGGTGCTGTCGCGCATGTTGCCGACGCGCGCGTCCGCCGGCGTCACCGTCCAGACCGTCTGCAGGGAGACGCGCCCGGCGCGAATCGCGTCGTCCAGCACGGCGAACGTCATGAGCTTCGTCATGCTGGCCGGCGGGCTGATCTCGTTCGCATTATCGGCGAACAGGACGTCGCCGGTGGCGGCGTCCATCACGATGGCTCCCCGGTAGGCGTGTTCCATCGGACGGGCGCCGGCCCCGGCCGCGCCGGCCGCGAAGGCCGCCAGGCCAAGAAGGAAGAGGCGCCGGGTCATTTGGTTTCGCTCCTTTGCTCCAGGGGAAGCTCACTCAGCTTCAGGTCGGGATTTTTTTCCACAAAGTATTTCATCGTCCACTCGTTCGGAAAAAGGACAACCGGCTGGTCGAATTTGTCCGTGCCCAGGCTGACGCCGCTCGCCAGAATCAGCTGGCCGGGCGTCTTGAGCAGGGGATGGGGCTCGATCCAGCGCAGGATCGTCCAGGGCGTGGCCTCCAGCCGGGCCTCGGCGGAGTATTCGCTTTTCAGCCGGTACTGCACGACCTCGAACTGCAGCGGTCCGACCGCGGCCAGCAGGGTCGCGCCCGGAGGGGCCACCCGCGGCGCGAAGGACTGGACGACGCCTTCCTGCAGGAGCTGGTCCAGGCCGGCCCGGAACTTCTTGGCGTCGGAGGGATTGGGATTGGAGATGTACGTGAACACTTCCGGCGGGAAGCGGGGGATTTCGTCGTACACGATCGAGCGGTCCTCGGTCAGGGTGTCGCCGATCCCGAAGGCGTCGTGGCCCACGAGGCCGATGACGTCGCCCGGCCAGGCTTCGTCGACCGTGGCCCGCTCCTGGCCGAACAGCTTGTGCGAGGAGGACAGCCGCACGGTCTTGCCGGTGCGCAGGTGCACCACGTTCATGTCGCGCGTGAACTTGCCCGAGCATACGCGCAGAAACGCGATGCGGTCCCGGTGCTTGGGGTCCATGTTCGCCTGGATCTTGAAGATGAAGCCGGAAAACTTGGGCGCATCCACCGGCACGTTCCGGCGGGGCTGCGGCGGCACGGAGTCGTGGAGGAAGTTGTCCAGCAGCAGCTGGATGCCGAAGTTGTTGACGGCGCTGCCGAAGAAGACGGGAGTCTGCCGGCCGGCCCGCACCGCTCCCAGATCGAAGGGATGGCCGGCGCCGTCGAGCATCTGCAATTGCTCGACCGCCTCCTGATAGGTGCTGTCGTCCAGCTTGGCGCGCACCGCCGGATCGTCCAGCGACGCCACTTCGACCGGGGCCTGGTACGCGCCCCCCGGCACCCGCTCGAACAGGTGCACCTGCCGGCCCCGCCGGTCATACACTCCGCGGAAGGAGGGGCCGTTGCCGAGGGGCCAGACCACCGGGGAGGACTGGATGCCGAGGACGCTCTCCAGCTCGTCGAGCAGCGCGAGCGGGTTCAGCGTCGGCCGGTCGCACTTGTTCATGAAGGTGAAGATGGGAACCCCCCGCCGGCGGCAGACCTCGAAGAGCTTGCGGGTCTGGGCCTCCACGCCCTTGGCCGCGTCGATCACCATGAGCGCGGCATCCACCGCGGTCAGGACGCGGTAGGTGTCCTCGGAAAAGTCCTTGTGGCCGGGGGTGTCCAGCAGGTTAACGGCATACCCGCCGTAGTCGAACTGCAGGACGGTCGAGCTGATGGAGATGCCGCGCTGGCGCTCCAGTTCCATCCAGTCCGACGTCGTGGCCCGCTGATTCTTGCGGTCCTTCACCGCTCCCGCCAGGTGGATGGCGTTGCCGTAGAGGAGAAACTTCTCGGTCAGCGTCGTCTTGCCCGCGTCCGGGTGCGAAATGATCGCGAAGGTGCGGCGGCGGGCGATTTCTGCGGCGGGCGACATCGAAAAACGCATACGATGAGCCGCGCCGCCGCGCCGACGCGAACGAAATTTTCGGCCGGCGGGATGAGCCCGGCGGGAAGTCTGGACCCGGCGGCCGATTTGCCCCTTGTTGGGCATCCCATGACCGGTCCTGCCCTCAAGCTCAAAGCCAACGTGAAGGCGCGCGTCCTGATGGGCCACCCCTGGGTCTTTGGCAATGAGGCCGAAGCGCTCCTGCCGGCGGAGTTCGACGGCGAGGTCGTGGAATGCCGGGACCGGACGGGACGGCTGCTGGGCTCGGGGATTTACAATTCACGCAGCCAGATCGTCTGGCGGCGCCTGGCGCGGGAGCCGGTGGTGCTCGACCGGCCTTGGATCGAACGGGCCGTCCAGGCAGCGGTCGCGCGGCGCAGCCCGGGTCCGGTGCGCCGGCTGGTGTGGTCCGAAGCGGACGGGCTTCCGGGCGTGGTCGCCGACCAGTACGGCGACGTCGTCGTCCTTCAGATTCAGACCCTGGCGATGGAAAAGCGGGCGGCGGACGTGGCCGATGCCCTGGTGGCCGCCGTGGGTGCCCAGGAGGTGATCTTCCGCAACGACGCGCCCATTCGCCGGCTGGAAGGGCTGCCGCAGGAGATCCACACCCGTTCGGGCAATCCCTGGCCGGCGCGCTGGGTCGCCATCGACGGGCTGGAATACTGGCTGGACCTCCAGGGCGGCCAGAAGACCGGATTTTATCTCGACCAGCGGGACCAGCACGCCGCCATCGCCGCTCGCGCCGCGGCGCTCGCGTCGGCCGCCGGCCGGCCGCTGCGCGTGCTCGACCTGTTCTGCAATCAGGGTCCGTTTCTCCTGCACTGTGCCCGGGCGCTCGGCCGCGGCACGGGCGCTCCCTCCGTGCCCGGACACCTGCTGGGCATCGACTCGGCCGAGGACGCCGTGGCGGCGGCGCGCCGCAACGCCGAACGCAATCGGCTCGGCTGCGACTTTCTCGCGGCCAATGTCTTCGACTGGCTGAACGCCCCCGAGCGCAAAAACGAGCCCGCCTGGGATGTCATCATCCTCGATCCGCCGCCGTTTGCCCGCAAGCGGGGGTCGCTGGAAGGGGCCCTTCGGGGCTATAAGGACATCAACCTGCGCGCGCTGCAGATTCTGGCTCCAGGGGGTCTTCTCGCCACCTACACCTGTTCCCACCACATGCAGGACGCCGATCTGCGCGGGGTCATCGCTGCCGCGTCGGCCGACGCGCGCCGGCGCGTTCGCATCGCCGCCTGGTGCCACCAGCCGGCCGACCACCCGGTGCTCGCGACCATGCCGGAGACGGAGTATTTGCGGGGCTATTTGCTGCAAGCCGAGTAAGGCTGATTCATAAGATGCTATAAATGAGCATCTAAAAGGGCCGGGAGAGGCTGGGTGATGGGCTTGGAATTCGGGGGCGTTTTTTTCGATTCCAGTAAGCCTAAGTCTCAACAGTGCCGTTATTAGGGCTTAGCAGGCCATGCCATGCCCAATCGCCTCATCCGATGACCGCCTTCCTTGACGCGCCGCCCGTCGACTTGCTCACGGTTTACCAGAGTTTCTTCGGGTTTACCGAGCGGCCCTTCAACATCACCCCGGATCCGAGTTTCCTCTATTTGGGTGCGACCCACCACGAGGCCCTGGAACAGCTCAAGCTCGGGATCAGCGAACGGGCGGGCTTTCTGCTTTTGACCGGCGAGGTGGGGTGCGGAAAGACCACGATTTGCCGGCGCCTGCTGTCCGAGCTCGATCCGCGCCGCTACGATACGTCCCTCATTCTGACGCCGCGCCAGACCGAAACGCAGATGCTACGGTCGATCCTGGCCGATCTGGGAGTGAAGAAGATCGCGCGCACCAGCGCCGAATTGATCACCCAGATGCACGACGTGCTGATGGAGCGGATCACTGCCGGCAAGGACATCATTCTGGTCATCGATGAGGCGCAGAACCTGTCGGTCGACGTCCTGGAGCAGATCCGGCTCCTGTCGAATCTGGAGACCGACAAGCAGAAGCTCCTGCAGATTCTCCTCACCGGCCAGCCCGAATTGAAGCGCATCCTGGCCCGCACCGACATGCGCCAGCTGCGCCAGCGGATCCTGGTCAAGGCCGAGGTCAAGCCGCTTTCCCGCGCCGAGCTGTCCCATTATGTCCGCCACCGGCTGGCCTGCGCCGGAGGCACGGGCGGCGGAGTGGGCTTCAGCGCCAGCGCGCTCTTCGCCGTCCACTGGTTCAGCGGCGGGGTTCCCCGGATCGTCAACCAGCTCTGCGACAAGGCCCTGCTCGCGGCCTTCCTGCGCACGTCGAACACCGTCAGCGTGCGGGATGTCCTCAGCGCCCGCCGGGAGGTGAAGTGGATATGAGCCTGGGACTCGACGCCCTGAACAAGCTGCAGCGCATGCAATCCGAGGGGGCGGCCGCGCCCACCACGGCCGTGGCGCGCCCGGCCCATCACCACCGGCCCAAGACCCACCAGCTCCTGGTGGCGGCCGTGATCTTTTCCCTCGGCCTGGCGACGGCCGCCTTGTTTCGCGGCCGCGGCCGCGCACCGGCCGCCCAGGAAGCGCCCGCGCCAGCGCCGGTCGCGGCCACTCTTGCCGCCCCCAAGCCGGATGAACCCCCCGTCGCCACTGTGGACGCTCGTCCTGCCGTCCCCGACGCGGCCCCGCTCCGCGCCCTGCCGGCTGCGCCCGCCCCAGCGCCGGTCCAACGGATCATCATCACGTCAACGCCCGCCGCCCTGACCCTGGCGCCCGCGCCCAAGCCCAATCCCCTCATCACGTCGTTCGTCGCCCGAGGGGTGATCGGAGGCGTCGATGCGGGCGGACCGGACCACAAGGCCCTCGTCCTCTTCAACGACTCCATCTACCACCTCAACGACATCGTCGACTACGCGCTCGGCATCCGGTTGGTCGCCGTCCAGCCCAATCGCATCACCTTCGAGGACAGCCGCGGCGTGCTCTACGTGCGGGATCTGTTCCCGATGTGACCGAGGCGAACAGGCTCGGGATGCCGCCGCCGGCAAGTCCCGAGCCTCCAAGCCTCCGCGGCGTCCCGGGGCTTACAGGCCCCGCAGCTTGCCGCCGTAGATCGCGCTCTTGCCCAGCTCTTCCTCGATGCGGAGAAGCTGGTTGTACTTGGCGACGCGGTCGGTGCGGCAGAGCGATCCGGTCTTGATTTGGCCGGCGTTGGTCGCGACCGCGATGTCCGCGATCGTCACGTCCTCGGTTTCGCCCGAGCGGTGGGAAATCACCGCGGTGTAGTTCGCCTCCTTGGCCATCTCGACGGTGTCGAGGGTTTCGGTCAGGGAGCCGATCTGGTTCACCTTGACGAGGATGGAATTGGCCGTGCCCGAATCGATGCCCTTCTTGAGGAACTCGGTGTTGGTCACGAAGAGATCGTCGCCGACCAGCTGCACCTTGTCGCCGAGGGCGACGGTCAGCTTCTTCCAGGTGTCCCAGTCGTTCTCCGCGCAGCCGTCCTCGATCGACACGATCGGATACTTGCTCACCAACTGCCGGTAGAGTTCGACCATCTCCTCGCCGGTGAGCGAGCGCTTGTCCGATTTCTTGAACACGTAGCGCTTCTTCTCGCCGACGTAGAACTCGGAGGCGGCCGGATCCATGGCCAGCGCCACGTCCTTGCCGAGCTTGTAGCCCGCGTTTTTCACGGCCAGCGCGATGATGTCCAGCGCCGCCTCGGCGGAGGCCAGCTTGGGCGCGAATCCGCCCTCGTCGCCGACGGCGGTCGAAAGGCCCTGATCTTTCAGCGCCTTCTTCAGCGCGTGAAACACTTCGCAGCCCATGCGCAGGCCCTCGGCGAACGTCTTCGCGCCGACGGGCATGATCATGAACTCCTGGAAATCGATGGGAGCGTCCGAGTGGGCGCCGCCGTTCATGATGTTCATCATCGGAACGGGCAGCACCTTGGCGTTCGGGCCGCCAATATACTTGTAGAGCGGCTGGTTGAGGGCGGCCGCGGCCGCCTTGGCCGTCGCCAGCGAAACGCCGAGGATGGCGTTGGCGCCGAGCTTGGACTTCGTGGGCGTCCCGTCCAGGGCGAGCATGGCATGGTCCACGCCGACCTGGTCCGTCGCGTCCCGCCCGATCAGGGCGGGCGCGATGGTGCCCTTCACGTTGGCGACCGCCTTCTGCACGCCCTTGCCGCCAAAGCGCTTCTTGTCCCCGTCGCGCAGTTCGAGCGCCTCGTGCTCGCCGGTGCTGGCGCCCGAAGGGACGGCCGCGCGCCCGAGGGCGCCGCTGGCCAGTCGCACGTCGACTTCAATCGTCGGATTGCCGCGCGAATCGATGATCTCGCGGGCGGTGATGGCGGAAATGGTCGTGTTCATGAGTTAGGCAAGGGTTGAGCAAAGACCCCCCCCGCTCCAAGGCAAGCGAATGTAAAGCTAGCGCCGCTTGCCGGCCAGCCTTCGAAAAAAGCGCCGCAAAGGCCCGATCGGCTTCGGGCGCGACGCTTCCGGCAACTGGCTGGCGTAGCCGCGATCGAGCGCGATCTGCAGCACGGAAAGCCCTTCGTAATTGCGCAGGGCAATCCGCTCCGCCGTCAGCAAACCGGGCGGCACCTGGTCCAGGTGCCCCGCGAAGGCGGCCGCGTGCAGCGGCGTGTCGCCGTTGTCGTTGCGCGTGGTCAATAGCTCCGCCGTGAGCTGTCCCGGCGGAATCTGGCTCAGCTGCCCCGTCTCGGCCGCCGCGTGGATGGCGGTGAAGCCCGACTTGCTCGCGATGACGAGATTCTCCGCCACCAGCAGGGCGCCCGGCACTTGCCCCAAGTGGCCGGATATGGCCGCCGCGTGAAAGACGGTGTCGCCGGCGCTCGTGGCCTGCCGCAGGGCTTCCGCCGTGAGCCAGGCGGGAGCAACCTGGTTGAGGTGCCCGTTGAAGGCCGCCGTGTGCAGCACCGTCTCGCCCGCGAGATTGCGGCGGCCCAAGGCCTCCGCGGTCAGAAACCGGGCCGGAATCTGGTCGAGCGTGCCGTTTTCGGCCGCCTCATGCAGCAGCGTGTTGCCGACATCGGTGGTCAGCTCCATCACCGACGAGACGATTAGCTCCGCCGGAATCTGCCCCAAGGCGCCCTGGGCCGCAGCCACGTGCCAGACCGTGTAGCCGGCGTTGCTGCGCTGCCGCAGGGCCTCCGGGGTCAGCAAAGCCGGCGGCACCTGGTCCAGGTGGCCGCCCATCGCCGCGTGGTGCAGGGGCGTGTAGCCCGCCGCGTTCTTGAGCGCCAGGAGGTTCGCGGTCAGAATCCCCGGGGGGAGATCCTTCAGGCCGCCGTACTTCGCGGCCGCGTGCAGGGGGGTGAACCCGGCGGCATTGGCCGCGGTAAGGCGATCGACCGTGAGCAGCTCCGGAGGCACCGTGCGCAGGGTCCCTGCCGACGCGGCGGCATGGAGATCGGGTTCAGCCATTCGCAAGTCCATCCAATGGAGGCGCAGGGATTAAAGCAAGGCTCCTGAGTGCCGATGCTTTGACATTGTTCGTACGATTCCAATGATGCCTTCCGTACCCGCCATGAGCGAAGCCCCAAGTTCCGGTCCGGTCCGCTCCGATGGCGCGAGCCGGGATGCCGTGCTGCTCGTCGACGACGAGCAGACGCTGCTGGACGTGTTTGCCGTCTCGCTGTCGCCCTATTTCGAGGTGACCACCGCCAATTCGACCCGGGAAGCGGAGTTCATCCTGCGCAAGAAGAAGTTCAAGGTCGTCGTCGCCGACCATCTCATGCCCGGCGGCAACGGCATGACCTTCCTGGTGCGGGCGCGGGAGGAATACCCCCAGATGCAGCGCGTGCTGGTCACCGGCTACATGAAGCCCGAAATGCTGCTGCGCAGCGTCAACGAGGCCGCCCTCTTCCGCTATCTGCTCAAGCCGGTCGCGATCGCGGAATTCACCCAGGTCGTCCAGGACGCGGTCAAGGCCTACAACGCCAGCGCCGCCTGAGGCGCCGGTTCGATTCCGGCCCGCGCCTCCAGATCAGCCCAGGAGACTCTTCACGTGGGCGGCCAGATACTCGTAAATGACGGTGCGCGGAGCGGCGTAAAAGACTTCTATTCGGCCATTGAGGTGACGATACGCGAAGCGATGTTCACCGACACGTAACCGCCACAATCCCTCGAGCTTGCCTTCCAGCGCTTTGATATCCCCATCCCCATTGGGCAGGCCCAAAATCGCTGCCTTGACCCGGCGCCTCGGCTCGGGGGCCAGCGTTCGCTGGTACTCCTGAACCTGCGTGGCGACAAAAACGGGAGTTTTAGCCGGCAAGCGAAGACGCGGGATGAAATTTCAACTTACGTTCCTGCAGACGCCTGAGCTGGCTCATGAAACGCGGGTCGGCCAGCAGTTCCATGGTTTCCAGGATGGCGCCGAGACGTTGGGCCGAGATCACATGCACAACCGGCCGGTCGTGCCGAGTGACGGTCACCAAGGCCCCTGCCTCGGCCTCCCGCACCACGGCGGCGGTCTCGCGCTGGAGTTCCTTGATGCTGTATGTATCCTTCACGTGAGAAAAACATACAACTTGGAATGCCGCTGTCAACCGGCCGGGGACACCGCCCCGAGCGGCGGCGTGCGGCGCCTCGAAATCGCGGGTCAGGCACGACGGGGATTTGCGAGGTCTGATCCTTCGCTCGCCGCCTGCGGGCCAGCCGGCCTAAGGCTCCCCTTCAGGGAGCCGTGTACACTTCGGCCAGGGCGGCGCCGGAGCCGCCGGCCACTTGAGCGGTGTACTGGCCGGGAGGCAAGGTGACCAAAACTGCCGCGTCCGCGCTGCCCGTCGCCAGCGGGAAGGCACCGGCCTGAGCCGCCGCGGTCGCGACCGCCGCCGCGCTCGCCGGCGTGTAGGCGGAACCCGGGGCTGCGACTTGGGTTCCCCAGCCGGAGTTTTGGGCGATCAGGGCGCCGCTGCTGTTGAAGATGCTGAGCTGCGGAGTGGCCAGGACTCCCGCCACGCCGAAGGCTGCCAGTGCCGGACCGTCGCCGCGAATGAGGATCTGCTCCGGCTGGGTGCCCGCGATCACAAAGCCCACGGTGAGCGGCGTGGCCGGCGAAACCAACCCGCGGGCGGAAACGTTGACGATCTGCTGGCTCGCAAGCAGCGGGTTCGGGGTGGTGTCGTAAAGTTCGGCGAGGGCCGCGCCCGATGTGCCCGCGGCGCCCGCGACGATGAGGGTGTAGGCGCCCGAATTCAGGGTGGCTGTCGCCGCGCAATCATCGCTGCCGGCCGGGAGGGAGAAGGCGCCCACAGTCGCGAAGAGCGAAGCGAGCTGGCTTGAACCGCCCCAGCCATCGTTTGTGACCAGCAGCGTCCCGCTGCTCGAAAAGAGCGTCATGACGGGCTGCTCGAGCGGGTTGGGAACCCCGAACGAGCCGAGCGTCGGACCCACGCCGCGCAGCAGCACGGTCTTCTGGCCGGCGCCGGAGACATAAAAGCCGAGAATCAGCGACTGGTTGGGCGGCACCGTTCCCAACGCCGAGACATTCACGGCGCTGGCCGGCGCCTGCACGTCGACCGTGAATGTCGTGGCCGAGCCGGGCCCTCCGCCTGCGGGCTGCAGCGTGACCTGCACGGTGACCACGCCGGGGGTGCCGGTCGGGGTCAAGGTCGTGCCGTTGATCGTGGCGGGCCCGCTCACGACTGTATAGGTCGCCGGCTCCCCGCCCACGGTGGAGGGCAGGGTCACCGGACCGCCCGTCGTCGTCTGGGTTGGCGGCGGCGCAAAGGGAACGACCGAAACCGCAACCGACGCGGTGGCGCCCGCATAGTCGACCCGATCTGCCGGCGTGAAGGTCGCCGTCAGCGTCTGGGTGCCTGCGGCGAGGACGGAGCCGGCGGCGGGGCTGTAGGTGAAGGTGCCCGCCACGTTGGCGACCGCGTCGAGCTGGCTGGTGGAAAGGGCGGTGCCGGCGGGAACGGGTGCGGGAACCGCCCAGGTGATCACCGGCGTTGCGGGAACCACCGTGATCAGCGTTCCTACGGCGCCCGAGAGATAGGTCGTCGGATCGGAGGGGGTGAAGACGGCATTTACCGCATACTGGCCGACGGTGAACTCGGTCCCGATGGGATAAGTGTACGAAAACGTCCCCGGCACATTGGCCGTGGCGTCGAGCTGCGTCGGCGACAGCGTCGTGCCAAAGATGAGCGGGGCCGGCCGGACCCAGGCGAGCGTCGGCGCCAGCAGCACCCGCAGCGATGGAGTCGACGGCGGCGTGAACGTCAGCGCGGCCGCGGCACCGTCGCCCGCGGCCAGGATCGTTCCGCCGTTCAGGAGGACCGGCGAGACGACGGCGACGGCTCCGGTATCGCCGGCCTGGATCGCGTAGGTGAAGACAAGGGCGTTCGTGCCGCTGCCGCTCGCATACGCGGCAGTCCGCGTGCCGGCCCCGATGGTGACCTCCAGCGTGGGCGCGCCGGTCACAACGACCGGATCGCTGAATGTGACCGTGAAGCTCAGCGTCTGGTTCTGGCCGTAGTTGCCGCCGGCCGGCGCCGTCACGCTGACGATATCGGGCGCGATCGAAACGGCGCTCGTCACCGCGGTGCTGGCGCTCGTCCCGTCGTTCACGATCCACGCCACCGTGCGGGTCATGTCCGTTCCACCCGCGGTCGGGTCGGCTGCGCTGGAGCTGAAGGTGATCGATTCGAGCGCGGCCTGATAGCTGGCAATGCTCGCCGGGCCGCTCAGCGTGAGGACGCCGGTGGCGCCGTTATACGAACCGGTGATGCCATTCTGGCTCGTGAAGTTCAGGGTGTCGCCGGCCAGGAAACCGCTCGACAGGGTGATCGTCGCGCCAGCCAGCGCGCCGCCGCTGTCCGCGTCGGCGACCGTGAGGCCCCCATCCAGCGCGGCGGGCGTTCCGCCGAACACGAAGGTCGCGGTCGCTCCGGCGTTGGCCACGGGCGCAGCGTGGGCCAGGGCGACCGTGCTGGTGACCCCGGGGCTTGACGCCGTGCCATCGGTGACCGTCCAGGTGAGGGTGCGGCTGTCATCCGTATTGCCGGCGGTCGGGTCGCCGTCGGCGGGCGTGAATCCGTAGGTGATCGATTCCAGGGCGGCCTGGTAGTGGGCAACGCTTGCCGTGCCGGTCAGCGTGAGGACGCCGGTGGCGCTGTCATACGAGCCGGTGATCCCATTCTGGTTAATGAAGTTCAGGGTGTCGCCCGCTCGCCAGCCCGTGGTGATCGAGATCGTGGCGCCGGCCAGGGTCGAACTGGAGCCGGCGGTGATGGAGAGGGCGCCGTCCAGCGCGACTGCGCTGCCGCCGCCGGTGAAGTTGGCCGTGGCGCCAGCCGTGACGCCCGGCGCGGTATCGAAATCAACCGTGCTCGCGGCCGACGAACTGGAGTCCACGCCGTCTGTCACCGTCCAATCGATCGTGCGGGTGGAATCGCTGCCCGAATTCGTGGGATTCGAGGCGGCGGAGCGGTACGTGATCGAATCGAGGGCGGACTGGTAATTGGCGATGCTGGCGGTGCCGGCCAGGGTCAGGACGCCCGTCGCCCCGTTGTAGCTGCCGGTGATCCCAT
>DASRSH010000188.1:0-7923 GCA_035656575.1 Opitutaceae bacterium
CGGTGGGGCCCCCGCTGCGCCCGGCGGGCTGCCGCCGGGCCTCAGCCGCCTGGCGGCGGGTCGGCCCGTCGCTCCCTTCGCTTACGCTGCGGTCGGCCACGCGGCTCGCCGCCCTCCGCCTCCGCTCTGGGCGGCTCGGGGGGCCGCATGGCCCCCGCTGCGCGTACCCGCCGGGCTCGCCCGGAGGGCCGGGCGGCGGGATAAAGTGGCTCTGCAGGCAAAACCACCTGCTGGCCAATCCGGCCGCCGACCTGGCGCTGCCGCGGGTGGAGAAGCGGCTGCCCAAGCACGTTCTGACCGCTTCCGAGGCCGAGCGCGTGCTTGCCGCTCCTGCCGCGGGCTCGGCTCTGGGGCTGCGCGACCGCGCCATCCTAGAGGCCTTTTACTCGACGGGAATGCGCCGGATGGAGCTGATCGGCCTCAAGCTCTACGACCTCGATGCCGAGCGGGGACCGTCTTCATCCGCCAGGGTAAGGGCAAGAAGGACCGGATGATCCCGATGGGCGGGCGGGCCTTCGCCTGGGTGCAGCGCTACATCGAGGAGACGCGTCCGTCGCTCGCCTTGACGCCGGATGAGGGGATCGTGTTCCTGACGAACTTGGGCTTGGCCTTCGAGCCGAACCGGCTGACGCAACTGGTTCGGAATTACGTCGATGCCGCCGAGATCGGCAAAACCGGGTCCTGCCACCTCTTTCGGCACACCTGCGCCACCTTGATGCTCGAGAACGGGGCCGACATCCGCTTCATCCAGCAGATCCTGCGACACGAAAAGCTGGAGACCACCCAGATCTACGCCCAGGTCAGCATCCACATGCTCAAGGAGGTCCATGAGCGCACGCACCCGGCCAGGCTGACGGCCGCCGCGGTCAACGAGGAACTGGCGGACGAATTCGCGGAGGAGGAGGCCGAGCTTGCCGCCGACGAAGCAGCGCATAGCTTCAGGCCATGAGCACCCTGGAAGCCATCGTCGCGGACTTGCGGGCGCTGCCTCCGCCGAAACTGGAGGAGGCGGTCGCGCTCATCCACGGACTGCGCGAAACGACCAAGGCCGAACGGCTGGCCGCGCTGGAACGCTCGTTTGGGGTGTGGAGCGGCCCCGAAGGCGAGGCCATCGAGAAGGCGATCGAGGAAGGCTGCGAGCGAATCGATCCGCGTGACTGATGATGCGATCCTCGGCACCAGCGCGGCCGTGGCCCATCTGCGCGGCGTAGCGGTCGTCGGCGCCCGTCTGCGCGCCAAGTTGGCGGCCCAAGAGACGGTGTATTTTCCCCTCACCGCCTGGGGTGAACTGCTTTACGGGGCCTACCACTACGGCCAGTCCGCTCGCGAACTGGCCAACCTGGCCGCCTTCGCGCCGGGCACGGTGCGGCTGCTGCCGACCGATCGCACGGCCGACGGATACGCCCGCCTGAATCAGGCGCTTGCGGCGGCCGGCACGCCGCTCCCCGAGAACGACATCTGGATCGCGGCCCATGCCTTGGAACAGGCGCTCTCGCTCATCACCCGTGACGCGCATTTTAAGCGCGTGCCCGGCTTGACCATCCTCGACTGGAGTTGACGGCAGGGCGGGCCGCCATCGGCGTTCTTTTGGCCGCAGAACGCCCGAAGGCTCGAAGCCCAGGGAAATGCTGCCCGGCCGCGTTAAACGCGAAAGAAACGCTCGCGGCTCCTTTCCCAGCCGCCATCATGGGCCCTTCGATGATCGCGGCGGCCCAGCACCAACGTATCGGCGCATGGCAGCCTTCGGCCAGCCGCCACACCGCGCACCGTCGTCGCCGCAATCCGCGCCAGGCCAACCGGCTCCCGCGGCCAAAAACCGCACTTGGGGTCCTTTGGCCGAGCCCCTTGGAAACACACCCGGAGCGCCGCACGCAAACACCTGGATCGCACCAGGAAAGTTGCCTCTTTCGCTACGAACTCGCGCCGGAGTGCGCTGATGCCCCAAATACCGGACCATATGGATGGGATCCGAACCTGTATGGTGGAACGTATACAGTCACAGCCAACACAGACGGTACCCAAGTTTCTGGTTTGATGCAGGCACCGGACGGGACTTTAGCAATGGTGGTTTCGGGCTCTCCGGTCCCCGGAGCAGCGGCAGTCGGGACAGGTGGGCTCAATTTGGGCCAATTGACCGACTCAACGCTAAGTACATTCAACACAGGAACGGCTATTCTTTCGCCAGGAGGCGCATTCGCTTGGGGTGGCGCTTATAAAGTAGAATCAAAAGCTGCCGAAGTGCTGGAAATGGCCGGAAAGAAGCTAGGATTCGTGGGCATGGGACTTGTATTCGGCGCACTGGTTACCCAAAGGATTCTCCCGGCGAAGGTTTGGTGATTTAGCTTTTGCCGGCATAGGCCTGATTCCCTTTCCGGTTACGGAGGGGGCGGTTCTCACCTATGGGGCAGTACAACCTATTATGACCTTAATCATCCAGGGTGATCACCCATGCGGAATTTATTTATAGATTTATATGTTAGCGCTTTTCATTTTGTGTCTAGAGTTAATCCAACTCGCGGCGAAGATGGCTTTGATATTTACGCGAGCAATATTTGCATTGTCTCTCTCTTTTTATTCGCAGTTCTGTTGTTGGAAATAGGAACTGCGGCGTTTGGCATTTCAACGAGCCGCTTGTTTGGTAGATCGCGTTATATTCCAGTTATATGTGCTCTCCTTATGCTGACAGTTGGCAACTGGATTGTTGGAATCATCGTCCAATCAATTGGGGAACTAAGATCGCATGCTTGGGTTCGGGAGCGGTACGGCGGGCTATCGATTGCGAGGAAGTTTATTGTCGCTTCAATACCCGTCGGAAGCGTTTTGGGTATTATGGCGATCGTGGCTTTACGGCAGTATTTTAACGCCTTTGGCGGTCTTTAACCAAAATTCCGCAGTTGAAGGGGCGTTTTGAGCGGCTTCAGGCCGTGGACGCGGCGGTTTTGGCGGGGTCGCAGTCGGCATCCGACATTCGATATTTGAACTGCGGCGCAGTTGTTCGCGGCCACTCGGTAAGGCGGGTGTATCCGATATTTATGCTGGCGACGTTGACGGCATGGATTTGGTTGTTGCGGACATTTCGAGAACGTGGCCTTCGCTTTCACTGGATTTGACAGAATGACCGGGTGCCCAGTGCCAAGTGCGCGAGGACGAGATTGATGGCGGCTCTACCGTCTCAGCGTTTGGGGCGGGCATCCATACCGGAGGCGACATGCTGGAGCAGTTGCGAGCCAACGGGAATGCGACGATCGATCGTTATATGGACGAGACGATGGATGCCCCGAAAGTTATTCGCCTGCATTTCGTGCGCGACGAGGCCCGGGCTTAAATGTATATTGCCGGCAGGAGTTGCAGGAGAACGAAATGCCTGCGTCGTCAAGCCCGCTGCGGCCACGACGAACTCCCCTATGAGGAACGAATGCGAAAGCCCGGCTATTAACGCGAGCCGGCAACACGCACGCGGGACGCGCGGTCAGTGCTGCACCGGCACGTCGCCCGTGCGCTGGCCCGTCCCGCCGAAGCGGAAGCGGGAACCCTTGTAGTCGATCTCCAGATTTTCGATTGCCGAAGCGGAGACGTGGAGGCCGATGTTGGGGAAGTCGTGGCGCTCGCCGTAGCCGAGCTGGCCGGCCCACAGCTCGTGGCCGTCGCTGAGCGCCGTGACGCGGATGCCGACCGGCTGGGTCGCGATCAGGGTCACCGGCGCCTCGGCCTCGGGGGCGGGGACGGCCGCCGGCGTGCTCATCAGGGCGGGATGCTCCGCCGCATGGGACGGCGAGCTTCCGCCGACCAGGCTGCGGACCAGCCAGATGATGAGGATGAGCATGATCAGGCCGACGCCGGCGATCAGGGCCTTGAAAACGAGCGCCGGGTCGAGGCGATTGGCCGGCAGCACCGTCGTCAAAGGACGCAGGGACGGACGCGGCGCGGCCTCCGCTCCGGCGGGTCCCGCCGCGGGCGTGGGGGGCTCGGCGCCGCCGGCCGCTTCGGCTTCGGCGGACGCGCCGCCCCGTCGGCTCGTGCGGGTTTCGGCCGGGGTGGAAACGGAAACCTCCATGCGCCCATAGACCTCGCGGCTGGGCTGGCGCGGCCGGGCGTCGGCGTGTCCGAGCGCGCTGTAGTCGTTCACGATCCGGTCGGCCGGGAGCTGGAGGAAGCCGGCGTAGTTGCGCAGAAAGCCGCGGATGTAGATGTCGGTGAGGCCGATGTTGAACTGGTTGGCCTCGAACTTCTGCAGATAGTCCCCGCGAATCTTGGTTGCCTCAGCCGCCTCGCGGATCGAAAGCCCCTTGCGCTTGCGCGCATCCTCAAGCCGTTCGCCGATGGTCTGCATGTGCGTAGGCGACAATGGTCTATAGGCCGTCCAAATCGACCAAAATCTCGCGCGGGCTGGAGCCGTTTTCCGGCCCGACGATGCCCTTTTCCTCCATCAGCTCCATGATGCGGGCGGCCCGGTTGTAGCCGATCTTGAGCCGGCGCTGCAGCATCGACGTGCTGGCCCGGCGCGAGGCCTTGAGCACCTCGATCGCCTGGCGGTAGAGGCTTTCGTCGTCGCCCATTTCGCCCTCTTCCCCGAATTCGTCGCCTTCCTCGTCGTCCTCGCGGGCGGCGCGGTCGATCTGCGCCTGGACGTCCTGGGCGTAGATCGGCGGATCGTTGTTCTTCTTGAGGAAGTCGACCAGCTCGTGGACCTCCTCGTCGGAAACGAACGCGCCCTGGGCCCGGACCAGGCGGGAGGTGCCCGGCGGCGTGAACAGCATGTCGCCGCGGCCGATCAGCGTATCGGCCCCCTTGACGTCCAGGATCGTCCGGGAATCCACCTGCGAGGCGACCTGGAAGGCGATGCGCGAGGGCAGGTTGGCCTTGATGATGCCGGTGATGACGTTCACCGAGGGCCGCTGGGTCGCGATGATCAGATGGATGCCGGCAGCGCGGGCGAGCTGCGCCAGCCGGGCGACGGAGGTCTCGATTTCCGCCGGGGCGACCATCATCAGGTCCGCCAGTTCGTCGATGATGACGACGATGTAGTGCATGTGGTCCGGAACGACGATGCCGTCGTCGGCCAGCGGATCCACGCCCGGCAGGGAGGGCTGCTGGGAAACGGCGGGGAAAATGGCCTCGGGCGAGCGCTTGCGCTGATTGAAGCCGCCGATGTTGCGCACGTTGACCTTGGCGAAGATCTGGTAGCGCTGCTCCATTTCCCGCAGGAGCCACTTCAGGGCGCCGGGCACCTTCTTGGGCTCGGTCACGACCGGGATGAGCATCTGCGGCAGCGCGTTGAAGATCTTCAGCTCGACGACCTTGGGGTCGATCATGATCAGCCGCACGTCCCGCGGGCGCTTGGAGTAGAGGATCGACGCCACGATGGCGTTGATGCAAACCGACTTGCCCGAGCCGGTGGCGCCCGCGATCAAGAGGTGCGGCATCTTGGTCAGATCCGAGATGAGCGGCCGTCCGGAAACGTCCTTGCCGAGCGCGATCGGCAGCTCGTTCTTGCCCGAAGCCCAGTCCTCGCTTTCGAGGATTTCGCGCAGGCCCACGGGCGTCGGATGCTGGTTGGGCACTTCGACGCCGACCGCGGCCTTGCCCGGGATGGGCGCGAGGATGCGCACCGACTGCGCGCGCATGCCCAGGGCGATGTTCTTGTCCAGGCCGGAGATCTTCTCCACCCGCACGCCCGCGGCCGGCACGACCTCGTAGCGCGTGATCACCGGCCCGACATGGATTTCGCCGAGGCTCACCTCGACGCCGAATTCCCCCAGGATGCGCAGCAGGTTTTCGGCATTCTGGCGGTGCTCCTCCTCGCTGTTGCGCGCCGAAGGACGGATCTGCTCCTTCAGGATCGACAGCGGCGGAAACTTGTACCGATCGTCCGGATTGGAGGGCACGCTGACCCGGGCCTTCTTCAGCTCCTCCGGCGCGACGATGTTCAGTTCGATCTTGCGGTCCTTGACCGGCTTCAGGTCGCGGACCGGAAGGGCCTTGGGCGGCGGCTCGTCCTTCTCGTCCTCGTCCTTCGCGGCGGGCTTGAGGGCCGGCGCGCTCGAAGCGGCCGCGGTGCCGGGCTTGGGCACGAACACGTTCTTTTCCTTGGGCCCGACGGGTTCGAGGATGAGCGGAGCGCGGGGAGCCTCGGGCGCCTTGGCTTCGGCTTTAGCGCCGGCCTTCGCCTGGAGGGCCGCCTGCCGGCGCTGGTCCCGCAGTTCGGCCGCCCGCCTGGCCCGGTTCTCCCGCCAGGCGGAGAAGTTCGTCACCATGTTCTCGATTTCCAGGCCGATGTCCTTGGTGAAGACGAAGAGCAGGGCGCAGAGATAGAGCGGCGCGAGGATGATGAAGGTGCCGAAGTCCCCCAGGTTCCGGCGCATGCCATGGTCGTACAGCCACGTGCCGAGGACGCCGCCCAAGTCGTGCGGGAAATAATCGGTCGGGGCGCGCAGCCAGCTCACCAGCGCGGCCAGGCCGGAGCCGGCGACGAGGCAGACGAGCATGGCGACCAGGCGCGTCGTCGTCAGCCGGCGCGGATTGCGCAGCGCCAGATACGCCAGCCAGAGCAGGAAGATCGGGATCAGGAAGGCGCAGATGCCGACGCTTTCCAACGCGACCAGGCTGATCTCGACCCCCAGGCGCCCGGTGATGTTGTAGTCGGTCGGATGGGTGTTGAAGTACGTGCTCTGGGCCGGCGAATAGGTGCAGAGCGCCGCGCCGATATAAAGCCCGGCCACCACGCAGACGATGGCGAGAGCCCAATTCGGCCGGGGCCGCAGCGTCGCGCCGCCGCCCGATCCGTTTGGGTTTGAACTCTCCTTTTTGGCCATCTTCCTCAGCCTGCTTGTAAAGGACGAAAGCATGCGAGATTTTCTTTCTTTCGAACCGCTTTATCAGGAACGCGTCTGGGGCGGCCGGGCGCTCGAGACCGCGCTCGGCCGCGGCCTGCCGTCGGGGCGTCCCATCGGCGAGAGCTGGGAGATCGTGGATCGGCCGGAGGCCCAGTCGGTCGTGGCGTCCGGCCCCTGGCGGGGTTCGACGCTGCGGCAGGTCATCCTGGACCATGGCGACGAGGTGATGGGCCCGCGGTGGGACCGCAGCCGCCCCTTTCCGCTCCTGGTCAAGTGGCTCGACTGCCGGGAGCGGCTGAGCCTGCAGGTGCATCCGCCGGCGGAGGTGGCGCCCGCCCTCGGCGGGGAGCCCAAGACCGAGAACTGGTATATCGCCGACGCGGCGCCCGGCGCCCAATTGATCGTGGGCCTCGTCGCCGGCACCCGTCCGGCGGACTTCGAGGCGGCCCTGGCCGCCGGCGCCCTGGAGCGGTGCGTGCGGCGCTTTCCCGTGGGGCGGGGGGATTCGGTCCTCGTCCGCAGCGGCGAGGTGCACGCCATCGATGCCGGCAATCTGATCCTGGAGATCCAGCAGAACTCCGACACCACCTACCGGGTTTACGATTGGGGCCGGATGGGCCTGGACGGGAAGCCCCGCCAGATGCACCTGCGCGAGTCGCTGCAATCCATCCGCTGGGACGCCCCCCCGGTGGCGCCGGTGCGGGCGTCCCGGACGCGCGCGGTGATCGCCGAGTGCGCCGAGTTCCGCATTGAGCGGGTCCCCTTGGCCGCGGGCGAGCGCCTCAGCCTGCCCGCCGGGCAGGAACCGAAGCTGGTCAGCGTCGTGGAAGGCCGGGTCGGGAATTGGAGCCGGGGAGCCAATCTGCTCGTCCCCTACAGCGCACCTGTCGATGCGGCGGCGTCCGAGGAGGCCATGGTGCTGGTCACCTCAGGTTTTGCCTGAGCTTGAAGAAAAGGGAAACGGCCCTTAAATAAGACCCTTTTCACGCCTATGAGCCCACCGAACGGAGACAACCTGGATCCTGCCGCGACGCCGCCGTCCGCCGCTTCCGAAGGCGCGCCTGGGGAGGGCGGCGCCGCTTCGGAATTG
>DASRSH010000189.1:0-10276 GCA_035656575.1 Opitutaceae bacterium
AAAGCTGGCGCCCAAGGCGGGCTCCTGGTCCCGCCCTTCCCAGACGATCCGGGCATTGGTGAGCGACTGCCCGGGAACCTGCACCGTCAGGGTCAGGGCCTTGTCGAGGGCCGGGGTCCCGCTGGGCACGACGATCGTCGCCGCCGTGGCCGTCCAGGGGGTCGCGCTGCTTTGGGTCAGGCTCGCGAGGAATCCGGTCGCCATGAAGCTGCGGGCCAGATTCACCGTGATTTGCTCGGTGGTCACGTTGTAGGCGTCGGCCCAGCGGTCGTAGTAGGGGTAGGTGCTCGCGCTGCCGCTGTCCGTGGGATAGGAAAGCTCCGACAGTTCCGAGCCGTATTGGCTGAGGTACTCATAGCCGGCGGTCACCTGGCCGGCGACGAAGCCGGTCGGGGCCAGCAGCCGCCGCGAGTTCTGCGCGTACTGGCTGACGACCTGCTGCTGGCGCTTCACGCCCAGGCCTTCCAGGTAGCAGACATTGACCGGGTTGGTGCCGCCCTCGTAGTCCATCGCCGCGACGAGCCCGTCGATGTAGGCCGGCTTGGGGTCGACCTGATAGGCGACCGCCATGTCCGATGCCTGATCCAGGGAGAAATACCAGCCGCCGCCGAGGACCGCCTTGGTCTCCGGCGGAAAGGGCGTTCCGTAGGCGCACGCCTGGCTCCAGGCGGCCGCGTTGTCGCCGGCGGCGACGATCTGGGCGTTGCAGAGCGCCAGGTAACTCGCGTTCAGCGCGCTCGCGGGCAGCCGCCCGCTGCGGGCCGCGAAGGCGTACGTGCGAATGGCGTTGCCCCAGCACTCCGCCATCTGCTGCCAGCCCCAGCGAAACGTCGAAGGATCGGCCGGATTGGGGAACCAGGCGAAGAGCTGAGTCTGGTAAGCGGTGTTGCCCGTCGCGGCGTACATCGCGGCGGCCGCCCACGCCAGCTCGTCGTCGTGGGTCCAATCGTCGCCGTAGAACGTGATTTTCTGGTAGGACCCCGCCAGGCCGTGCTTGGCGATCGCGTTCATCAGGAAGTTCCAGCCGGCGGTGGCCGCCTGCAGGTATTGGGCGGCCGCCTGGGGATAGAATTGCTTCATGGCCGGCGACGAGCCGGCCTCGGCCAGGGCGGCGACCGCGGCCGCCGTGGCCGAGGTGTTCTTGGGCCATACGACCTGAGGATCGCCATTTTCGGGCAGGACGTTCGACTCGTACTCGCGGTCCAAGGGATAGACCAGGAAGTAGAAGCCCCCGTCCGCATCCTGCATCTTGGCCAGGAAGTCGGCCTCCCATTTCGCCTCCTGCAGGGCGTCGGGAATCCGGTCGCCGCTTTCGGGTATCGCGAGGTTGTCGAAGCCGCTGCAGCCGGGAATGTTGTCGGTCGCGAATATCAGCTCATGCACGAGCTGGGCGCTGTTGATGGTGTACTTGCTGTAGTCGCCGGCGTCGAAGTGGCCGCCCGAGACGTCGACCGTCCCCGTATTGACGAAGGGATACAGCGACGTTTCGTTGCTGGTCAGAAACGGCGCGAGCTGCGCGGGGTTGGCCGTGTTGACCGTGGCGGCGTAGCCGCCGATGCAGTTCCAGGTGAAGGCGAACTGGGGCGCCGAATCCGGCACCGGAATCGACGCCGGCGCCGTGTGGTCGGCGGCGTGGGTGAAGCGGGTGAAGGGCAAGGCGACGGCCATGCCGCTGCGCTGCTCGTACAGGCCCAGGGCGTAGGTGCGCGCCCAGGCCATCGCGATCCCGTCGTCGATCAGGAAGGGCAGCGAGACGCCGAGGCCGGGAATCTGGATTTCGTATTGGCCGGGGGTGGTGTAGGAGGAGAAGTCGGCGACGTAAACCTGCTGATACGGCAGCGGTGTCGTCTGGTAGCCGCTGTCGGCGCTGAGGGTCAGCGTGCCGGAATAGACGGCCGCGCCGGAAGCGGTGCTGATGAGGCTGAACTTGGTGCCGGCGGCAATCGGCAGCTCGCCCAGGTCGCCCAGGTAATAGCCGACGACGGCGCGCTTGGCAAATTCGGGGGCGTAACCCTCCTGGTTGACGTGAATGGCGCGGGAATTGCGGTTCGGGCTCGATGAGCCGGCGAACTTCATGGTCACCGGCCAGAGCGTCCCGTCGGGATTGGTCACCGCCACGGTCTGCGAAGCGCCGAGGGCGGCGCCCAGCGTGAGGTACAGATCGTTTTCGATCCGCAGGTCATAGGTGTTGAGCGGCGCGTAAAGGACGCGGCGCTTGAAGCCGACGCCGGTCACGGCCTGGGCCGCGCCATTGACCATCACCGTGAATTCGGCTGGGGCGGGCTTCGTCGCCACGCCTCCGGCGTTGACGAAGTTCCACGCAGTCACCGGGGCGGGATCCGGCGCCTTGCTCGTGATGTAAACCAGCTCGAGCACCGTGGGCGAGATGACGTGGAGTTCGCTGTCCCCCACCTGGGGCAGCTGGAGGGCCGTGTCCTCCACATAGTCGCCGGCCGGCTGCGTGACGTCGGCGGTCCGATTGGCTGGATCGGCGCCAAAGCTGCCGCTGATCAGTCCCACCGCGGGCAGGCTCGGATTGCCGGGGGCCGTATTGACAGCGCCGCTCGCTCCCGAGGAGCCGCTCCCGGAGGAGCCGGTTCCCGCGGAACCATTGAACACGGAGTCGCCGGAGCAATCATAGGCCGCCTGGCCCCCGAAAGTCGAAAAGCCCATGCCGGCGATCGAGAGCCCGCCCAGTCCGACCTGGCTTGCGGGCACGGTCAGCCGGACCCATTGGCCGGCGGCCGGCAGGGCGCCCATGTTCACGCGGCCGGGCGTGCCGTCCGACCCGTAATCGATCTGGTCCGCGCCCCAGAACGCCCGGTGCTCCCAGGAGCTGCCGTCGTTCCAGCTCAGCATGATTTCCGTCGGGGGATTCGTTGGATTCAGATAGACGTAAGTGAAGAGTTCGTCGTTGGCCCCGATGGCCAGCGGCGTCGACGCGTAGTTGAAGGAATGGTCGTGCAGGCCCGCCGCCAGGATCGACTGGTGCGACAGGCTGCCCGAAAACGGCGCCGGGCTGGAGGAAATCCACGTCCAGCCTTCGCCGGCGGCGCCGGCCATCTGCTGCGCCCCGGCTGGAACCGCGTCGTCGCACCACACGGTATCGGTGTAGGAATGGCCGCTCGAAGCGGCGGCGGCCAACGGAAGGCAGAGCGCGGCGAAAAGCCCGGCGGCGTAGATTCGGAACATCCTCCCATGATGCCTGTCGCCCCGGCCCCGGGGCAGACGAGCTGGTCTGAATCCGCCGTCAGAATCGGGCGGCCCGGATTGTCAGCATTACTCTGGCACGCCCTCAGGCTTGGCCCGCGCCCAGCCGCATTCCCCGCTGTTCCGCCTCGTCGATCGAACGGGGCCAGTCGCCTTTCAGCAGGCGGGAGAGGGATCGGTCGGCCAGGAGGCGCCCCCCGGTCTGGCAGCGGGGACAATAATTGACCTCGTTCTCGGCATAGCGGATGCGCTGAACCGCCGTTCCGCATACCGGGCACGGCTGGCCGAACTTCCCATGCACGGCCATCTCGGGTCGGAACGCGGTGACCTTAGCCGGAAACCCGTTGCCCGCTTCGGCGCGGAGCCGCTCGGTCCATTGCCGCAGCACGGCGCGGCAAGCCTCCCGCAGCCGCGCAATTTCGTCCGGCTCAAGCTGTTTCGTCAGGGCCACCGGAGAGAGCCTGGCCGCATGGAGGATTTCGTCGGAGTACGCGTTGCCGATGCCGCTGAAAAGGTGCGGATCCGTCAGCGCCCGTTTGAGCGTGTGATTCTCCCGCTGCAGCGCCGCCGCAAAGGCTTGCGGGCCGGCGGAGGCGATCTCCAACCCGCCTGGATCCAGCCCGGCCAGCGCCTCCGCTCCCTCGACGAGGTGCAGCGACGCCCGATGGCTGGTTCCCGCTTCCGTCAGGGTCAGCGTCCCCGGCGCGAATTCGAAGTGAGCCAAAGCGTTCCGTCCCCCCGGCTTGGCGTCGCGCTCCGCCCAATGCAGCCGGCCGGCGATCATCAGGTGAATGACCAGCCACAATCCGCCCTCGAACCCGAGGGCGACGCGCTTGCCGATCCGCCGCAGTTCGATGACTGCCCGGCCTTCCAAGGACGCAACGGGCGGACGGGCTGTGCGCAGGACAAACGGATCCAGCACCCGCACGCGCCGGAGCTGTGCCCCGCCGATGCGCGCCTTCAGCGCGTCGACATAGATCGTGATATCCGGCAGCTCGGGCACCGCGCCAGTCTTGACGCTCTTTTGACCCATTGGCGACGGCCATTGATGCGCCAACTGCGGCTGGCCGGGTTATACTCCGACCCCCAGCTCCCATGCAATTCAAGCCGGCGCAGCACGTAAATTCTGACTTGGCCATGGCGGGGTTGCTCGGGCTGCTGCTGGGCTTGCTCCTGGGATGCCTTCTTTTCGCAGGCCGGGCGGCGACCAGCGGGTATCGCCGGCCGGTTCCCCATCCCCGGTCGCTCGGGCTACCGCCGTGACTCGCGCGGGCTGACGGTCCGGGTGAGCAGATCCAGATTGCGCAGGAAGGAGATCGGCGCCGGCACGTCAATGCGCTCGGCCGTCAGCATCGCCTGAATCGCGTCCCCGCCGGTCACCGGAGCGCCGTCGAAACGCACGATGATATCCCCCGTTTCCATCCCCGCCCGCTCCGCCGCGCTTCCGGTCTCGATGCCGTCGACCATCAGCCCGGTGGCATTGGGCAGCCGATACGTCACCACCGCCTTGCGCAGCAAGGGCACCGTGTGGCCGGAAAGCCCGAGGCTGCTCCGCCGGATGCGTCCGTCCTTGATCAGCCAGCCCGCCACCCAGCGCGCGGTGTTCGAGGCGATGGCGAAACAAATGCCCTGGGCGGGCCGAATGATGGCGGTGTTCACGCCAATGACCCGGCCGCGCGCGTCCACCAGCGGGCCGCCGGAATTGCCCGGATTGAGGGCCGCGTCCGTCTGGATGATATTGTCGATCAGGCGTCCGGATGCGGCCCGCAGCGAGCGGTCGAGGCCGCTCACGATTCCCGCCGTCACGGTCTGCTGAAAGCCCATCGGGCTTCCGATCGCGATGGCGATCTGGCCCAGGCGCAGCCCGGCGCTGTCGCCGAAATCGAGGAACGCGATGTCCTCGGCGCTCACCCGCAGAACCGCCAGGTCCGTATGGGGATCGTCGCCCACCAAGTCCGCCTCCTGCTTGCGGCCGTCCGCCAGCAAGACGCGGATCCGCCGGGCGCCGTGGACGACATGGCTGTTGGTCACCAGGCAGCCATCGGGGGAAATGAAGAAGCCCGAGCCGCTCCCCCCGCCCGAGCCCGTGCCGTCCTGAACCTCGATGTGCGCCACCGCGCGGCGCGACCGTTCCACCGCGCCTGAGACCGCCTCCGAATAGGCGTCGAGCAGCGCGGAATCGTCGATGCCCACCGCGGAGGCGGGATGCGTGAGTTTGCCGACCATGGTTAAATATCTCGCCGAACCCGCGCTTTGCAAATAGCCTGGCCCCATGCGTCGACGAGTCTTGCTCAAGCTCGCGCCGATTCTGCGCGAAGCGCGGTCGTGGATCCTGCCGGCAGTGGTGATCTTCGCGGCGAAGTCCAGCTTCGGGGCCGTGAATTACGTCCCGACCGGCTCGATGGAGCCCACCATTCTGGTTGGGGATGCGCTCCTCATCAACCATCTGGCCTATAGCCTGAGGGTTCCGTTCACCACCCTCTCGCTCGTCCGCTGGGGCGCGCCCCAGCGCGGGGATATCGTGGTCTGCTTCGAGCCCGGAGACGGCACCCGGCTCGTCAAACGGGTCATCGGCCTTCCGGGCGACACGATCGAACTGCGGGAGGACACCTTGTACGTGAACGGGGTGGCCGCGCGGTACCGGGCGGCGGGTCCCGCGCTGGTCCGGACCGTGAGCCGCACGGAGCGCCCGCAGGCGGTCTGCGGAACCGAGACTTGGGGCGGCCGCTCCCACTCCCTGATGGTCCTCCCGCGCGTGCCGGCCCGGCGCACTTTCGGTCCGCTGGTCGTTCCGGCCGGCAGTTATTTCGTCATGGGCGACAACCGCGACAACAGCAAGGACTCCCGCTATTTCGGCGCCGTGCCGAAGCACGAGATCGTCGGCAAGGCCGAGTGCATCGTGATTTCCCTCGATCCCGAGCATGCGTACCTGCCCCGCTGGGTCCGCTGCTTTTCGGAGCTGAATTGATGCGCCGGGCCGCTTGCTGCGCCGCAGCCCTCGCCGGGCTTTGGGGATTCACGCGTTCCGTCGCCGCGGAGGCCCCGCCCGATCCCTATCTGTGGCTCGAGGAGGTTCATGGCGCCCGGGCGATGGCCTGGGTCCGGGCGGAAAACGCCAAGACCGTTGCCGTCCTCGAAAAGGATCCGCGCTATCCGGTGATGTACGCCCAGGCCCTGGCGATCGCCGAAGCGGACGACCGGATCCCGGAACCGTCGATGATCGGCGGCCGGATCTACAATTTCTGGCAGGGCAAGGACCACACGCGGGGCTATTGGCGGCGGACCAGCCTCGCCTCCTACCGCACCCCGGATCCCAACTGGGAAACGGTGCTCGACCTCGACCAATTCGCCGCGGCCGAACATGCCAACTGGTTTCTGCAGGGTTTCGTGGTCGACGAGCCCGCGGAGCGGCATTGCCTGGTCGGGCTGAGCGACGGCGGCGAGGACGCCGTGACCTACCGGGAGTTCGACATTCCGGGAGCGCACTTCATCGCCGGCGGATTCACCCTCCCCCGGGGCAAGCAGGACGCCTCCTGGGAGGATCCCGACACGCTGCTCGTTTCGCGGGAATGGGAACCGGGGGAGCTGACGTCCTCGGGCTACCCCTATATCGTCAAGCGCGTGCACCGGGGAGAGCCGCTGGCGGCCGCGCACGAGATCTTCCGCGGCCAGCCGGCCGATGTGGAAGTCCAGCCGGAGGTCCTGCGCGACAGCCAGGGCCACCGCGCCGTGCTCGTGGTCCGGGCGGTGTCGTTCTTCGAGACGGAGAAGTATCTGGTCGACGGCGACCGCGTGCGGCGCCTCGCCCTGCCCCTGAAGTCGGAGGTGGTGGATATGCTGGAAGGCCGGCTGATCGTGCGGCTCCGCCAGGACTGGCCGGCGGCGAACGGCGCCTTCAAGGAAGGTTCGCTGGTCGCGGTGCCCCTGGCGGCGGCGGAACGTGATCCCGATCGCCTGGCCGCGACCGCCATCTACGTGCCAGGCCCGCGCGAGACGCTGGACGACGCTTCGGCGACCCAGGATCGGCTCCTGGTCACGACGCTCGACAACGTGCGCGGCCGCGCTGCCGTCTATCGGGCCGCCGCGGACGGATCCTGGCGCGCGCTGCCCCTCGACCTGCCGGACAATTCCACCCTGCTGATCCGGGACACCTCCCTGCACAGCAACCAGGCCTTCCTGAATGTGACCTCGTTCCTGCAGCCGACCAGCCTATGGCTGGCCGACACCACCGACGGGGACCTCCAGGAAGTGAAGGCGCTGCCGCCCCGTTTCGACGCCTCGCGCGACGTCGTGGAGCAGCGGGAGGCCGTCTCGACCGACGGCACGCGGGTGCCCTATTTCATCGTGCATCCCCGGGACATGAAGGCGGACGGCAGCAATCCCACCCTGCTTTACGCCTATGGCGGCTTCAATGTCTCGGAAACCCCATTCTATTCGTCGGAGATGGGCAAGCTGTGGCTGGAGCGGGGGGGCGTGTTTGTTCTGGCGAACATTCGCGGCGGCGGCGAATTCGGACCCGCCTGGCACGACGCCGGGCTCAAGACCCACCGCCAGCGGGTCTTCGACGACTTCGCCGCGGTGGCGCGGGACCTGATTGCGCGCGGCGTGACCTCGCCGCGCCGGCTCGGCATCCAGGGCGGCTCCAACGGCGGCCTCCTCATGGGCGTGGAGTTCATCCAGCATCCCGAACTCTGGCATGCCGTGGACATCCAGGTGCCGCTGCTGGACATGCTGCGCTATGAAAAAATCGCCGCCGGCAGCTCCTGGGTGGCCGAGTATGGCAGCGTCTCCAATCCCGCCGAAGCGGCGTTCCTCGCCCGCATCTCGCCGTATGCGAACATCCGCAAGGGCGTCGCCTACCCCATGCCGTTCATCTGGACCACGACCAAGGACGACCGGGTCGGGCCCCAGCATGCCCGCAAGTTCGCGGCGCGGCTTTCCGAATACGGGATTCCCTATCTGTTTTATGAGGTGACGGAGGGCGGCCACGGCTTTGGCGCCAGCCTCAACGAGCGCGCCCACACCAGCGCTCTGGAAATGGTCTATCTGGTCCGCCAGCTCATGGGCCCATGATCAAGCCCGCGGACGAGGATCCCGCCCCGTCGCCCCTGCCGATCGAAGGCTTCAAGGGGACCCCGGAGGAAATCGAGCGGCAATGGTACGAGCAGGTGTACCTGGGGCGCGGCGACAGCATGCCCCAGCTCACGGTGCGGGCAGTTCTGATGGGTGCGGCCACGGGCGGCATCCTCTCGCTGACCAACCTCTATCTCGGGCTGAAGGCCGGCTGGGCGATCGGCGTCACGATCACCGCCTGCATCGCCTCGTATGCGATCTGGTCCGCGGCCCTGCGCCTGCGCCTGGCCCGCACCCCGATGACGATCCTCGAGAACAACTGCATGCAGTCGACGGCGAGCTCGTCGGGCTATTCCACGGGCAGCACGCTGGTGGCCGGCTTCTCGGCCTACTACATGATCAACGGCCACCCGCTCTCCACCCCCCTCACGCTGGCCTGGATCGGACTGATCGGAATCCTCGGGGTGACCATGGCGATTCCGATGAAGCGCCAGATGATCAATGTCGAGCAGCTCCGCTTTCCCACCGGCATCGCCACCGCGGAGACCCTCCGGGCCCTCTATTCCCGCGGGCGCCGCGCCGCCCAGTCGGCCCGCGCGCTGGGGCTGGCCGGGGTTTTCGCGGCGGTGTGCAACTTCTGGTCCAATGGCCTGGCGTTGGTCAGCCACCGGCTCGGCGGTTTCGGCCTGGATGCGCTGACGATGCGGCTCAGCAACGCCGCCCTCGGCCCGGATTGGACGGGGCGCACGGTTCTTTTTCTGTGGGATCCCGCGCTGGCGGGCGCGGGCGCCCTGATGGGACTGCGCCCCGCGGCCAGCATGCTCTTCGGGGGCACGCTCTGCTGGGCCGTCTTTGTTCCGCTGCTCCAGGCGCACCATGTCATCGCGGGGGAAGGATACCGCAACATCGTCTCGTGGACCCTCTGGGGCGGCGTGTCCTGCATGGTGGTGTCCGGCCTGCTCGGCTTCGCCCTCGGGTGGCGGGCCGTGGCCCGCGCGTTCCGGGGGCTCGGCCAAGCCTTTGGCAGCCGCAAGACCGCTCCGAGCGGCTTGGACGAAATAGAAACCCCGTTGTCCTGGTTCTTCGTCGGGCAGATCGTTTGCCTGGCCGCCCTGTGCTGGCTGGCGAAAGTCAGCCTCGACCTGCCCGTGTGGGAGACCATCGTCGCCGTCCTGCTTTCCTTCGTGCTCGCCATCGTCGCCTGCCGGGTCACGGGCGAAACCGACACGACGCCCACTGGCCCCCTGGGCAAGGTGACGCAGCTCATCTTCGGCGGCCTCAACCCGGGCAACATGAACATCAACCTGCTCAGCGCCACGATCACCTCGGGTTCAGCCAGCTCATCCGCCGACCTTCTCACCGATCTGAAGAGCGGCTACCTGCTGGGGGCGCATCCCCGCAAACAGTTCCTGGCCCAATTCTACGGCGTCTTCGTCGGCACCGCGGCCACCGTGCTGGCTTACCGGGTCATGGTGCCTTCCGCCTCCGTCCTGGGATCCGATCAGTTCCCGGCGCCGGCGGCGCAGACCTGGCGCATCGTCGCCCTCGCGCTCAGCAAGGGCTTCGAGGCCCTCGAGCCGATCAAGCTGTGGTCGATCGTCATCGGCGGCGCGGTGGGCGGGCTGCTCACGCTGCTGCCGCGCTGGTTCCCCCGCGTGGCCAAGTGGCTGCCGTCGGCCGCCGGCCTGGGGCTGTCCTGGACTTTTCACTGGTACATCAGCCTGCTGTTTTTCATCGGCGCGCTCGCCGCCTGGCTGGTGGAGAAAAAGTCGCCGGCCAAGGCCGAGCTCTACAATTATCCCGCCGCCGCCGGCCTGATCGCCGGCGGCTCGCTGATGGGCGTGGTGCTCATCTTTTGGCAAAACCTCCCCGGGGTGCTGCACCAGCTCTTCGCGGCGCACTAGCAAAAGGGGTCACGTACCAAATCCCAACAAACCCGCGGGTTTGTTGGGATTTGGTACGTGACCCCTTTTGCTAGTGCGCCGCGAAGAGC
>DASRSH010000190.1:0-11960 GCA_035656575.1 Opitutaceae bacterium
GTCCAATCCCGCCGAATCCCCTTCCCAGCGGCCCGGCGGCCCGGGCTCCTCCAGCCCTGCCGCCACGACGGCCACCGCGGCCGCCAGCACCTCCGCTTCCAGCACCGGTGCCGCTTCGCCGTCATCCACTCCCTCCGCTTCCTCGGCATCACCCGCGGTGGCTAACGCGAGTCCCTCTCCCTCTTCCAATCCCGCCGAATCCCCATCCCAGCAGCCCAGCGGCTCAAGCTCCCCCAGCGCCGCCGCCACGCCCGCCAACGCGGCCTCTACCGCGGACATCGCCGCCGCGTCGCCCGCGGGCCCCCTCAAGACCATCGTGGTCCACCGCGCACCCTGGGAGCCCGTGCTCCTGATGGACAGCATTCTTCCCACGGTCCCTGTCCCTGCAGGCGATAGCCAATCCGTCGAGGCCTTGCGGGACCGGCAATACGCCGTGATGAGGCAGTCGCTGCCTGCAGCCTACCACAACGTCGTCGCCGCGCAGTCGCTGGTGTTCACGCTGCCCACGGGCGAACGAATCGTCGCCCCCTGGCCCGGCCCGCCCGTGGAACGGCGCGCCCCCGACGGCTCCCTGCTCGTCCACGCCGCCTTTCCCTCCTCCGACCTGGCTCGCATCTCCGCGGGTCGCGGGGTGACCGTGAGCGCCCGCCTGGCCATCCGGGTTGCTCCGCAATCCCCGTATCAGTGGCAGTCGCGCACCGGGAGCGCGCCGCCCGCCAGCTGGGACTTCTCCCGTACGCCGACCGAAGCCGCCATCATCATACCGCTCCTCGCTGCCGCCGGCCCGCCGGCCGGCCCGGATCCCGCCCCCGCGCTTTTCGATCCGTCGAGCGGCTGGGCGCTGGCGACGGCCCTGATCCTCAAATGAGGTGCTCGATCCGGATCGGCAATTCGCGCACGCGCCGTCCCGTGGCGTGATAGACCGCATTGGCGATCGCCGCCGCGACGCCCGTGATCCCGATTTCTCCGACGCCCTTGACGCCGAAGTCCCCGCTGAAATGGTCGGGCTGGTCGACGAAGGTCACGTCGATCGCCGGACAGTCCGCGGCCACCGGCACGCGGTAATCGGACAGATTGTCAGTCACGATCCGCCCGCTGCGCGGATCGTACACCGACTCCTCCAGCAGCGCCATGCCCAGTCCCATCACGACCGAGCCCTCGATCTGATTCACCGCGGTCTTGGGATTGATAATGCGCCCGGCGTCGATCGCGGTGACCACGCGCGTCACCCGCAGCCGCGCCAGCACCGGGTCGAAGCGCACCTCCACGGCGTGCGCCCCGAAGGAGCGGAAGGTGTATTGGTCGCGTTCGGCGCCGCCCTGGCTCTTGGCCTCGCCCTCGGCCACTTCCGCGTCGGGATGCCGCGCCCGCGCCGCCAGCGCATCGCGGCACGCCTCCGCCACCGCCGGCACGATGGACGCGGTGACCTGCGACCCCCCGGAAATCGGCCCGGGGGGAAGGTCGCTGCGTCCCAGCACCACTTCGATCTTCTCCACCGGCAGGCTCAGGACCTCGGCGGCCACCTGGGCGCAGACGGTGTACGTCCCGGTGCCGATGTCCTGCGAGGCGCTGCTCACGCGCGCCCGGCCGTCCCGGCGCAGTTCGACGCGCACGTCCGCCTTGGTCCGGTTGGATTCCCAGGCCGCCGCGGCGAAGCCCCAGCCCAAAAATTCCTCCCCGTCGCGCATGCTTTGCGGGTCCCTTTGGCGGCGCTTCCAGCCGAACTTCTCCTCGACGATGGCATAACAGTCGAGGAGGCGGTTGCTCGACCACGCCCGGTGCGCGCTTTCGTCGCTGGCCGCGAAGTTGCGCCGCCGCAATTCGATCGGGTCCAGCCGCAGCGCCTCCGCCAGTTCGTCCATGGCGCTTTCGAGCGCAAACATGCCCGAGGCCGCGCCCGGTGCGCGCATGGACGTGGGGGTCCCGATGTTGAGCGCGACGATCCGCGTGGAGGTCTCGACATTGTCGCACGCATAGAGCGAGCGCGACGTCGCGGTGCAATTCTCCTCGAACTCCCCGATCATCGACGTGGCGTTGAGCGAATCGTGCTGCACCAGCTGCAGCTTGCCCTCCGGCGTCGCTCCCAGCCGCACGCGCTGCTCCGTCGCGGGCCGCTGGCCGACGGTCGCGAAGGAGGACGCGCGCTCGAGCACCAGCTTGACCGGCCGGCCGACGGCGCGGGCCGCCGCCGCGGCCGCGAGGGAATGGGGCCAGGTGAACAGCTTCCCGCCGAATCCTCCGCCGACGTAGGGCGACGTCACCGTGACATGGTCCACCGGCAAGCCGAGCATGCGCGCGAGCGTCTTGCGCTGGCCCACCACCCATTGCGTGGTCTCGTGGGCGTGCAGCCGCTCGCCGTCCCACGCCGCGACCGAGGCGTGGATTTCCATCGGCACGTGCACTTCGGTCGGCGTGCGGTAGGTGCGGTCGATCTTCACCGCCGCCGCCGCCCACGCGGCGTCGGCGTCCCCGCGCGAGTCATCGGGCTCGCCCTTCTTCTTGTGCTCGCCGTTCAGCCGCAGCCCCTGTTCGAACGTGACGGCCAGGCCCTCGCGATTGTCGCGCCAGCGTACCTGCACCCGCCGCGCGGCCGCGCTCGCCTGCTCGAAGGTCTCGGCCACGACGACGGCCACGAACTGCCCGAAATAATGGATGTTCGCATCCGCGAATACCGGCCGGTCTTCTCCGGCCTTGGTGCCCGCCTTCATATCGTCGGCCACCCGGAACATCCGGGGCGCGTTGCCGTGGTGCAGCACCGCCAGGACCCCGGGCGCGGCCAGGGCGGGCCGGGCGTCGATGTCCTCGACGACGGCCCGCCCCGTCTGGCTCATGATCCCGACGGCATGGGCCATCCGGGGCAGCGACCGGTCGGCCGCATAGTCGGCCCGGCCCGTCACCTTGGCGGGGCCGTCCACCCGATCGATGCCTTGTCCGATGATGTCCATGGGCGGCGGGGCTACACCTCGTAAACGGGGGGCTGCCCCTGAGCGAGCGTCTGCAGGGTGCGGAGCACGACGCGCCGGCCCAGCTCCACCTTGAAGCCGTTGTGGGCGAGCGGCCGGGCGCCCGTCATCGCCGCGTCGGCCGCGGCCCGGAAGCTCCGCGGGTCGAGCGGCTGGCCCTGCAGGGCGGCCTCGGCGTCCCGCGCGCGCCAGGGCTTGGTGGCCACCCCGCCCAGCGCGATGCGGGCCTCGGCGATGCGGCCGCCTTCTTCGCGCAGGACCACGGCGGCGGCGGCCAGCGCAAAATCGTAGCTCGAGCGGTCCCGGACCTTGATGTACCAGGACCGCGTTCCCGGCGCCGGCGCGGGCAGGACGACGGCCACGATGAGTTCGCCCGGCCGCAGCGCATGCTCGCGCTGCGGCGTCGTCCCGGGCAGCAGATGAAACTGCTCGATCGGCAGCGTGCGGCTGCCCTCCGGCCCCTGCAGTTCGATTTCCGCCTCGAGGGCGGCGAGCGCCACGCACATGTCGGAGGGGTGGGTGGCGACGCAGGCGTCGCTCGTTCCCAGGACGGCGTGCCCCCGATTGTAGCCCTGCAGGGCCGCGCAGCCCGTGCCGGGCGCCCGCTTGTTGCAGGGCGAGAAGTTGTCCCGGAAGTAGGGGCAGCGGGTGCGCTGCATCAGGTTGCCGCCGGTCGTGGCCATGTTCCGCAATTGCACGGATGCCCCGCACAGGAGCGCCTGGGCGAGGACCGGATAGCGCTGCCGCACGCCCGCATCGTGAGCCAGGTCGCTGTTGCGCACCATCGCCCCGATCCGCAGCCCGCCGCCGGGGTCGGGCGCGATGCGGTCCAGGCCGATGCGGTTGATGTCCACCACCCGCCGCGGGCGCATGACCTCCAGCTTGGCCAGATCGAGCAGCGTCGTTCCTCCAGCCAGATAGGAGGCGGCGGGATCCGGCCCGTGCTGGGCGAGGGCGGAGCCGACATCCGCGGCCCGCTGGTAGTCAAACGCCTCCATGGCGCACCCGCTGAACCGCGGCGACGATGTTCTGGTAGGCGCCGCAGCGGCACAGGTTGCCGCTCATCGCCTCCTTGACCCAGCGGTCGGCGCCGCCGACGGGCTCGTGGAGCAGCGCGACCGCGGACATGATCTGGCCCGACGTGCAGGCGCCGCATTGAAAGCCGTCGCAGTCGAGAAAGGCGGCCTGCATCGGATGCAGCCGGCCGTTCTGCTCCAGACCCTCGATGGTGGTGATCTCGGTTCCGTCGTGGGCGACGGCCAGCGCCAGGCACGAGTCGATCCGCCGCCCGTCGGCCAGCACCGTGCACGCCCCGCACTGGCCGTGGTCGCAGCCTTTCTTCGTGCCGAACAGGTGCAGCCGCTCGCGCAGGACATCGAGGAGAATCTCCCGCGGCTCGACTTCCAGCGCATGCGCCCGGCCATTGACGCGCAGCGTGATCGGCACCCGCCCGGCGGCCGCCGCGGCTTCGGCCGGAGCGGGCGAGACGGGGTCGGCCCGCGCCCCGCTGGACAGGGTCCGCGCCCCCAGCGCCAAACCCGACATGCCCACGCGCGACAGAAAAGATCGGCGGCTCAGTTCATCCATGACCCGCCCCTTGGACCGCGCCGGCGGCCCCGGGCGCTATCGGGCAGGCAGCAACGCTTGGTGTAGGATTTCCACCGGATGGAGCGCCCGCCGGCCGGTGCCATCGAGTATCTGGTGGCGGCAGCTCGTGCCGGGCGCGGCGATGAGCGTCTCCGGCGGCGTCGCCCGGACGGCCGGAAACAGGACCAGTTCCCCGATTTGCCGGGAGAGGGCGAAATGCTCGGCCTCGAAGCCGAAGGACCCCGCCATGCCGCAGCACCCGGAGGGAATGACCTCCACCCGGTAGCCCCGCGGCAACTGCAGCATCGCGACGGTGGGGGCGACCGAACTGAGCGCCTTCTGATGGCAATGCCCATGCAGCCGGATCTGCCGGGGTGTCTCCGTGAAGGATTCGGGGCTGATCCGCCCGCGGGCGGCCTCGCGGGCGATGAATTCGTCGATGAGAAACGCCCGCTTGGCCAGGGTCCGCGCCGCCGGACGCAGCGGCGGGGGCACCAGGTCCGGGTACTCATCCCGAAAGCCGAGGATGGCCGACGGCTCGATCCCGATCAGCGGGGCCTCGTCCGTCACGCAGCCTTCCAGCGCGCGCACGTTGCGCCCGGCGATGTCCCGGGCCCGCCGCACCAGCCCCTTGGACAGCAAGGCGCGCGCGCTCTCCTCATGGCCGGGCAGGACCACCTCGTAGCCCAGCCGCTCCAGCAGTTCAATCGCCGCCATGCCGATGGGGGCGTCCTGGTAATTGGTGAACTCGTCGCAGAACAGGTGCACCTTGCCGATCGCCGCACGGTTTCCGTTCTGGCGGGACCGCTGCCAGCGCCGGAGCGTCAGGGGGTGCAGGCGCGGCATGCTTCGCTCCGGCGCGAAGCCCAGCATCCGCTTCACCCACGCCACGTCCGCCAGCGCGTTGTAGAGCCCGGGCATCATCGAGGCCATCCGCATCACCCCCGTGAAATGCCCGATCATCCGCGCCCGCAGCGGCGTGCCGTGCGCGTCGTAATAGTGCTGCTGCCACTCGGCCTTCAGCCGGGCCATGTCCACGTTGGACGGGCATTCCGACTGGCAGCCCTTGCAGGAGAGGCACAGGTCCATCACCTCCCGGATCTCGGGCCGCGCCCACGGGTCCGCCCCGGGCTGCGGGCGGCCGAGCATCTCCCGCAGCATGTTCGCCCGGGCCCGCGTCGTGTCCTTTTCGTCGCGGGTCGCCATGTAGCTGGGGCACATCGTCCCGCCCATGGCGTGCGACTTGCGGCATTCGCCGACCCCGGTGCACTTTTCCGCGGCCCGCACGATGCCGCCCAGGGCGCTGAAATCGAACAGGGTCTCGTACTTCGGATCCGGATCGGCCGGCCCGTGGCGCAGCGAGGTGTCCATCGGGGGCGTGGCGATGATCTTCCCCGGGTTGAAGAGGTTCTCCGGATCGAAGGTTTCCTTCACCAGCTGCATCAGCCGGTAGCACTCGTCCCCGACCATGAAGCGGATGAACTCGCCCCGCAGCCGCCCGTCGCCGTGCTCGCCGCTCAGCGAGCCCCGGTATTTTTTCACCAGGGCGGCCACGTCGGTCGCGATGGCCCGGAAGCGCGTCAATCCCTCGGGCGTCTTCAGGTCGAAGAGCGGCCGGATGTGCAGTTCGCCCGCGCCGGCGTGGGCGTAGTACACCGAATCCACGCCGTACTTGCCCCGCAGCAGCGCGTCGAACTCGGCGACGTATTCGGGCAGGTCGGCGATCGCCACGGCCGTGTCCTCGACGATCTCCCGCGGCTGCGCCTCCCCCGGCAGGTTGTTGAGCAGGCCCTGTCCCCGGCGCCGCAGGTCCCACACCCGCTCGCAATCGGCGCCCCACACCCGCGGATAGGCGTAGCCCAGCCCGGCCGCGCGCAGGTCGGCCTCCAGCGCGTTGAACCGCGCCTCGAGCTCCGCCCGCTCCGGCGCGCGAAACTCCACGACGAGCACCATGCGGGGGTCGCCCTCGACGAAGAAGCGGTTCTGCGCCTGCTCCAGGTTCGTCCTGCTGCACTCCAGAATCGGCCGGTCGATGATTTCGCATCCGAAGGGCCGGTAGCGCATGGCCACCTGCGTCGCCCGCAGCGCCTGGTCCATCGTCGCAAAATGGGCGCACATCAGCGCCCCCGGCGGCGGCAGCGGGTCGCAGTCGAGCTCGAACTCCACCCCCAGAAACAGCGTGCCCTCCGAGCCGGCGATCAGCCGGCACAGGTTGAAGGGCTCGCGCTCGACCAGCGCGTCCAGGGCGTAGCCCGTGTTGCGCCGCGTCACCTCCGGCTTGGGGAAGCTGTCCCGGATCACCTGGCGCCGGCGCGGATCGGCGACCAGAGCCCGCGCCAGCCGGTAGATCCGGGTCTCGAGGCTGTCGGGCCCCTCGCACTTGGCCGCGAAAGCTTCGGCGCTCAGGGGGCCGAAGGTCACTTCCGAGCCGTCGCTCAGGAAGCCGCGGGCCGACACGAGGTGGTCGCGAACCGAGCCGTACACGATCGAATTCGAGCCGCAGGAGTTGTTGCCCACCATCCCCCCGATCATGGCCCGGTTGGCAGTCGAGGTTTCCGGGCCAAACAAGAGCCCGTGGGGCTTGAGCGCCAGGTTCAGCTCGTTGCGGACGACCCCGGGCTGCACGCGCACCCGCCGCCGCTCGGGATCGATGGATAGGATCCGGTTCATGTGCCGTCCGAAGTCGACGACGATCCCGCTGCCCACCACCTGTCCGGCCAGCGAGGTTCCGGCCCCTCGTCCGATCAGGGGCGTCTTTTCCCGCCGGGCGAGCGCGATCAGCTCGCGCACGTCGTCCTCGCCGCGGGGGAACGCGACGCCTTCGGGCACCTCGCGGTATTCCGATGCGTCCGTGGCATAAAGGGTCCGGACGGGGAGAGATCGTGACAACGGCGTTTGCATTTGCTTCTGAAGCGGTTACCCCTGCGGGACGCCTATGAAAAGATCCGCATCCGCCGTATGGCAAGGCAACCTCAAGCAAGGACGTGGCGTCCTTTCCTCCGATAGCGGTGTTCTCAAGGACACACCCTATTCATTTGCGACCCGTTTTGAAGCCTCCCCCGGCACGAATCCCGAGGAATTGATCGGCGCCGCCCACGCCGGCTGCTTCTCGATGGCGTTTTCCGCCGAGCTGGGCAAGGCGGGCTTCACGCCGGACAAGATCAGCACGAAGGCGACCGTGCACCTCGAGATGCCCGGCGGCGCCCCCACGATCACCAAGATCGAATTGGAGATGACCGCGAAGATCCCGGGCATCGACGAGGCGAAGTTCAACGAGATCGCCAACGGAGCCAAGAACGGCTGCCCGGTTTCGAAGGTGCTCAAGGCCGCCGAGATCACCCTGAACGCCCGTCTCGAGAAATAGCCCGCAATAGGCTTGAGGGTCCGGGGGCGTCGGGTAGGTTGCCCCACGAATGTGGGAACTCGCCGTCGTAGGGTTATGCCTGGTCGCGATCATTGGGGCCTACTTCGGCAATAATCCCCTGCGCCACGGCCGCCGGTTCATCTGGCGGCGGTTCTACAACTGGTTCCCCCTGGGGATGACGTACTCGTTCCTCTACATGGGGCGGTACAACCTGGTCAGCTGCAAGACGGCGCTCGGCGGGGCGATGAGCAATGACCAGTTCGGCAACATCTTCGGCATCGGCACTGCGGTTTACGCGCTCTCGTTCCTGATCAACGGGCCGTTCGTCGATTGGATCGGCGGCAAGCGGGGCATCCTGATCTCGGGTTTCGGCGTCGTGATCATGAACGTCCTGCTCGGTTTCCTCACCCTGCGCGTGACGGCGGGCGCCTGGCACGGCGGCATCGTGCTCCCGTACGCGCTGCTTTACGCCGGCAACATGTACTTCCAAAGCTACGGCGCCTGCTCGATCATCAAGGTCAAGTCGTACTGGTTTCACGTGCGCGAGCGCGGCGTCTTCGGCGCCATCTTCGGTTCGCTGATCTCGCTCGGGCTGTACTTCGCCTTCGACTGGAACGCCGCGATCGTGAAGCACATCTCGATCCCGGCGGTGTTTTTCATCCCCGCCGGCATCATCCTGCTCTGGACGATCTCCGACCTGTGGGCCGTGGTCGACACGCCTGAAGAGGCGGGCTTTGCCTCCTTCGACACCCACGACGCCTCCTCCGGGCACATGGACGACCGGTATTCGTACCTGCAGTTGCTCGGCAAGGTCTTCGCCAGCCCCCTCATGTGGATGGTGGCCCTTCTGGAACTCACCTCGGGGGTCTTTCGCAACGGCGTCCAGCAGTGGTACCCCGTGCTCGCGGTGCAGGTGCCCGCCGCCGCGACCCGCTTCATCTCGCACAACTGGGGCTTTCTGCTGTGCGTCACCGGCATCGCCGCCGGATTCGGCGCCGGGCTGGCGTCGGACAAGCTCTTCCAGTCCCGCCGCGGCCCTCCGGCCGGCATCCTCTGCGGGCTGGTGCTCGTCCTGTCCCTGACGATGTGGTTCACCTTTCGGGCGCACCCGTGGATGTTCGGCGGGGCCGCGATCATCGTGGTCATGGGCTCGGTCGGAATCACCTCGCTGATGTCGGGGACGGCGGCCACGGATTTCGGCGGGCGCAAGGCGACCGCGACCTGCGCCGGCGTGGTGGACGGCTTCGCCTACCTGGGCAGCTCGATCCAGTCCGTCTGCCTCGGCCACGTCACCGAAGGGCACTGGCACTGGTGGCCCCTGTTTTTCGTGCCCTTTGCGATCCTCGGCGGCGGGATCGCCCTGCGGATCTGGAACGACCTCCCCCCGGCCACCCGCCGCTACATCCAGGAGGTGGAACTCAAGAATCAAGCCGCGGAGGCCGCGGTGGTGTGAGCGAGGCGGCCTGGGAGCACGTCCGCTTCGGCGACCCCGAAGCCTGGGTGAGGCCGGATGCCTACGAAGCATCCGTGCCGGCCAAGGAGGGGGCGCACACGACCTTCCTGCTGTGGAGTTGGCAACTCCACGCCGATGCTGCCGTCACGTTTTATGCCAGCGCCGTCCGATTGGAGACTGCAGTCGCCGTGCAGAGCGAGTCGCAGTGGAAGCTGAAGTTCAATCCCGGCTATCATGACGTCACCCTGCATTGGTTACGGGTCGTGCGCGGGACGGAACGGATCGATCATCGCCACAGGGAACGGATGCGACTCCTCCAGCGAGAAACCAAGCTCGAGCATCACGTGCTCGATGGCAATTGGACGCTGGTTGCCGTGCTGGACGATGTCCGCCCGGGCGACATCATCGAGGCAGGGTACAGTGTCGCGTCGCGGCATCCGGTCACGGCGGACCACTGCGAGCTCTTTTACTACGTTCCCTCACCTGTGGTTGTTGGGAACTATCGGCTGCAGATCCTTTTCGCTACCGGCCGGCCGGCAATGCAAAGCAAGGCTTCCGCGGATGCGCCTGCGCGGATCGAGTCGATCGAGGGAGCCCTGACCCGCTGGCAATGGAGCGGAACCCAGGCTGCGGCCGCCGTTCGCACTCCCGAGGCGCACGGTCTCGCCAATTATTTGGATTATGTTTGGGTCCAGGTTTCAGATTGGCCCGATTGGGCGAGTTTGGCTGCAAGGTTGAACGGACAGTGGATCCCCACGCTGGACGGCGGCGGAGATGCCCTCCCGGAATATCCCCGGCCCGAAAGGGTCGATCGTGTCGCCGTCGCCGGGTTGGTTCGCAGAATCCAGGACGAATTTCGCTATTTGAGCATCGCTCTTTCGGGCGGCAGTTGGACTCCGGCAAGCCCCGCGGCGGTTGCTGGCCGGCGCTATGGCGATTGCAAAGACCTGGCCTGGCTCGCGGCCACCGCCTTGCGAGGATGGGGATTGTCGGCCCGCCCGATCCTAGTGGGCTCGCGGTGGCGGGAAACGCTGCGAGACCTGCTGCCCATGAGTTCATTGTTTGACCACGTGGTGGTCGAGGTCGAAGCCGAGGGCCGCTCACGTTGGTTCGATTTAACCATGCGCTCTCAGGGCGGCGACTTCGACTCCCAGCCGATCACCCGGTACGAAGCGGGATTGCCAATCGAGGCCGGCGCTAGCGGCTTGATTGCTCAGCCCGGTCAGGCCGCGCCCAGCGTGCAGGTCATCAACGAGACTTATTATTTGGACGGCAGGCCCCCGTGGCCGACTTTAATTGAGGTTGCCCACCGCTTTGAAGGTTGGCAGGCGGAAAATGTCCGCCGGGTTCGGCTCGCCCAAGGTCCGGAATCGTTCGCAGAGGGTCGTCTGGCGGCTATGCGTCGGCGCTACTCAAAGGTCAAACACGTCGGCGAACTTCAATGGCGGGACGACCGGGGCGCCAATGTGGTCGAATGGACGGAGCAGTACGAACTTCCCGACTTTCCGGGCGCCGGGGATAATGGCGCGGCGACCTTTTCTTTCGTCAATTATCCGGCGGTGCTGGAAGCGACGGGGTTGCCGGACGACAAGCCCCGCCGAACGCCCTGGGCACTACCGGCGGGGACGGAATTTCGACACCGGATCTGTGCGCGCAACTCAGTGTTACCCAAGCTGGGCACCCAGCGCGCCCGCTGGGAAATCCCGGAGATTGTTCTGACGGTCGACCAATCGCTGCAGGCGAAGGTGTGGACGAAAACTTCGCGGATGATCGTCAGAGCCCCCTTTGTGCCGGCGGACCGAGTATCGGCGCTACGACGGCTCCTGGGGGACTTTGCGCGACGCGCGAGTTTTTCCCTCCTCTTCCGCAATGGCGGGGACCCGATTCGCCCGGGCCGAAGCTGGGGCGCACTGCCCCCGGCACCTGCGTCATTGGCTGATTACGCACCCGTGGGCTCTTTAAGCGAATACCCCGAGGCGGAAATTGGGGCCGATTGGAAAGGACCGACCTTCTGGCAGCGGCTGAAACTCGGGCGTCGAGTCATTTTTCTGGCTTTGATTTGGCTTCTGTTGGCCTTGGCGCTCATCCGATTGGGCTGTTCCCGGATTTAGACAGTTCGACTTCTGCCGTGGCGGTGCGCTCCTAGCCGCTGCGCGCATGCATACCAGGGCATCCTTTTACGAAGTGTGTCAGCGCAGCGGCACTACGCCGCCAGCGGATGGTGGCTCGTTTCCCAGAGCGCCGCGCGGATGTGGTCCAGCTGGCCGCGGGGCAGTTCCGGATCCGGCTCGTCGGCCAGGATGGCCAGGGTGTGGGGCGTGGCGGGCAGGCCCAGCCACTCCAGCACCGCGTAGATGTTGCCCCGGTCGTACACCGCGTTGATTTCATCCCAGCGCGCCCCCTCCGTGCCGCGAAGTTCGGCGTGCGTGGCCAGAAACACGGTCAAGGCCGGCACCCGTTCGACGTGGGGCAGCAGGTCGGGGCAGCGGCTCAGCACCGCCAGCGCTTCCAGCCGCTCATAGCGGAAATACCGCAGATAATCCTGCCAGCCGGCGGGCAGGCTCCGGACAAACCCGATCCAGACCTCGTCCGT
>DASRSH010000191.1:0-2570 GCA_035656575.1 Opitutaceae bacterium
GCGATATCACGGCACGTCGCGGCCGGCGGCTTCGCAGCTGGGACGCTTACGGCGACCGTTTGAGGCCCGCAGCCGACGCCAGAAAGAAGCGGGTCGTCAGCATCAGGGCAGCCAGCGTAAGCCCCCCCATCAGGCCGAACCATACGCCCCGCACGCCGAGATGGGCGAAGAACGCAAAGACAGCGCCGAGGGGAATGCCGACCAGCCAATAGGACAACATCGCCAGCACCATCGGCACGCGGGTATCCTGAAGCCCGCGCAGCGCCGCCATGGCAATCACCTGCGTCCCGTCCGCAAACTGGAAGAGGCCCGCCAGGGTGAGGAGGGACGCGCCGAGCGTCGCCACCGCCGGCACATCCGTAAAGACACCGGCGATCTCGCGCGGCACAAGGAGCATGCAGCAGGCGCTTACACTTTGCGTGCAGAACATGACGGCAAAGCCCGCGCAGCCGGCACGCCGGATGCCGGCCTTGTCCCTGGCCCCTACGGCGCGACCGACCCGGACTGTGACGGCGAGCGACAGGCCAAGGGGCACCATGAAGAAAACCGCCGAGGTCATCAGCGCGACCTGATGGCCGGCAACGGCCACCGCACCGAAATGGCCGACCATGAGGGTCGCGACCGAGAACATGCAGACTTCCATGACGACGGCGACTGCAATCGGCGCGCCGACGCGCATGAGGTGGCCGATCGCGACCGTGTCGAGGCGGAAGGCGGGCGCGCTCCACTCCACCATCGGGTAGCGGCCCGAAGCTCTGATCCAGAGGAGGTAGAAGCCCGCCTCTGCCAGCAGCACGAAAGCGATGGCGAGCCCCGCCCCGAGTGGTCCGAAGCCGCCGACACGACCGAACCATGGAAGGGTGACCCCTTCCATGAGCACCCAGGCGACGGGAACGAGACAGACGAGGCCGAAACCGCCCACGGCCATCGTCGGCCTGGTCATGGAAAGGCCTTCCGACAGGCCGCGGCAGCAGGCCAGCAGACCAAGACCGGGGATGGAAAATGCCGCGCCGCGCAGAAAGGCGGTAACGCCAGGCCGAACGGCCCGGGGCAGGTCCATTTGGGTGGCGACTAGAGGGCCTGCGAACGCGAGCAGCAGACCGCCCAGGATGCCGATGGCAAGGCCGAGGATGAGCGCCTGCGCAAAGACGTGCCCCGCCTCGTGCTCCCGCCCCGCACCATGAAGGATGGAGATAGCTGGCTGGACGGACATCATCATGCCGAGCACCGCCATGAAGACGACGATCCAAAGGCTGCTGCCAAGCGCCACGGAGGCCATAACATCGGCCCCCATATGGCCACCGATAATCGACAGAATGACATCCGTGCCCATGCCGAAGAGCTGACCGAGGATGAGCGGCAGGGCGAGCAGAAAGAGGGTGGCCACTTCCTGGGCGAAAGGGCGCGCCTTCGTGGCGCGCATCACACCGGCAGTCATCAGAAAACCTGTCGTTCAACCCAGGGCGAAGAGGCGCCACTGGCGGACCATGAAAAGCCGGAGGGCGGAGCCGCCACAAACCGGCAGGGCTTCAGCTGAGGATGAGGTTATCCATTGGCAGGGAACTCCTCAGCTGCGCGCAGACCAGCCGGCCGAGAGCCGGCGCAGGGTCCAGACAGAGTCGAGCGGATGATATTCGCCGCAGCCGTACATCCGTCACCCTCCGCCGTTTCTAATGTTGAACGTTTTTCTCTTAGCCCCGCCCTGCGACACGGGCAAGAGGACCGCGACGCCGCGCAACCGCGTCGCCACATCCTCACAGCGGTGCGATTTGGGAAGCGGGACGGATCGGGCTAAGCGTCTACCCCCTGCCGATCCTGTCCAGGAGACATGATGCCGCCTTTTCACTCGATCCCGTTGGCTGCGGGCCTGATGGTCGCGACCGCTGGCTTGCCCATAGCCGCCCTGGCGCAGAGCGCGGCCGTCGCTCAACCTCCGAGCGCCAGCACGGCGCCTACCCCGGCACCTGTCTCAGCACCGCCCCCGCCCGGCCTGATCGGCGCCTGGGGTGGTGACAGCAGCTGCACCGCGGATGTGGCGGTGTTCCGCGCCGATGGCACGGTCCTCAACCCCGCGGCGCCGCCGGGCACGCCACCCCTGTCCTACAGTATCAATGGCGACAGCATCACCCTGAGCCAGGGCACCCAAAGCGGCACCTTTGCCTTTGCCTTGTCGGACCAGGCGGTCGCCTGGTCGAACGGCAGCGCGATCGTGCTCAAGGAGCGCTGCGCCGACCAATCGCCCTTCGCCGCGGATCTCAAGGCGGCCGCGGCTTCTCCGACGCCTCCCGCTCCCGTTCCCGCCGGGGCGCTCCCCGACCAGCTTCGCATGCTCGCGGGGCAGCCGGTGCCGTTTCAGGGCGGCTCGGTCCAGATTCAGTCGGTGGTAAGCGACGCACCGAAAAAGGCGATCTATGTCGGCGTCATAGCTCGCCCTGATCCGCAAGCCATCGGCGGTGACGCCCGCCTGTTCTACCGCATCTTTCCGACGCCGGCCGCCGCCGCCGATTACGTCTCGCTAGACGTCGAGAAGGCGACGAGTTTCCTGCGTGAACCCCATGGCAGCGGATTCT
>DASRSH010000192.1:0-9997 GCA_035656575.1 Opitutaceae bacterium
CGCGACGCCCGCGAGCACCAGGACCGTGCTCACGCCCACCGGCCAGGGCGGGGCCCGGCGGGCGCGCAGGGCCAGCGTGATCGGAATGGCGATGGCGTAGAATTGGGTGAGAAAAGCCGACGTGGACGCGGCGGTGTAGCGCAGGCCGTCGTTCTGCAGGAGCATGCCCGCGGCCCCGAATCCTCCCACCCACAGGCCCTGGGCCAATTCGGCCGCGGTCAGCAGCGGCCGCAGCCGGAGGCAGAGCAGGCCCACCACGACGGCCGAGATCAGCACGCGGGGCCCGACCGTGGCCGCGACCATCACGCTGCCGCTCGCTTGCGGCCAGAGCTGCACCTGCAGCAGCAGCAGCGCCTTGATGAGCGGAAAACTCAGCCCCCAAAACACCGTGGCGAAGATCAGCAGCCCCACCGCCTGGCGATGGCGCCCGCGTGGCGGCGCGCCCTCGCCTCCGCTATGCGAATTTTTCAGGCGGGGGCAGGGGGTCGGAGGCCAGTTTGAGGTCACGCTGCAGGCTCTGATCCTTGCTCGGCCGCCAGATGAATTGATCGACAAAATAGTGGTGGCAGGGAAAGCCCATGAAAAAGGCCGCGAGCAGCGTGTCGGAGTACACATTGCCGAAGAGATGGACCTTGCCGATCAGCGTCGGCGTGAAGCACTGGTTGGAGCCGCGGAAAACCTGGATGCTGCACCCGAAGCCGCGCACGAGCAGCCCGAAGGCCACCGCGGACGCCGCGAACAGGAACACGTTCTTGGAGAGGACCGCCGCCAGGCCATGCTCGGAGGCGTCCGGGTTGTTCCGGAAGCGGTTCTGCTGGTGGCAGTACACGAGCACGTGGTATTGGATATCGTGGTAGATCGTGACGAACGCGCTGAAGGTGATGAGGGGGGCCGTCAGCACCGATTGGGAAAAGCACACCACGATATGCAGCGGCAGAACGGCGGAAAACAGCAGCACCTTGGGCACGTTGAGCGGCTCGCCGCGCCGCACGCGCGCGAACTCGCGGGCAATGAAGCTCACGATCAGGTAGGAGAGGATGAGAACGGCCGCCCCGAACACGTAGTACTCCCAGTGCGGAAAGGGCGGGAGTTCGCGCGACAGGCCGAAGGCCTCCCGGGCTTCGGGATGGCGGAGCGCGAACACCACGAAAGGCAGCATGAGCCCCAGGTGCATCAGATAGCCGTCCTGGCGGGCCGACGGCAGATTGCGCTCGCCGTTCTTGCCCTGGTAGAGGCGCATGAAGCCGTAGTGCTGCCGCACCACATGCCAATACGCCCAGATGCTGAAGCCGAGGTAGAAGATCTCGAAAGGGAGGAGGTAATACTTCGCCCCGCCGCAAAACAGCCCGTAGCAGATCAGAAGCATCAGGGGACCCGCCCCGAGCCAAAGCAGGCTCCAAAGGAGGAGAGGGCGCCGCGCGGCAAACTCCTTGCGATCCAGGTAGGTGCGCAAATACGTCCCGAAGAAGTGAGGGGTATCGAGGAACGTGATGAAGAGCATGTAGATCAGCATCATGTCCCACCCGAGACCCGCGTGCATGAAAAAGACGGCGTAACCGGCCAAGGCCCCGCCGATGAACGCCGCCAGATCCACCCGCTTCCCTACGATCCAATTCGTGCTGGTTTTCGCCACCATGGGATTGCTTCTCACCGGTAGCCCCTCGGTGACCTTGATTCAAGTCTATCCGACATAGACCAGGACGCCGGAAATGTTGTCCAGCCCCCCCCGGGCCAGCGCGATGCCCACCAGCTTCTTGAGCACCTCCTCGGGCTCCGCGTCGTGCCGCGTCAGCACCGCCAGTTCCTCCGGCGAGACCTCGCCGGAAAGCCCGTCCGTGCAGAAAAGAAAGCGGTCCCCGGCCGCCACCGGCCGATCGATGACGTCAATCGTCAGCGCCTGGCGCTGGCCCACGCAGCGGGTCAGGGCGTGCATCTCGCTATGATCCTGAGTGACCTGGCAAAAAGTCCCATCCAGCCACGCGTAACAGCGGGAGTCGCCCACGTGGGCGATGTGGACATGTCCGTCCGCAAATTGCCCCACCGTCAGCGTCGTGGCGATGCCGGTCGCCGGGCTGATCTGCCATCCCGTGGCGACCACGGCTTCGTGGGCGCGATGGACCGCCCGGACGAGCCGATCCGCGGGCGTCGACGGTGCGAACGCGTCCGCCGCCTCCAGGGTTCGAGCGAGCGTGTCGCAGGCAAGGGCCGAGGCGGTTTCCCCGGCGGGAAGACCGCCGACTCCATCGGCTACGCCGAACAGGCTGCGCTCAGGGACGATGAGGCACCGGTCCTCGTTATGGAGGCGGTGCCTCCCAATGTCGGTGCGGGAGGCGAATCTAAGGTCCAAGCCTGGAATTCACCAAGTAAGTCCGATCAATGTAAAGCGTGCTTGCTGGGAATGCGGATCTCCGGGTATGGGCGGCGCGAAGGGGCCTGCGGCCGTAACCTGGGCTCCGCTGGGAAGTTCCTGGGTATAAAGTCCATGCGGAAGCACGGACGTGGGCGCGGTCACATGTTGCTCCAGATAACGGAGGTCTTCCGCGCTGAGCTGGGTATTCTCCGCGGTGAACTGGTCCGCGTCAACGGGTCGGTTCGCGGGGCGCGGGGCGACCGTGACGATCGCGCCGGAAGCATGCGAGACGGGCTGGCTATGATAGCCGAACGCCTTGAGCGGCTCTTGGGCCACGGGGGTGGCGGCCAGGGCGGTTCCGGCCAGCGCTAGCAACCCGACCATCCACTGGCAGGGTCTTGTATTCATACAAGAAGCTTAGACGCTTTTATCGAGCAAGGGTTTCATCAGGACCTTCGCATTGCGGCCGCTTTCCTCATAGACTTTGAGGCGGGATTCGGGCAGGATTTCCTTGCCCGTCTCCTCGAAACCGCAGGAATTGGTGAAGAAACCGAAACTTTGCGTGGACAGGGCGATGGCCACCGTCGCCCCGCGCTCCTTCGCCTGCAGGCAGGCGTATTCGACCATCTTCCGCCCGATGCCGCGGTTGTGATAGAACGGCACGACGTAAAGCGAGCCGATTTCCGCGACCTCCGGCTTGTCCGGGTAGAAATAGAGCGTCACGACGGCGACGATGTTCTCGTCGACCTCGAAGACGAAGAACTGGTCGATGTTTTTCTCGATCGCCTGCTGCGTCCGGTGCATCAGCTCCTCGCGCCGGACGGCATGGCGGGTGAGGTTGTAGATCGTGCGGACGTCGCGCTTGGCCGCCCGGCGGATCTGCTGATATTCGTTGCCGTACACGAGGGAGCCCACGCCCTCGTTGGAGAACACTTCCGTGAGCAGGCCGTCGAAAATCCGCCCGTCCACGATATGGACGCGGGGCGTGCCGGTCTCGATCGCCTTGACCGCATGCACCGCCTTGCTCAGGCCGGGCTCGGCGATCGTCTGCGGGCGTTCGGCAATGAGCTGGCGCAACGCGTCCACGGCGATCTCCCGGCGAACCTCACCGTCGATCTCCAGGCCGGGCTGGGGTGTCAGGAAGATGATCTTCGTGGCCCGGAGGGCTTCCGCCAGCTCCGCGGCGAGCAGGTCGGAATTGACGCGCAAGGTCCGGCCGTCGGGGCCGAAGGCCAGGGGGGACACCACGGGGACCACCTGCTGGGAAATCAGCTCGATGATCAGCTCCTTGTCGATCCGCTCGACCTTGCCGGTGAACTGCTGGTCGACCCCTTTGATGATCCCCATCGGCAGGGCGCGCACCGCGTTCGTGATCACGGCCTTGAGGGAATTCTGGGTCAGCCCCTCCAGGACCACGTGCGAAATGCGCGAGCCGGCGCGAATGGCCAGATCGAGGGTGGCCGCGTCCGTCGGGCCGGTGCCGTCCGCATTGGTGATGGCGACGCCCCGCAGTTCGGCGAGCTCGGCCAGCTGCCGGCTGATGCCGTGCACGAGCACCAGGCGGATGCCGAGGCTGCGCAGGACGGCGACATCGACGAGCAGATTGCCGAAGTTCTCGTCTGCGACGATCGAGCCGTCGACCGCGATGACGAAGATCTGTCCCTGAAACCGCGGGACATATTTGAGAATGCCGCGCAGGTCCGTCGGCTTGAGAGTATCCATCGAGCGGTCGCTGTTCTCAGTCATGGGAAGCGGCGGGTCAATGCACTTGCAGCATCCAGGTCTTCGAGCTTCGCACCCCGATCAGGGTGACGCGGTACGAGCCGGGATCGAGCGAGGCGAGAGGAATGCCCAGCGCCAGGCGGTCCTCCGGCATGCGCTGCACCAGTCCATCGGCCAGGGGCGCGAAGCCGACCACCAGGTACAGGTTCCGCCCCTTGTGGTACAGGTGGGCGGAGCCCACCGACCATAATTCGGGCCGGCGGGGCAGGACGCAGTCAAAGCGGACCCGGTAATCGTGGGCCGCGTCGCCGGCCGGCGCCGCGGCGACGGCGCCGATATCCTGCGGCAGGACCGGAGCCTGCAGCAGCTCGCGCGCGAGATCCGCCGGCAGCCCGCCCGGGGCGGACGCGACGCCGGCGATGTCGGGGGCCGGCGCGCGCCCCGGGCTCTCCGGCACCCGGCGGACCGTCAGGGTGATGCGGCTGTAGCCGGCCGAGGCGATGCGCCCGCGCTCCCGGGCATCCTCGTATGGCTCGAAGGAGGTCGGCTTGCGATAGCGCAGCGTCAGGTAGGTATAGGGCACGATGAAGACGATGATCGCGATCACGATCCACCGCATGGGCCAGGGTTTGCGCGCCATGCGTCATGGAAATTCATTGCCGGGTCCATGGCACGCGTCTTTTTTAACCCGTTCCCATGAAGTATTGGTCGAGCTATTTCATTCCGACGCTCAAGGAGAGCCCGGCCGACGCCGAGATCGCCTCCCATCGGCTCCTCATCCGCGCCGGGCTGGTGCGCAAGCTGGCCGGAGGCCTTTACACCTATTTGCCGCTCGGCCACCGGGTGCTGCGCAAGATCGAGCAGATCTGCCGCGAGGAAATGGAGCGGGCGGGCGCGATCGAGCTGCTGATGCCCCATGTGCATCCCGCGGAGCTCTGGGAGCAGGGGCCGCGCTGGGCGCGGGCGCGCGACATCATGTACCGGGTCGACTCGGCCTCCGCCGGCACCGTCCGGGGCCGCCCGGCCGAGCCGGAATTCGTGCTCGGCCCGACGCACGAGGAAGTGATCACTCCGCTGGTCAAGAATGAGATCACCAGCTATCGGGACCTGCCGAAGAATTTTTTCCAGATCGGGGCCAAGTTCCGCAACGAGATCCGCCCGCGTTATGGGCTGATGCGCGCGCGCGAGTTCGTGATGTTCGACGGCTATTCCTTCGACCGCGATGACGCCGGCGCGGTGGCCAGCTATCAGGCGATGAAGCGCGCCTACGAGGCGTTTTTTGTCCGCTGCGGGCTGCGCGCCGTTTCCGTCGAGGCGGACACCGGGGTGATGGGCGGCAATTTCTCGCACGAGTTCATGGTCCCGGCCGAAGTGGGCGACGATGACGTGGTGTACGGCGAGAAAAGCGGCTACGCCGCCAACCGGGAAAAGGCGGTGAGCGCCCTCGTGCCCGCCGATTGGAAGGATCCGGCGCCGCTGGGAGAGCCGGAGCGGTTCGCCACCCCCGGCGTGGTGACGATCGCCGCGCTGGAGGCGCCTCCGCATTCCGTTCCGGCCGACCGCCAGCTCAAGACTCTGGTTTACGTGGGCGACGGCAAGCCGTTCCTCATCATCCTGCGCGGGTGCGACGAATTGGAAGAGGCGAAGCTGGGCAGCCTCGGCTTCGGCGTCTGGCGGCCGGCCACGCCGGAGGAGATCGAGCCGGTCATGGGCGCCAAGCCGGGCAGCCTGGGGGCGGTCCGGGGCTCGATGCGCAATCCCGGCGCGCTGGCGGGCATTTTCGCCGACCATGCGATCCGCCTGGTGGGCAACGGCGTCACCGGCGCCAACGAGGATGGGTACCATTTCCGGTCGGTGAATGTCGCCGCTCATCTCGAGCCGGTCCGTTACGGGGACTTTCGGCGCGTGCGCGCGGGGGAGCCCGATCCCCGGACAGGCGAACCCCTGCGCATCGGGCGGGCGATCGAAGTGGGCCACATCTTCAAGCTCGACACCAAGTATTCGGAGAAATTCGGCGCGGCCTACATGGATGACCAGAAGCGGAGCCACCTGATGTGGATGGGCTGCTACGGCATCGGGATCTCACGCACGCTGCAGGCCAGCATCGAGCAGAGCCATGATGCCGACGGCATCATCTGGCCCTGGCCGATCGCCCCGTTTCACGTCCTCGTCTGCGTCCTCGATCCGGGCAGCGAGGAGGCGATCGCGCTGGCGCGGTCGGCCGGCGCCGCCGCGGAAGCCGCCGGGGCGGACGTGCTGATCGACGACCGGGAGGAGCGTCCCGGCGTAAAGTTCAAGGATGCCGACCTCATTGGGATTCCCCTGCGGCTAACCATTGGCGCCAAAGGACTCAAGGAGGGGATCGTCGAAATGAAATGGCGGGCGGCCAAGGAAGTGACCAAAGTGCCGGTGGCCGAACTGGGCGATCGACTGGCGGCGGCGATCGCGCAGGCGGCGGCGCCAAGGTAACGTGAAGCTCGTTTCCCGCACCCATCGGGCGCAGACCCAGCCCACCGAACAGCCGGTGAGCGCGACGGAACTGCGGCTGGACGGGCTGTGGCGGGTGGTGGTGCTCAACGACCCCGTCAATCTGATGTCGTATGTCGTCCTGGTGTTTCGGCGGGTGTTTGGCTTCGACGAAGCCACCGCCCGGCGGCACATGCTGGAGGTCCACGAACGGGGGCGCTCCGTCGTGTGGAGCGGGCTGCGCGAGAAGGCCGAAGCCTACGCCTTCACGCTGCAGCAATGGCACCTGACCGCGGTGCTGGAGCCGAATGAAGCCCTTTGAGGTCAGGCTGGTGCTGCCGGTCGTGGTGCCTCTGCTGGAGGTGATCAAAGGCCAGGTCCGGGAGCTGCAGTCCTCGCCCGCCATTCCCGGCGACTCCGTTCCCAGCAGCGACAGCGATCTGAGCGAGGCGTGGCGCAGCGAGCTCCTCACCAGCCAGCGGGGAGACCTGGAGCTCTTCATGGCCCTGTTCGGCGACGAGTTCATCAATGAAGGGGTGATCGCTTTCGACGCCGCGAATGCTGAGGCGGTGATCCGCTCCTGTTCGGCCGTGCGGCTGCGACTGAGGGAACGGCCGCTGAAAGGGCTGGGCGACGAGGCCCTCGAGTCGGGCGACGTCCACCTGGACACCGTTCCGGAAGACTTGCGCAAGGCCTTCATGTGCTACTTGTTCCTTGCCACCCTGCAGGAGCTGATTATCTCCCGCCTCGACGACGGCGCACCTTGACGCCGGCCCGCGCCCCGCGTAGGGTGGGCCGACACCCTGCAGTGTTCGAGGTGCCTTCAATAACTGCTCTTTGCCTTTGAAATATTACGGGAGCCGAACCCGGCGCATAAGCTGCTAGGCCGTAAATCGGAAAGCAAACGATGCGACGGAGGCGCCCACCTAGAAATGAAAAGGTCCTGAGCCTTTGGGCGCACGGCACAGGCGGGGTGTCATTTTTCCTTACCTCCGGCTTTCATGAGCTCCTCTGAGTTCGACGTACTGCACGTAATTCACGTGGCCTCGGCGCTCATGCTGATCGGCTTCACGTTTTTCGCCTTCGCCGCGGATCCCGCCAAGCGAAAGCTGACCCTGGCCTGGGGCGGCGTCGCCAGCCTGCTGGTGCTGCTGACCGGCCTGCGGATGTGGCAAGCGCAATTCAATTTCGTCTTTGCCGGATGGATCGCGGTCAAGATTCTCTGCTGGATCCTGATCTCGGCGCTGGCCGGCATCGGATTCCGCCGCCGCGCCCACGTCGGCCTGTGGATGACGCTGGCGCTCCTGGCCGCGGCTCTCGCAGTGACCATGGCCTACGTGAAGCCCTTCTGAGCGAAGCCCATCAGGCTGACAAAGGGGGCCCGCGGGCGGGAGATGCGGACAGCTCGTCGCCGTCGGCGGCGGATGCCGGGGCGTTGTGCGGGCTTTGGATCGATGGGGCGGGACGCGCGCGCGCGGCGGTGGCGGCCGGCCCGGCGGTTCCGCGGCGCGAGGTCAGCTTCGACTTCCGCCCGTTCGCCTGGCTCGGGGAGGAAGCGGCGCGCAGCGCCGGTGGAAGCGGCGGGACGCCGCATCCGGCGGCGAGTGGGCTCAGCGTCGAATCCTTGCGCGGCGAGGGCGTCTTTCGCCACCTCGTCCACGCCGACACGATCAAGCACTTCGAATCGCTGGTGCGGCGAGCGCGGGACGACGGCGCCATCGATGTCATTCGCCCCTGGGAAAGCCAGTTCCTCCTCCAGCGCAAATGGCGCCTGTTCCGCGAGGTGGCGTTTCACGAGCTGCGGCGCTGCCAGCTGGAAGTCGTGACGGGCGACGACGGGCGCATCGGCTCGATCCTGCTGGCCGGCCCCGGCGGCCGGCATGATCTGCGCCTGGAGGAGCGGACCGACGAGACGGAGCGGGCGCTCCTCTACCGGTTCAATGCCCTCCTGATGGAGCTGGACCCCGACGTCATCGAAGGCCACGGCCTGTTCACCGGCCAGCTCGACCATCTGCGGGAGCGGGCCCGCCAAGTCCGGGTTCCCTGCCTGTGGGGGCGCTTCGGCCAGCGGGCCGCGTTCCGCAACAGCCGGCTCAAGGCGGCCGAGCGCTGGATCGACTTTACCCGCTGCGACGCGCCCGGCCGGGCGATTGTCGACACGCACCTTCTGGCGCAGGTGTACGACGTCACCGCCCGCGAATTGAGCGGCTATGCCCGCGGCTCCGTGGCGGAGTACTTCGGCGTGGGCTCGGACGATCCGCTGGCCGAAGCCCGCGCCCTGGGCAATTTGCTGCTGCCGACGTACTTCGAGCAGGCACGCGCGTTTCCCCTGCTGCTGCAGGACGCCACGCTGCGCGGCCAGACCTCAAAGATCGACCTGCTCTTTCTCGAGGCCTACTACCATGCGCGCCAAGCCTGCCCCGTTCCGCCGGAGATCGCTCCCTTCGAAGGCGGATACACCCGCAGCTTTCGGGAGGGGGTGTTTCGCCATGTGCTGCATTTCGATGTGGCGTCCCTGTATCCAAGCCTGCTGCTCGCCATGGGCCGCAATCCGCGCACCGACACCCTGGGCGTCTTCATTCCGCTGCTGCGATCGCTGCGCGAGTACCGGCTGCAATACAAGGCGCTGGCGAAAACGGCGCCCGCGGCCGAGGAGCGGGCGGAGGCCCAGGCCCGGCAGAGCGCCTTCAAGATCCTGATCAACTCCTTCTACGGCTATCTGGGCTTTTCCGGCGCGCGCTTCGGCGACGGCGACCTCGCCGCGGAGGTGACCCGCCGCGGCCGCGAACTGCTGCAGGCGCTGATCGACGAGTTCGCCCGGCAAGGCTGCACGGTGCTCGAAGCCGACACCGACGGCATCTACGTCAGTTCCGAAAAATACGCCGGCCAGCCCGAGGTGCTGCTCGATCTGGCTGCCGGCGTCCTCCCGCCGGGCATCGAGCTGGAGTACGACGGCAGCTACGAGGCGATGGTGTGCTACAAGGCGAAGAACTACGCCCTTTACGATGGAACGACTCTCACCCTCCGCGGGAGCGCGTTTCGCTCCCGGGCGATGGAGCCGTATCTGCAGCGGCTGACGGACCAGCTCCTGGGCTATCTGGTCGGATCGGCCTCCGAGTCGCCGGAGGCGCTCTGGCAGAGCTACCGCGCGCGCATTTCCAGTCGCAGCCTGCCCGTGGCCGAGCTCGCCCGAAGCGAAACGCTCAGCCAAAGCCCCGACGCCTACGAGCGCCTCATCGCCGGAGGCGGCAAACCCCGCCGCGCCGCGGCCGAGGCCGCCCTGCAGCTCACGCCGCGCCCGCGCATGGGCGAGCGCGTCACCTACTACATCACGCCCAAGACCAAGGGCCGCACCAGCGACTGGCAGCGGGCGCGCCCGCTCTCCGCTTTCGATCCGGACACGGCGCCCTACGATCCCAGCTACTACCTGGACAAGCTCGACGACTGGAAAACCCGCTA
>DASRSH010000193.1:0-3826 GCA_035656575.1 Opitutaceae bacterium
TATCTGGTTGGCGCGGGGCCGGGCCCGGCGGATCTGCTGACGGTCCGGGCGGCGCGCCTGGTCGCGGCGGCCGACGTCGTGATTCACGACCATCTGATCGGCGCGGAGGTGCTGGCGCTGGCCCGCCCCGACGCCGAAATCATCGCCGTGGGCAAGCGCGCGGGGCAGCCCTGCCGGCCGCAGGAAGAGATCGACGCCCTGCTGGTCGAGCGCGGCCTGCGGAGCGGGGTGGTCGTGCGGCTGAAGGGAGGGGACCCGCTGGTTTTCGGACGCGGCGGCGAGGAGGCCGAGGCGCTGCATGCGGCCGGCGTGCCGTTCGCGATCGTGCCGGGCATCACCGCCGCGCTGGCCGCGGGTTCCCACGCGGGCATTCCCCTCACCCACCGCGCGCACAGCTCCGCCGTCGTCTTCCTCACCGGCCACGAGGACCCGGCCAAGGGCGAGGGGCACATCCGCTGGGAAGCGTACGCGCGCCTGGACGCCACGCTGTGCATTTACATGGGCGTGAGGAATCTGCCCGGGATCCTGGGGCGGCTCACGGCCGCGGGCCTGTCCGGAGAAACCCCGGCCGCATTGGTCGAGTGCGCGGCCGACCCGGCGGCGCAGCGCGTGCTCGTGGCCACCGCCTCCACGCTGGGGAGCTTGGCAGCCGCCGAGTCGTTCGCCTCTCCCGCCCTGGCCATCGTCGGACCCGTGGCGCAATTCGCGGAGCGGTTGAATTGGTTTTCGGCGTTGCAGCACGCCGGGGCGGAGGGCGCGATGCACAGCCCATGAGCACGACCGGACTCGCGACCCGCGTTGCCGGGAAGGGCTCCGGCGGGCCCCAGCCCTTGGCCGAAGCGGCCGCGGCCGTTAAGGTCGCGCTGATCGACAATGGCTCGCTGGCGGCCGAACCCCACCAACTGCTGAGGCGGGTGGCCGCGGAGATTTCCCGCCGGACCGGAATCGGGGTGGCCGCGGTCTCCTGGAAGCACAGCGACCGCGCGGCGCTGCCCGATGCCAGCGTGCCGTCCGTGCTCAAGACCTGGGTGCCCGCCCAAGTCGCCGCCGGAGCGCGCGAGTTCCTGTTCGTTCCGTTCTTCATCAGCCCGCAAGGCGCGATCGCGGGCGCGCTACGCTCCGATCTCGACGCGCTCGGCGCCACCTATCGGTTTACCGCCGGCCTCACCCCGCCGCTGCTGGGCCGGATCGTCGCCGAGCGGGTGCATGACGTGATTCAAGCCCAGGGGCTCCCTTCCGCCACGGTCGTGGTCGTCGACCACGGGGGCCCCTCGCCCTTTTCGGGAGCGGTGCGCGACGAGACCGTCGCCATCGCCGCGCAGCTCCTCGGATCCCGCGCCGCCGGGGTCGCCGCGGCCTCGATGGAAACGCCCGATCCGGCGGATCCCGCCTTCGCCCACAATCGCCCCCTCTTGGCCGATGCGCTTCCTGCGCTCGCCGCCCGATCGGCAGAGGCAGCCTCGCCCCTCATCATCGCCCCGCTGTTCCTGGCCCCCGGCCGCCACGCCGGCCCGGACGGCGATCTCGCGCGCATTGCCGCGGCGGCCGCTCCCGGCCGGCGCTTATTCTTCACTGAGCTGGCTGGCGCGCACCCGCTTGTGCCAGCCGCGCTCGCGGCCGCCCTCACCCCGCATATTCCTGTACTGACCGCCCTGCCATGAGCACGACGCCTACCGAACCGACCGCCCAGCCGCTGCACAAGAACGAGCAGCTCAAGGCGGACAGCAATTACCTGCGCGGCCGCGTGCGCGCCGACCTCGAGGATACGAGCAGCGGCACGGTCCCGGACGACTCGAACCAGCTGATGAAGTTTCACGGCGTCTACAGCCAGGACGACCGCGACCTGCGCGCGCAGCGGCGCAAGGAGGGCAAGGAAAAGGCCTTCATCTTCATGGCCCGCGTGCGGGTGCCCGCCGGGATATGCACGACCCGGCAGTGGCAGGCGCTGGACGGCCTGGCCGATTCCCACGGCAACGGGACCCTCAAGATCACCAACCGCCAGTCGTTTCAGTTTCACGGCGTCATCAAGTCCCGGCTGCGGCCTGCGATCCGGGAGATCAACCGCGTCCTGCTCGACACGATCGCCGCCTGCGGCGACGTCAATCGCAACGTGATGTGCAGCCCGGATCCGGACCAGGCCGACCTGCACGCGCAGGTTCAGACCCTCGCCCGGACCGTGAGCGACGCCTTCCTGCCCCGCTCCCGCGCCTATCACGAAATCTTCCTCGAGGACGAGCTCGTGGCCGGCGGCGAGCCGACCGAGGAGCCGATCTACGGCAAGACTTATCTGCCCCGGAAGTTCAAGATCGTGTTCGCCATCCCCCCGCGCAACGACGTCGATGTCTTCGCCCACGACCTCGGCTTCGTCGCCATCGCGGACGAGCAGGGCCGGCTGGCCGGCTTCGACGTGCTGGTCGGCGGCGGCATGGGGATGACCCACGGCCAGGTGGAGACCTATCCGCGGGCCGCGGACGTGATGGCCTTTTGCACCCCCGATCAGGTCCTTGCCGTCGCCACCGCCGTCATCACGACCCAGCGGGACTTCGGCGACCGGACCGACCGCAAGCATGCGCGGCTCAAGTACACCATCGCCGACCGCGGGCTGGTCTGGTTTCGCGAGGAGGTCGAGCGCCGGATCGGCTATCGCCTGTCCGCGCCGCGGCGCTTCGAATTCACGCACACCGCCGACCGGTTCGGATGGAATCCCGCCGCGGGCGGGCGGTTCAACTACACGCTCTTCATCGAGAACGGCCGCGTGCAGGACACGCCCGATTATCCGATGAAGACCGGGCTGCGCGAAATCGCCCGGGTGCACCGCGGCGACTTCCGCCTGACCCCGAACCAGCACCTGATCATCGCCGACGTGGCGCCGGAGGACCGGGCCGCCATCGACGCGGTGCTCGCCGCCCACAAGCTGGACACGGCCAACCACGCCTCGGTCCTGCGCCTGCATTCGATGGCGTGCGTCGCGCTGCCGACCTGCGGGCTCGCGCTGGCGGAGAGCGAGCGGTACCTGCCGGAATTGATCACCGCGCTCGAAGCGGAAGTGGAGGCGGCCGGCCTGCGCAACGATGCGATCATCGTGCGGATGACCGGCTGCCCCAACGGCTGCGGCCGGCCCTATCTGGCCGAGATCGGCATGGTCGGAAAGGCTCCGGGCAAATACAACGTCTACCTGGGCGCGGCCTTCAACGGATCGCGGCTGAACGAGCTGTACAAGTCATCGGTGCCGGCGGCGGAACTGGTGCCTCTCCTGCGCCCCCTGCTGCGCCAGTACGCGACCGAGCGCCGGCCGGGCGAGCACTTTGGGGACTTCGTCGTGCGCATCGGGCTCGTCACGCCGACCGGGGCGCCGCAGGATTTTCATGAGGTGAAGGGGGCGGCGGGGTTGTAGGCCGTGGAAGCGGCGTCACGCCGCTTCTGTTTGCGGGGAGGGGCGGGCCCCGCCTTCGCGTTGCTTCGGCGGGCGGCCTGTTTTTTTGCCAGCTTTGCTGGCAAAAAACAGGCCGAAAAAAAAACAGGCCGGTCGCCTACCCCTAAGCGACCGGCCATTTGCTTTCTTACTTACCCCAAAATCTCAGCCGCTAAGCGGAAGAGATTACATCAAGGGGAGACGTCCGGACGGCCAAAAGGTTCCATGCCGCTCGCATTTTCATTAGTCGCTTTGCGGGAATGTTTTGCGCGGACCGGGCCCCAGAGGCGCAGGATCAGCTCGGCCAGATTGCGCATGCTGGTTCGCTGGAGGCCTTCGCGGGCGGCGGCGGCGCGGAATTCGGGCACGGCCCCGGCGCGCTCCAGGTAGTAGGCCCACAGCGCCGCCTCGAGG